>NZ_CP080467.1:3267500-3640000 GCF_022674245.1 Alicyclobacillus acidoterrestris
CGGATACCGGGCTCTCACCGTCTATGGCCGGCCTTCCCATGCCGTTCTCCTACGGATTGCTTCCTGCTGGCTCCCTGCAGGTTGCCGCCAACAGCCCCTCGACCCCGAATGCGCATCGACTGCAGTCTGTACCACGCATCCGGTTTAGGCTTCTCCGCTTTCGCTCGCCGCTACTGACGGAATCGCATTCGCTTTCTCTTCCTCGAGGTACTTAGATGTTTCAGTTCCCTCGGTTGCCCCCGTACACCTATGGATTCAGTGTACGGTACTAGCGCTTCACACTAGCAGGTTTCCCCATTCGGACATCCACGGCTCAATGCTCGCTTACAGCTCCCCGTGGCATTTCGGTGTTCGCCCCGTCCTTCTTCGGCTCTTGGCGCCTAGGCATCCTCCGTGCGCTCTTCCTAACTTCACCGTTTCGACTCCATGACTGACTTACACCAGTCACTTCATCCAGTTATCCGGCTATTGTTACCTGTTACTCGCATTTCGGTTACCGGTTTACTTTTCGAGGTTGTTCCATATTCAGTTGCCAAGGTACATGAGTTTACCTTGTCTCATATGAGACGTTGGCTCCCTCAAAACCAAACACACAACACCTAAAAGCCTTGTTTCTCCGTAGAAAGGAGGTGATCCAGCCGCACCTTCCGATACGGCTACCTTGTTACGACTTCACCCCAATCATCAACCCCACCTTCGGCGGCTGGCTCCATAACGGTTACCTCACCGACTTCGGGTGTTGCCGACTCTCGTGGTGTGACGGGCGGTGTGTACAAGGCCCGGGAACGGATTCACCGCGGCATGCTGATCCGCGATTACTAGCAATTCCGGCTTCATGCAGGCGAGTTGCAGCCTGCAATCCGAACTACGAACGGCTTTTTAGGTTTTGCTCCACCTCGCGGCTTCGCTTCCCGTTGTACCGCCCATTGTAGCACGTGTGTAGCCCAGGACATAAAGGGCATGATGATTTGACGTCATCCCCGCCTTCCTCCGACTTACGCCGGCAGTCACCTGTGAGTCCCCACCTCTACGTGCTGGTAACACAGATCAAGGGTTGCGCTCGTTGCGGGACTTAACCCAACATCTCACGACACGAGCTGACGACAACCATGCACCACCTGTCTCCTCTGCCCCGAAGGGAAGGTACATCTCTGCACCGGTCAGAGGGATGTCAAGCCCTGGTAAGGTTCTTCGCGTTGCTTCGAATTAAACCACATGCTCCACTGCTTGTGCGGGCCCCCGTCAATTCCTTTGAGTTTCAGTCTTGCGACCGTACTCCCCAGGCGGAGTGCTTATTGGGTTTCCTTCGGCACTGGGGTGTGTCCCCCCAACACCTAGCACTCATCGTTTACGGCGTGGACTACCAGGGTATCTAATCCTGTTTGCTCCCCACGCTTTCGTGCCTCAGCGTCAGTCACTGTCCAGCAAGGCGCCTTCGCCACTGGTATTCCTCCACATATCTACGCATTTCACCGCTACACGTGGAATTCCCCTTGCCTCTCCAGCACTCAAGTCATGCAGTTTCCAAAGCAATCCCAAGGTTGAGCCTTGGACTTTCACTTCAGACTTACACAACCGCCTACGCACGCTTTACGCCCAGTGATTCCGGACAACGCTTGCCCCCTACGTATTACCGCGGCTGCTGGCACGTAGTTAGCCGGGGCTTCCTCACTCGGTACCGTCTCACAAGGAGCTTTCCACTCTCCTTGTCGCTCTCCCCGAGCAACAGAGCTTTACAACCCGAAGGCCTTCTTCGCTCACGCGGCGTTGCTCCGTCAGGCTTGCGCCCATTGCGGAAGATTCCCTACTGCTGCCTCCCGTAGGAGTCTGGGCCGTGTCTCAGTCCCAGTGTGGCCGGTCACCCTCTCAGGTCGGCTACGCATCGTCGCCTTGGTGAGCCGTTACCTCACCAACTAGCTAATGCGCCGCGGGCTCCTCTCTCAGCGATGCAGTTGCATCTTTCAACACAAGTAGATGCCTACCCGTGTATTATCCGGCATTAGCACCCGTTTCCGAGTGTTATTCCAGTCTGAAAGGCAGATTGCCCACGTGTTACTCACCCGTCCGCCGCTAGCCCCGAAGGGCTCGCTCGACTTGCATGTATTAGGCACGCCGCCAGCGTTCGTCCTGAGCCAGGATCAAACTCTCAAAAAATGGCGTTGTTACATATGTTTCAATCGTCGCTGTGACCAAAGGTCACGTCGACCGAAACTTTTAGGCGTGTGTGTTCAGTTTTCAAGGAACCAAACCTGCTGTGAAAGCCCCACTGAAGCTGATTCAACGAGGAACCAGATGAAGTGATTCTTTCGAGCAAGCACCGCTTCTATCGAAGCAGCCTAAGTACTATATCACGAACTGACGTTCGTTGCCACTGGTAAGTTTTTCATCGCCGGTCATCACCGGAGATGACTCCGAGATACCATCGATATTCGGCAAAAACCGACACCAATTGGCCGATGAAAACCACCGAGACAGCTGCGCTTTGAGGGCAGCACCGCTTGAAGCGACAATGAGTAATATATCACGGTTTATCATGAAACGCAACAGCTATTTTGAAAGAAGCGCGTAACCCACTTCACTCACACATCAACATCATCCGTGTATCTAAGCGACTCCGCAGCAGAATCAATCACCAAGCGCTCAAAAGCCCATCCGTTCAGTTCGTCCGCTGCTATACTTCAATACACATTCAACACACAACTTTTCCACCAGCCCAACGTTTACGTTCCTATAGTCTACGGACTTAAGGACTATCAGACTTGGTGGACCCTAATCGCCAACAGCTACATTGGCTTGTCCAAACTGAAGCATCTACGCCTCATAATCGGACGTCCATCAGCTACATCTGACAATCCAAACTAGCGCAGGCCATCGTGATCATACACGTTCAACGACTACCCCAGCCAGACAAGTAAGGGCACCGCACCACGCACTGCTCAACACAAGTCATCGACAGATGACATACACCAAGGCCAACTTGCAGCCAGCACACTTCCGCTCAGGCTATCTTGGCGCACAGCACTTGATGGCATCGGCATCCCAAGGCACGAAGCACTCCAAGGCACTCCAAGGCACTCCAAGGCACTCCAAGGCACTCCAAGGCACTCCAAGGCACTCCAAGGCACTCCAAGGCACTCCAAGGCACAAGGCACAAGCCGGCACTAATGCATGGGCTCGCGCGCCACAGCCTGTCGTCCGTGATGCGAAAACTACTGTCCACTTGCGGCCGGCGTGCCAGCGGGTATAGCCGAGCCCACAATGGCAGCCACTTTGCTGTAGTTGCCCGTGTTGAGCTGCGCCGTGCCAGTTTGCAGGTCGTGGACTTGCGCCAGGACCATCTGGACTTGCGAGGATGTGATGTCGGACAAGGATACAGGAACGCCAACTTGTTTAGCGAGCAGGTAGGTTGCGTATTTACCCGGTGATACGTTTTGCTTCATGGCCTCGTTCCATACGGAACTCGAGACGTCCATACTGTAGACATTCGCCGTTTGCGCCGCTGCAGCACCAGCCGCTTTAAGGGCGGCATCCACATCGTCCGCAGCCTGCGTCTCAATCGCCGTTGCATCTGTATGGCTATTGGCGCCAGCCGCCGCGACGATAATCGTATCGTTTGCCGGCAGTAACCCCTGCTGTACAGTCTTGTGCACGAGGAGTTGAATCACCGTACCGAGCTTATCCCCGTTGACGTGCATGGAGGCGGCCACCTGCTTGCCAGCCGAATTTAAGCCGTGAATGCCGAGAACCGTCATGTGATCACTCAAGTCGAGACTGACGCTCGGACTCATATCGAGGGAGACAAACGCATATGCCTGTGCTTTAGGCGGCGCGATGAAGATGGCATGCAAAAGCCCTGCGCAAATCACGACCGCGGCTGCCACGCTGGCGATGGCGGATCGGACTCGTAGTCGATGACCAACAAAGTTTTGCTGCATCGGCACCGGCACCATATCCCCTACACTCGCCGGGACATCCAATCGAATTTGCTCAAATAGGCCCTGCGGCGTCATCACAACCGCCCGATTGCGCCGAATTTCCATGACTACGCCAATTTGTACGTCTGTCACCACTCACACCTCCTTTGCATCTTCCAAAAACGACTGCAGCATCGGGAAATCTCCCGTCAGGAGTATGACAATTGCGAGGATATACTTGCGCTGGCGCTCCATTGTCTTGCGCGACACCTGCACGCGGTCTTCGAGCTGCTTGAGCGGCAGCGACTTTCGGCGCTCGACAAACTCCAATAACATCGCATCCCCGGCGATAACCCGTCCAATCTCAAAAGCATTTTGACGCGCGTCCCCGTGCTTCGGTGAAATGCGCACCAGTTCCGCAAACGACAGGTCAAACTCTTGAAGCCGCTTTTGGTACTCTTCGATTTCATACGCCCGCAACGTCGCCTCTTCCGACAACTGATGCAGCTCGAGCGACGTGCTCACTTCGGCGTAATTCGTGACATTGTCCTCTTCGTCTAATAAGTCGAATTCGCTCCACGGGACTTGCTTTCGATCCCGCTGACGGGAGCGGAAAAAGTCAATGAGCCGCCGTCGAATAATCGTTTCCGCGAACGAGAGAAACGAAGACTCCCGGTCCAGGTCAAACCGGTCGATCGCTTCGTTGAACGCGGACAGCGCAATGCTGTACTCGTCGTCCACCGTCTGGTCAATATAGCGGCGCGTGGTTTGCGAAGCAATACGAAGAATAAACGGGACATAAGACGAAATCAACTGATTTCGCGCCTCTTCGTCCCCCGATTTGGCGCCGTGGAGGAGTCGGGTAAGTTCTTTCCGTTCATCGGATCGACGACGACCGCGAAAAGGCAGGACTCCCACACGTTCCACCTCATTTCATCATTCGCGAACAGGTACCCCTTTTCCGGGGGTCTACCAGCCATCTCACGGAATTTGTAATCTGTCAATGATTCCCATCCGCAGATGGTACCGGGCGCCCTAAGTGGCGATAGCCCTGGGCGGTCACCACACGACCTCGCGGCGTGCGCTTCAATAAGCCCATCTGCAACAAGTAGGGTTCATAGACGTCTTCGAGCGTGTCCGATTCTTCGCCAATCGCCGCGGCAAGGGTTTCAAGCCCTACCGGTCCACCGCCAAACTTATCGATGGCTGCGAGTAAAATGCGCTCGTCTACCGAATCCAATCCCAATTTATCGACGTTCAACCGCGTCAGCGCGTCATCCGCCGCGCCATCATCAATCAAATCCCGGCCCGACACCTGCACAATGTCGCGCACGCGCTTGAGCAGGCGATTGGCAATCCGCGGCGTCCCCCGCGCCCGCCGGGCAATCTCCATGCAGGCGTTGGGCGTGATGGCCACTTGCAAAACGTCAGCGCTGCGGCGGACAATCTCGGCCAATTCGTCGATGGGATAGTAGTCCAGATGCAAAATGACGCCAAATCGGTCGCGTAGCGGCGCTGACAATAGTCCAGCCCGCGTGGTTGCACCCACCAGGGTAAAAGGTGGCAGGTCTAAACGAACCGATCTCGCCGAGGGACCCTTCCCAATCATGATATCGAGCGAAAAGTCCTCCATCGCAGGATACAGAACTTCCTCCACAGAGCGAGACAAGCGATGAATCTCGTCGATAAACAAGACGTCACCCGGCTGCAAATTGGTCAGCAGCGCTGCCAAATCGCCTGCCCGCTCAATCGCCGGTCCCGATGTCACCCGGACATGAACGCCCAGCTCGTTGGCAATAATCATCGCTAACGACGTTTTGCCGAGGCCCGGAGGGCCATAGAGCAGGACGTGATCGAGTGATTCACCGCGCTCACGAGCCGCCTGGATGAAAATTTTCAAGTTGTCCTTGACGGTTCGCTGCCCAATATAGTCGTCGAGAAAGCGAGGGCGAATAGAATCGAGCGTCGTATCTTCGCGGCTCCACTCAGCCGAAACAATGCGGTCGTCCATACGTCACCTCCTCCACAGTACGCGCAACCCAATCTGCGCTTGTGCTTGACGAACGTCAAACATCCAACTACAACCGATTGACATCGGCCTGATGTTGATATAACCAAGTGAGTGCAGCCTTCACAGCAGCTTCGACTGTCGTGTTCGGCGCGGCGCGCTCCAGCACGGCTTCCACCGCTCGCTGCGCCTCTTTCGGACGATATCCGAGCGCGACGAGCGCCGTCGTGACATCGTCGACGATGTCTGTCGGCGTCGGCTCCACAGCCGCTAAGTGAGGCGTAAACTCCCCGTGTTTTACCGGCAAGTCATCCAGTTTGTCTTTTAAGTCTAGAATCATCCGCATGGCCGTCTTCTTCCCGATGCCAGGGAGCGTACAAAGCGTGTTGGCGTCCTCCTGCCGAATCGCTGCCACCAGTGACTCTGCGGGCAGCCCTCCGAGCATCTGCAAGGCCACTTTTGGACCGACACCAGACACACTAATCAACTTCTCAAACACGGCTCGCTCGGCTTGCCGAAGAAATCCATAAAGCAAAATTGCATCTTCGCGCACATGTTGATATGTGTACAGGCGCACTTCCTGCTCCAACGACAAACTGAAAGCTGCCGTGTCGGTCGTATAGACGCGGTAGCCGACGTCGTGCACGTCGAGATCGACATAGCCTTGACCAATATCCACTACACGACCGGTTAGAAAGACTATCATCAGCGTGTCCTCCGCTCCCAATTCCAGCCGGTTGTGCGATTTGCCTCTCGCACCTCAAGTCGCTCAATTGGCGCGCTGTGGCCGTGGGTAATCGCAATCGCAAGCGCGTCTGCGGCGTCATCCGGTTTTGGTAGATCTACAAGACCTAATAGCAACTTGACCATCTGCTGGATTTGCTGCTTGTCGGCTCGACCATAACCGGTGACCGCCTGCTTGACTTGCATCGGTGTATATTCCGCAATCGCAAGCGATTGTTCTGCCGCGCTTAAAAGCGCGACGCCACGGGCCTGCCCGACGGTAAACGCCGTCGTCGTATTTCGGTTAAAAAACAGCTCCTCAACTGCCATCACCGCAGGGCTGTGCCGTTGGATGAGGTCAGTTAACTCGCGAAAGATTGTCTGTAAGCGAACGGGCAGTGGCGTCTGTGCGTGGGTCTCAATGCAGCCATAGGTGACACACCGGAGGCTACTTCCTTCCACATCGACGACACCATAGCCAAGTCGAGCAATCCCCGGGTCAACACCCAGGATTCTGAATGCATTCAAGCGACGTTCCCCTCTCACTACCAAAACCCGCGATGCGGGGAAACCCAAGTCGATTTCATCCAGGCGTGATGCTGAATAGAACTGGATAAATGACAAAAGGGACGCGATATACGTCCCTCATTGTCTCATAAATGGGCGTTTTGCAGAAGACTATACCGGTTAAACCTGAACTCGTCCACCCTCATCGCCTGACGCGACCGCGTTCCGCTCGTACACAGGTTCCATAAAGTACCACGTCAATCCGACGTTCAAGTGCCAGGCAGGGCGTTCCCCGGCGAACGCGACGACAGCGTCATCTGCAATTGCGTGCTCCTCCACATCACACTGCCCGCCGCTGCCCTCTGTCACAAACAGTGCGGATTGTGCTGGCTCCTTGGTGTTCATCCCGGCCATCTCTTGACCAAAGTCGCTTGTCGGCAGGACGTTCGCATGCGCTGCATCCGTCCAAAGACACGACGTAAAGATGAAAGTGACCATTGCGAGACAGAACGACAGTGGCCGAAACAGCGTATATATCAGGTTGCGTGCTTGCAACGCTCTCACCTCTTGGTTCAGACGTTACATTTAATGTGCGCACGCAATGACAAGTTATGCAGTCTCACGCTTCTTCTTCATCGTCTGGTGCATCCGCATTGTGATAAACATTTTGCACGTCGTCATGTGCCTCAAGCGCTTCAATCAAGCCGAATACCTCATCTGCGGCCTCTCCTGAGACTTCCACGGTCGTCGACGGAACATAGGTGAGTTCTGCGTCCTCGTAGTCAATCCCCATGGACTCAATCGCACCGCGCACGTCTCTAAACGACTCGACCGAGGTGGTGATGAGAAACGCGTCATCCGACTCCTCAACGTCGTCAGCACCGGCCTCAATGACCGCCAGCATAAACTCTTCCGCATCGGTTACCTGTGACTTGGCACAAGAGATTTGGCCTGTGCGCGTGAACATCCACGCAACCGATCCCGATTCACCGAGGTTCCCACCCCGCTTTTTGAAAATATGGCGGATATCCGCCGCCGTCCGATTGCGATTATCCGTGACAATATCGATTAACACCGCAACCCCGTGTGGCGCATAGCCCTCATACTGGATTTCCTCGTACGTCACGCCCTCGAGGGTCCCCGTCGCCTTCGCGATGGTTCTCGCGATGTTGTCCGCAGGCAGATTGCTCTGTTTGGCTCGCTCAATCGCCACCTTTAGCCGAAAGTTCGTCTCCGGGTTACCACCGCCCTCTTTCGCGGCCAAGTAGATGTCCCTCGACAGTTTCGTAAAAAGTTGGCCTCGAACCGCATCCTGCTTACCTTTACGGCGTTGAATGTTATGCCATTTTGAGTGACCTGACATCGTTTCTCCCCAACCTTCTCGCATACTTCAATTCCATTCCCATGATAAACGGGGCGGCACCCGGATGCACACCCTTTTTTACACGCCCCAGTCGCGGGAATAGCGGAAATCAATACCAATGGTACGGCTAGAAATCTTCGCGATAATCGGCAACCGGCGCTTATAGTGATTTCGCTGCACGCGCCGGACAATCTGTCGAACGAGCATGGCATCGTACCCGCGCTCGACAATCTCCTCTTCGGACAGACGCAAATCCACCCATTGAAAGAGAATCTCATCTGCGTCGTCATAGCTGAACCCTAGCTCTTTTTCATCCGTCTGATCTTCCCACAAGTCGGCACTTGGCGCCTTGTCGAGAATGCTTGAGGGAACCCCGACATACCGCGAAATTTGCCGCACTTGCGACTTATACAAATCGCCAATCGGATTCAACGCGCTCGCCATATCGCCAAACTGTGTACCATAGCCGAGCAAAAGCTCTGTCTTGTTGCTCGTGCCGACGACCAAGCTATTGTTCGCGGCGGACAAATCGTAGAGCGTAACCATCCGTTCGCGCGCCATCCGATTTCCCCGACGCAAGTTGCTAGCGCGCTCGCCCAGCAACTTGTCCATTTTTTCAAAATATGCATCAACCGGTCCCGAAATGTCGACCACCGTGTATGGGATTCCCAAGTCCTCGACGACTTCCATCGCGTCGTCGAGACTGGATTGACTGCTCGTCCGATACGGCATCAGCACGGCGTGGACCGCGTCTTTACCGAGCGCCCGAGTCGCTAGATACGCTGAAAGTGCCGAATCAATACCGCCCGACAAACCAAACAACACCCGCTCAAATCCGACCTTGCGCACCTCGTCTCGAATAAACCCTTCGAGCACGCTTGTCGTGAATGGCGCATTCACTCGCAACGCCTGTTCCATCTCTGGTTTCATGACGCACTTCACCTCGCTTACAAATCGATTCGTCTTTATTCCACACGTGTGTTATCCGTACGTGCACGCCCCATGCGCCGCAAATGCCGCACCATCAACTCAAGTCGCTCATCGCGCAGCAAAGGCGTGGTATAGCGGGCGCGGCGCACATCCCGATCATCGATGGCGCCAAACACCAACGTCTCTTCGCCGACCCCCGCTTGGACAATCCAGTGACCATCCGGTCCGACAATGCCAGAGCCGCCATAAAAGTGCACGCCGTCCTCATATCCGACGCGGTTGGAGAAGATGATGTGAACGCCAAACAACTGTGCATACATCTGCAGCAATTGTCGCCAGAACGTATGCGAACCAAAATCGTGCTCGTCCATCACATTGCGGCCAGGACTCGACGCTGGAACGTACAGTACTGTAGCCCCTTGCATGGTCAACAGATACGGCATCGACACATGCCATGCGTCTTCACAGATGAGTATGCCGCTCTTCTTACCGTGAACGGCAAACGGCTCGACCAGATTCCCTTCCTTGGCATAGCGCTTCTCATCGAACAATCCGTAAGTCGGCAAATACGCCTTGCGGTGCACGTGCACAATCGCGCCAGCAGATGCGTACACGCTGGATATGTAGATAAAATGTTCTTCCGATTCCTCGATGAAACTAAAGACCACGTCAATATCCCGACTGGCCTCGACGAGGGAGACAATGTCCGGGTGGTCTAGTCGCCGAGCCACCTCAAGCGTCAAGTCTTGCAATAAATATCCTGTCAAGCCGAGTTCAGGGAACACAACAACCTGTGCCCCTTGTTCTCTGGCGCGTTCTATGTATTGACGATGGATAGCCAGATTCGCATCGAAATCGCCTAATCTCGGCGATATCTGCGCAATGGCGATGTTCTGCACGTGCGACACACGCAACTCCTCCAATACCCTCAAAATACAACAGAATACAGCAGAATCCCCAAATGATCATTCCTGTCCAGTATACCGTCGGGGCATGGGAATGCAAAAGAGGCTCGTCATGCGTCGAGCCTCTGTGAATCAAGCCCCAGCGCCAGTCTGTAGGACAGCTTGCGCCGTTCACACGCTATCGCGTAGTGTACCCTCGTCAAACCGTCTTCTTTACACCCCGTCCGCGACCATTCCATCAGTGCGCGAACGAGAATATCGGGCCACATCGTCAGTGTCCACAACATATCCGCCTGGTCAGTCGTCAATTTTGCAGATGTAATATAGCTGTCGTGCAGCCGATAATATTCGTCAGCGGACATCTGCGTCAAAAACGTGCAGTGGCTGATAAATTGCATCGGGTCGTGGAGCATATCATCGTAATTGGCGTGATCGAAATCAATCCAAGCGACCGTGTCGGCCCCCTGATAGATGACATTGTGCGGGGCCAAATCGCGGTGGCAAAACGCAAACGTCGCATTCACGTCGCTTCGATGATCCGCCAAGTATGCAGCATAGCGCTTCAAGACATACCGCATTTGCGCCTGCGCGCATTCACTCCAGTGCCGCAACTCGGGACATTTCAATTCAGCCGCCTGCCACAGACGCGACACACCGCGCTCCTTCAGGCGGAGTTTGTGCAACAGTGTGCCGCGTTGAAGGACGGACCAGCCAGGAAACTTACTGGCTTGACTCGCCCGGTGCAGTCGACCGAGTGACGTAAGTACCGCCTCGCGCTCGCGCCACTGATTGGTGTTGACGTGTCTACCAGTCAACCAGTGCTGCAAATAGCCTGGTTGTATCCCAGGGACATCCATGACATAGTGTCCTTCGCGCGTAGGCAGCGGGAGCGCAGCCTCTGCCCCCGCTGCCTCAAAAACGGGTGACAACTCTGCCAACGCGCGCAAACGCGCTTCATCGTCGCGAACCGTCAGCGGTTTCCAAATAAAGTGACGCCCGTCTTTCCCGATGACGCCGACGACCGTCCGCCTGCGAACCAACGTCTCGACCTCGATGCCATAATGTCGCAAAAGCGCTGCTACGAGGTGATCACGGATAGACATGGTTTTACTTATCCTCATCGAGGCG
Source organism: Alicyclobacillus acidoterrestris (assembly GCF_022674245.1). Classification (GTDB taxonomy): domain Bacteria; phylum Bacillota; class Bacilli; order Alicyclobacillales; family Alicyclobacillaceae; genus Alicyclobacillus; species Alicyclobacillus acidoterrestris. The sequence goes on from NZ_CP080467.1 coordinate 3,278,979, forward strand.
AATCGTCAGGGTTCCAGACCATCCTTCTTCATCATCGCGTGAAGTTTCAGGCTCTTCCTCGATCCCGCGCGCGACATGCTCAACGCCCGCCGTATCCGCATCTGCCTCTTGGTCGAATGTTCGCATGGACTCACTCGTCCATCCATCACTAAACGAGAAACTAGAAGAACCCTCGTCATCCGCAAACCACTGAGTTTCTCCATGGAAACCTTCAACAGAGCCTTCAACGCGACCGAATTCACCGTCTGGTCGATACGGGTTGTGCGTGTTCGGGCCATACAGTTCGGAGTCGGGTGCAGATGCAGGTGCAGGTGCAGCCGTCGTCGCGCCTTCCGTGGGCACCCCTGTCACAGGTGCTTGATTCCCCATCGCTTGCCACGTTGGATAGGGCATAGCGCCGCCGGTAAAATAACCCGGATATTGAACATATGGTGCATAGTACGATGGGTATGGATACTGTTGCATCGGATATGGCTGCGGATAACCGTACATGTAATCTGGATATTGCCCATATGGCCCCATACCCCCCTGCGGATATGGCGAAACCGGCACACCCGGAACCATCGGCTGCGGCGTATCATAACCAGGCCCGCCGTAGGTCATCTCATCCGCACTTTCCGCCGTCCCGGCAGGCGCAGGCGACTGCATGGGGGCGACGCCTTGCCCAGGAAATGGCTGCGGCCATGCCCCTGGCGCCACTTGACCGGGCGCATACGGGCCAGGCGCATTCGGATACAACACAGGTGAACCGGGATAATGTGGCGTGTTCGCCTGCGGTGTACCCTCTGTCCGATCCGGCACCGGCAGCGCCCCTGTCGGCACATAGACTACACTTCCGACGGTCGGCTCCCCGGCTTCGGCAGCCTCCGGGTTGGTGTGATGCAACTGTTCCAGCTTGACACCGTATCGCTCCGCAATTTTCTGCCACGTGTCGCCTTCGGCAGCCTGATGCGGCCAAACAAACCCAAAATACGCGGGCACCGTCTCATCCTGCGCATGCGCGGATTTTTCCGCCTTATCCTTCGCCGGCTTCCCAAGTTCCGGAATAACAATCGTCGTACCGACCATCAGTTGGTCTGGATTTTGTATCTGCGGGTTTGCGGCCAACAACAACGGTACGCGCACACCAGTCCGTCGGCTAATTTGATAGAGCGTATCTCCAGGCTGAATGACATACTTTTTCAAGCCAAATACCTCCTTGATGAAACCTCTAACCCTGTTCGCTGCGACAGTATATGCAAACGCCTATGTTGTGGCACGATTTTCATAGAAAAAAGACCGACCCTGCTGACGTATCGTCTACGTCAACAGGGTCGGCAAATCATCTACCGGATTAAATTTGTGCGATTGCTAAGCGTTAAATCTGAAACCGCCCGACGGCATTTTGCAGGGATTGCGCAATTTCAGCCAACTCGTGAGAGGACGCTGCAATCTCTTCGACCGTGGCCAACGTCTCTTCACTGCTGGCCGCGTTGTTTTGCGATCCGGCCGCCACCTGTTCCATCAACTCATTCAACTTCCGGATGCGCGTTTGACCCGCATCGATGAGCGTCTTTTGTGTCGCCGCGCGTTCCACGATATCGACGGTCGACGGAACCACTTCCTCCACGGCTTGGCGAATATCGAGGAAGGCACTGTGTGTCCGCTCAAATACCGCACGTCCATCCACAACGGATTGCACGCTATCAGACATCGCCGCCGTCACTTCCGTGACAAGCTCTAGGCTGCGACCGATGATCTCATGGATTCGCGCAGTCGCTTCGCGGCTCTGTTCTGCCAATTGGCGCACTTCCTGTGCGACGACCGCAAAACCGCGTCCGGCATCGCCCGCGCGTGCGGCCTCAATCGAAGCGTTGAGCGCCAGCAGGTTCGTCTCCTCCGCAATCGTTCGAATCGTCCCGACAATCTCTGCAATCGCCTCTGACGACTCGCTTAGGTTGTGCACGCTCGTATTCGTGCGTTCAGCGATTTGCTGAATCATCTGCATCGATTCCTGCGCCTGCTCGACCAGATGCTGACCGCGCTCTGTGGTGGCAGACACGTTTTTCACCGCAGTCGCGACACCATCCGCGCGCGATGCCGTATCGTCACCGTGATGTTGAATCGAGACGAGCGCCTCGTTCAATTCATCTAGCGCCGCAACCGCCTGCTCACTGACATTGGCAAAGTCACCAGCTATGACAGCAATCTCGTTGACAGCCCGCGCCGTCTCGTCGGTACTTGCCGTCATCTGCTGTGCACTCGCCGCAAGCGTATCGGAATGTTGACTGATATTGGCCACCAGGCTCGCAATCGATCCCAGCAGTTCATTCGTGGCATTTGCAAGCTCCGCGACTTCGTCCTGGCTCTTAACCCCTTCGATGCGCTTGGTTAAGTCGCCTCCGGCCGAGGCAATCTCCTTGAGCATCCGCGTCACGCGATTAATGTTGCGCGGCGTGCTCATCGTCGCCGGAATACCCGCAAGGACGCCCACGACAATTGCGATGATAGAGAGAATGCCGAGAACGGCCATCGTTTCCTCAACCGTCATCTTCAAGCGGTCTGCCATCTGTTGCGCCGACTGCTGAGCGTTCGCGACGATGTTGTCCAACCCTTTATTCGCAAGATTTTCCGCCTTATCGCCATCCCCGTTGGATTCCTCTTGAATGGCTTCTGACCCTTCACCACTATTGCGCAAATTGACAAGTCCATCCGCGTAATCGACGTATTGCGTGAACCCCGCCTGCGTGTTCTTGAGGTCTGCTTGAACTGCCGGCTCTCCCGCCAACAAATCGCCCAATTGCGAAAACGACTGCAAATATTTACTCGTAATATCGTCGTAGTCCGACATCAGCTGCGAGTTACCGGTAATGAGGTATCCCCGCATATCGACCTCCAACGTCAACAATTGCTGTTTTAACTCATTGGATTGTTGAACCACTTCTAAATCGTGGTTGGCCAACGTTTGTACCTCGCTTTGCAAGGCAAACATCCGCGCCACCGCCACAATGCCGATGACAATCGTCATGAGAATCACAATCGCGAAGGACCCACCGACTTTCCAGCGGATCGACCGGTAACGAGCGAACCCCTTGTGACTTTTTGCCTCTGCGCCGTCGACCGGTACACTCGGGAACAGCGCATCACTTGCGATAGTCGCAGCGACCTCTTCCGCAGAAACGCTCGACGCCCCGGAAACTTGCTCGGACGCCTCCATCTCCTCGGTGCCCGGCTCGTCAGCAAGAGATGCCGCCCCGTCGAGAACCGTTTCCTCGAGATGGCCTTCTTGATATCTGTCGTTCAATCTTGTTGCCTCCCCCACGTAGATAATCCCTATGTATTCCCTCGCTGATGGCATCACAAGATTTGCGAGAGACAGGACAAGAGAAGTTCCTGCCTCAACAAAGCCGTCACCATCAGCTCTACTGACTACATTTCTCCATTGCACCAAGAAAATCCTGTCGAAGGAGCGCGATTGATGGCAATTGTTCCGCTATTTTGTCGATGCAAACAGTGCCCGCGTCAAGATGACGGGCGTTTTATCGCTTGTTGCGGGCAGGGGCAGGCGAGGAAAACGGATTGCCACCGCCGTAGTACGTGTTGGGTACAGGTCCAGACATCACGAGATAAGCGATGGGCGCCTTCGTTTCAATCACCGTTGGCTTCGCCACAAATGGCGTCACGACCATGACGTCCGCGGTCATGTGCAAATAAATGACGTGCACGACTTGATTCACCCCTTTTGTCTCGACGTCTGTCTCAATTTCCGAGTGGGCGGTGCCCAGAAGTGAAATTTTCACCGGTATCGTAAGGGTCGTCCGAGATAAAAGGAAACCGCTCAAGAGATGCATCATCGGCAGCCGAATCGTCTCACGGGACAACGCCTCCAGACGAGCTTGTGCGCGCGTCGTCGCCTGTGCTTGCAGCTTCGTCAAAAGTGGCAGATTGAACCGCGTGACCGTAATTCCGGAGTGGTCTTCATTGACCGTTGTTTCAATTAACTCGCCATCCTCGGGGAACGACGAGATTTCCTCTGTGACGGCTTCATTCAACGCCTGCGCACCAACCCGGTGAGCTAAAGCCGCAGACGCGGTCGTCACGCTTGGGCGCAACCGCATGTCCAATAAACAGGCCAGTCCGATGAGCGCACAAGCGCAGACCACCCCTAGCGTCAGCCACCCAGGCCGGAACATCCGCCGATATGTGCGCAAGCGCAGACGGCGTTTGGCGGACGGGCGGGATCGAAATCGTTGAGCCACTTGTCCTCCCCCCTCTCCACATCCTACGCAGAGAAAAAGGCGCACATGAAAGCCGTATGAGTTGTTTCATTTCAACTCACTATAACGTTGAAAATGGCTCGACAGGCAATCTTAGGCGATATGCTATAATCTTGCCGATGGAGGGGGGAATACAATGGGCAGAGAACAAGGGCCTGGTGATAAAAAGAATGTAAAAAAACCAGCGGCCCGCACGCGCGACAAATCGGCCAAGGAAAAGTTGGCCAAAGCCGAGCGCACATCGCGACGGCCCGTGTGGACAGCCGTCAAAGTCACGCTGTTCGGACTGGGCAGTCTCGTCATTCTCGGATTGGCCACAGGGACTGGCTATATCTCGTCCATGTTAAAGGGATTGCCGCACGTGAATGCAGCGACATTTCAAAACAACCGTGCTGCCTCCACCGTTTATGACGTCAACGGAAAAGTCATTGGAAGCTTTAAGGGCGACGGCGACCGTCAGCCTATCTCATCGACGAAGCAGGTTTCAGCACAATTGGTGAACGCGTTTGTCGCGGCTGAGGATAAGACGTTCTTCACCAATATGGGCGTCAATCCACTGTCGATGGCGCGCGCCGTCGTCCAGGACGTACTCGGCCACAAAATCGAAAGCGGCGCCAGCACGATTACGCAGCAAACGGTCAAACTGGCGGTTTTTCCACAACAGGAGCGAACCATCCGCCGAAAGGTTCAAGAGATTGCCTTAGCATTGAAAGTGAACCACGAACTAAGCAAAGAAGAAATCATGACAGATTATATGAACTGGGTATACATGGGGCGCTTAGGTACAGATCAGGTCTATGGCGTCAAACGCGCATCCGAAATTATTTTTCATAAAGATCCAAAAAACCTGACGTTATCCGAAGCCGCATTTTTGGCGGCGATTCCGAATAACGCGTCCTATTTTTCGCCTTATCAGTTTCCCAAGCACACCGTAGCCCGGCAGCATTACATCCTTGAACAAATGCTGGATGATCACATGATTTCACAAGGTGCTTACAATCAGGCCATGAAATTTGACATCTTGAAGGATGTCCATAAACCGGCGTCTACTGGGCTGCCTGATCATCCTTACCTGATGCTCGATGAAATTAAACCGCGCGTCGTACAAGCTCTGGTACAAGCTGGGCTCTACGACAACGCCACCGATGCCGAGTCGGCACTGCCCACGGCAGGCCTGCAAATTCACACCACGATTGACCTCAACAAGCAGGAAGACGTGGAAAACATCCTCGAAAATCCGTCGATTTTCGAAGGGACGGCGCCCAGTGGCACATATTCAAAAACCGACCTATACGAGGCAGGTGTGACCATCATTGATAACCAGACAGGCGGTATCGTCGCCATTGGCGGTGGACGCGACTACCTAAAAGATAGTTACGATCACGCCGATATCGCCCGACAACCCGGCTCATCCATTAAACCGCTGCTCGACTATGGCCCTGCTATCGACCGGCGGTTGATTACCGCGGCCACGCCGCTATACGATGCGCCAACGCACTTCTCCTTGCCGACGGAGGACTGGGATCCACAGGATGACGAGGGAGACTTCGTGGGGTTGATGTCGGCGCGCGACGCACTGGCTCAATCGCGCAACGTGCCCGCCATCGACATCCTGGAAGAATTGACGCCGCAAGTCGGGTTTTCGTACCTCAGCAAAATGGGACTGGGTACGACAGATACGACGCTTTACGGGAATCCGACTATCACAACCGACGACACCAGCAACTTGTCATCCGCGATTGGAGGACTCAAGTACGGCGCGACGGTGACGCAAATGACGAGCGCATACACGACATTTGCGAATCAAGGCGTGTGGCATCAAAGCTACATGATTCAGGAAATTGACAACCAGTCTGGCCGCACGTTGTATCAGGCACATCCAAAGACCGCGCAGGTCTTCTCGCCAGCTACAGCCTATATCATCACCGACATGCTCCACGACGTCCTGTACAGCAGCGAGGGAACAGCACAAGCTGTCGGCGCGCAATTCCCTGGCCAGTATATCTCGGGCAAGACGGGTACGACGGATGATCGGGCGGATGGTTGGTTTGTCGGGTACACGCAAAAGTACACGACCGGGATTTGGATGGGGTACAACCATCACGAGGCCATTCCATCCAGCGTGTACAACTTGAAGTTTACCGTCTGGTCGGACATCATGCGCCCGATACTCAAGGAAGCCCCGGCGACCACACCGTGGAAGCGCCCGGCCAACGTGGTTACCGAAGCGGTCAGCAGCATCAGCGGCCAACTGCCGACTGACCTGTCAACTGCACACGGCACCATCCAGACGGAGCCATTCATCGATGGGACACAACCGACGCAATACGACTCGGTCAACGTCGTCGCGAAGTACGTAGTCATTGGGGACAAAGAGTACTTGGCGACCACCAATACGCCACCGTCAGAGATTCGCACCGGCGTGTTCATCAAGTTGCCGTCGGTACCTGACGAAGAACACAAGGTTCCAGGCGGAGAGACGTATCAGACGCCGTATCTGTTGCCCTCGCAGCCTGACCCGCGCGGTGGACAAGTGCTGAGCGGCGGGTCGTCGTCCACGACGACGACCACCACAGTGCCTGCACCAAGTCAAATCGCAGAACATGTGGATGGCGCCAGCGTCGTGTTGTCCTGGACGTCAGTGCCGAGTGCCGCACAATATGCGGTTTATCGCGCAACCAGTGTAAATGGCCCGTATGTCCAAGTAGGCACGACTGGGAGCCCGAGCTTCACAGATTCGCACTTACCAACGGGCGCCAGTGAACTGTATTACGAGGTTTACGCGCAGTCCAACAGTGCCATGTCTGCCGCATCCGCACCCGTGGCCGTATCGCTGTCAGGCAGTACGCCACCCCCTTCAACAGGCCCTGGTCAAACGGGAAGTAACACGACCGGGACGGGAAAAGGCGCAGGTGGAGGCAATGGCGCAAACGACACATCGGGTGGAGCCGGAAACCCGCCGAACTCGACAGCACCACCGAAAGCGAATCAGTGGATGCCTGGGGTAGGAGAACCGTTCAACTGAATACACAAATATGGCGTGCCACGAGGCGCGCCATATTTGCATCCGAAACAGCGTATTTCATCGGGCTTTACCCATCTGGCTTCAACCATTGGCGTTCTGAAAACACAATGAGTCAAGGCGACACGTTATAACGCTTTGACCATCCCACCGTCCACCATCAAAGCGGTGCCTGTGATATAGGTATTGAACGGTGATCCAAGAAAAACCACGGCTTTGGCAAACTCCTCTGGCGTTCCATACCGCCCGAGTGGAATTCTCTCCAACTCCCTTTGCTGTACCTCCGACAACGCCATCCCAGTACGCGCTGCCGTCGCCTCATCAACTTCCCGAACCCTGTCCGTCAAGATGCGCCCCGGCCCTACCGTGTTCACCAAAATACCATAAGGGGCCAATTCCTCGCTCAACGTTTTCGTCAGCCCCCATACGCCCGCCCGCATCGTGTTGGATAGTACCAAGCCCGAAATTGGCTGCTTGATGGACGACGATGTAATATTGACAATTCGCCCGCAAGTCGACCGCTGCAGATGTTGTACCGCTGCCCGAGTCAAGCGAACGACCGACATCAGATTCTGCTCAAAGGCCTGGTACCACGTACTGTCCTCCAATTGCATAAAGGACCCCTTGGGCGGCCCACCTGCGTTACAAATCAGAATGTCCAATCCGTTGCCAAATTCCTCGGCGGCGGCGACAACTCTCGCAATATCGTCTGGTCGATTAACATCCATGCGCACAGCGTTAATACGCTTCCCCGTCTCATCCTCAATCGCCTGCGCGGCCTCGTCGAGCGCTTGCTCGCTGCGGCTGGCAATGGTCACCTTCGCCCCCAAAGACGCATACATCTTCGCACAGGCAAATCCAAGACCCCTGCTGGCTGCCGTCACAAGCACAGATTTCTGGTCTAATCCGTAGTCCACCGTCCAGTCCCTCCTTTGACCAATTGTCTAAACCGGCAACTGGAAATGTTGCGAATCATTTTAAAACAAGAGATAGTTCCTATTCTAGCTTAGACATAACCATTGGTTAATAGACAATCAGTGCCTTGCACGAGAATCTCGACACAAGGCACTGATCAAAGCACTGGTGCAGATAGCGCACAGACAAATATCTGCTATCGTCTCACATCCGAACGGTCACTACCGTAACGCCATCGTCACCTTCACCCTGTCCCCCAGGCACACTGCTCTTTACTTGTGGATGGTGTTGCAAATGGCGGCGGACGGCATTGCGAAGGGCGCCTGTCCCCTTACCGTGGATAATCACGACGCGCGGCAAGCCGGAGACAACGGCGTCGTCGAGATATTTGTCAATTCGGCGAATCGCTTCTTCAACGGTCTCACCACGAACGTCGAGTTCCATGCGAATGTCCTTGGCCACGCCTTTGCGCGTGTGGCGGACTGTCTGCTCTTGCTGCTTCTCTTGGAGCACTTCAATATCGCTGGCTCCCACTTTCATTCGCATCAGTCCCAATTGCACCATCGCTGTACTGCCATCGCCGGAAACCTCGACAATATCGCCTTTTTGTCCCAGGGAAATCACCCGTACGCGCGCACCAACCGTCAATTTCGACTTGGTGCTAGACGCAGATGCCCGTTTCCCTGCGCGCTGTTCCGGGACCAGCCCTTCGAGCGATTTGCGCAGCTCCACCAATTGATGGTCTTTGACGCCCGCAGCAGAGCGCATCTGACGCAGTTCGCGAATGATTTTTTCACTCTCTTGTTGCGCCTGTTCCACCACTCTGGCCGCCTCTTGCTGCGCCCTTTGTCGAATCGCTTCAGCTTCCGCCTCCAAGCGGTTCGACTTGGCTTCCCACTGCTCCCGCAACCGCTCGCTCTCCTCACGTGATGCTTGAGCTTCGCTTGCGGCTTGTTCGGCAGCGCGCCGAGCCTGCTCCAACTTGCCAATCAGTTCCTCCACGTGCACATCGGTCTCGGCCACATGCTCGCGAGCTTCCGCCAAAATATCCTCCGGCAGACCTAACCGGGCGGCAATGGCAAGCGCGTTCGACCGCCCCGGAACACCTACCAACAAACGGTACGTCGGTCGCAGACTCTCGACGTCGAATTCCATACTGGCGTTCATCGCGTGTGGATTGTGAAACGCGTAGCCCTTCAACTCCGCGTAGTGCGTCGTCGCAATGACACGACATCCCACTTCACACAGTCGATTCAATATGGCAATGGCCAAGGCGGACCCTTCTGCCGGATCTGTCCCCGCCCCCAATTCGTCGAGCAACACAAGACTGTCCTTGCGCACCGCGGAGAGCATGTGAATGATGTTCGTCATATGGGCAGAAAATGTGGAGAGACTCTGTTCAATACTCTGCTCGTCTCCGATATCGACAAAGATGTCGGAACAAAAACCAATTTCACTCTCGCGTTCAGTCGGCAAGAAACAGCCTGACATCGCCATCAAGGTAAGCAACCCGATGGTTTTTAGCGTAACCGTCTTGCCACCGGTATTCGGGCCCGTGACAATTAACAAATGGTAGTCATCGCCCAAGGTGACATCCACCGGGACCGCGTCGCGGTTCAATTGTGGATGGCGCGCACCGTACAGCCGCCAGACACCCTCGGTCAACGTGGGTCGTTTGGCGTGAAGCGCTTTGGCGTAACCCGCCTTGGCGAACCACAAATCCACTGTCTCCAGGACTTCAACGTTCCCGAGCAACTCATCTGCCACCACGGCCACCGTCTGCGACAACTGTAACAAAATACGTTCAATTTCACGCTCTTCCAGAATCTCCAACTCACGTACCTTGTTACTGATGTCGACCACCGCTTGCGGCTCGATGTACACCGTTGAACCGGACGCGGACACGTCTCGCACAATGCCGTTGACCTGATTTTTATGTTCCACGCGCACGGGCAGGCAAAAGTGCGATCCGCGCATCGCGATAATAGGTTCCTGAAGCACTTTTTGGTTCGATCTCAACATCCTATCGAGCACTGTCCGTACCTGACCCTCAGCCTTACGCCGCTCCGTGCGCAATTCATGCAACGTCTTGCTCGCGTTGTCGAGCACCTGTGCATCATCGTCGATAGCCGAGCGAATTTCCTGTTCGGTGCGCCTTGCGTCCACCATCCGTTCCAGCAACTGCACGAGATGTTCCACTTCGACGAGTTCGGCTGCGTGCTGGACATATTGTCGAAACTGTCGACCACCGTGAATCAACTGGGCAACTGCGAGCAGCCGCTCAGCGGAGAGCGTGCCGCCAACTTTCGCCCGCTGCAAATCGGCCCTGATGTCTGTAATACCAGAAAACGGCGGACCCCCAGCGCGCAGCAAGCAGCGGAGACTCTCGTCCACCGCCTGAAGTTCCACCTCAGCGTCGGACATTTGTGTAAAAGGCTGCATCGAAAGCGCTGCACGTTTACCCAAACTGGACATCGCGTACTGAGCAATTTGTTCTTGAATGTATTTGTATTCTAGAGCCCGTAAAGACCGCTCTAACATATATCGCACTCCACTCGGGGGGAAGTTCAAAAAATCCCATTCATTGTACCACATTGGCTTGTCGCAGGCAGGAAAGTCTAAAGGCAGACCAAGCGTAGGAGGGGGATTTCACAGATGCACATCATCGGCACCATCATCCGCTTTGTCGTATCTGCACTCGTCCTGATGCTCGTGGGTTACTTAGTACCCGGCTTTGGCGTGATGGGTTTCTGGTCGGCAATTTTGGCCGCCATCGTGATCGCCGTGCTCGGGTGGGCAGTGGAACAGATCTTTGGTCGACGGATTTCACCGTACGGACGAGGTATCGTTGGATTCATCTCAGGTGCGGTCGTGATTTACATCGCACAGTTGTTCGTTCCAGGGATGCGCGCGAGCATCCTCGGTGCGCTGTTAGCGTCACTCGTCATTGGTATCATCGACTTGTTCGTCCCCACCAACTTTCGTGGGCGAAACACCGACGGAACGTAAAACGCACAGAATGTGTGGCAGGGTCAACCGCATCTCTGTGGAGGTCAATCGGCGATTCGCGAATGAATCGCCGATTGTACCTGTTTTCCGTCCAACCATTGGGCAACGCTTGAGTGGTTCAACTGCTGTTGAATCACAGGTGTATTTACATAGTGCAAAATCATGGCGACGACAAATACGAACAAAATTGCTAAGGCGACGCCGGCGACAAGGCCTACCATACGATTGACAAACGACAAAACAGGCAAACTGAACAACGCGTCAAGCAACCCAGCTGCGTATCGAAGCAACAAAAATGTCACCAGAAACACGAGGCCAAACGCGATGGCACCAGACAAGTTGCCAAACAGGAAACTGGCGGCAGACGGTTTCGCAGCGTTTGAGAACACATGCATGTTCTGAATCACGGGCGCGACGTACGGCCGTAACCAATAGGATACGAAATAGGCGATGACCGCCCCAAATAAGCGAGTCACTTGCCGTACGACGCCGAGTCGATAACCGTTCACGCCACCCAGGGCGATGACCCCGAAAAAAATGAAATCCAATACGTCAAAACTGCTCAAGAAGAAGTGTCACCTCGTGTCTTTTCGTCCAGCAAGCTGAGCAAGTCATAGTATTCCTTTTTCAAGCGCTCCAGTTCATCTGCGAGGTTGAGCGCAGTCAATACGGCCACACGCCGTTCATCCATATAGGTTGACGTATTCGAAATCTCGGTCATCAGCTTGTCCACTGTCTCGGCAACCGCATATAAATGTGAGGTCGGAGCAGAACCTCTGAGCGTATACTCCATTCCGTGAATGGTGACCCTTACCCGATTGATTGAGTCGTTGTCCATCGCGCTCCCCCCTTAGACAACCCTTACGCCCATATTCCATGCAATGTGCTCAGATTCCTGCCATTGCCATCGTCTGGATGCCTATCCACGCAAATGCGCATCGAATTGGGCCTCGAGCGCCTGAAGTACTTCCTGCACGGCTTCGTCGATTTCGGCATCCGTCAGCGTTCGCTCATTTGCGCCAAAGTACAACGCGAGTGCGATGCTCTTTTGATGCTCGGCAATTCCTTTGCCTTCGTACACGTCGAACACACTGGCGGATCTCAAGATTTCTCGCTTGGACCTCAGTCCATCAATACACTCGAGCATCTTGCCAACCAGCACGTCTTTGTTCACGACGAGCGCCAAATCGCGACGGGCACCTGGAAAGCGCGGCAAAGATTCAACGAGGAGCGAAGTCGTGTGCCGCTTGACCAATTGCTCCACTTCGAGTTCAGCGTACAGTGTCGTCGACAAATCGTATCCCGCTGCAGTGGTCGGATGAATCTCTCCGACAAAGCCAATTCGCTGACCATCACAGACAATTGCGGCAGATCTGCCGGGGTGCAGCCAAGACACTTGCGCCCGTTCATACTGCACGTCGATACCAAAACCATCTAACACCTGTTCGACAGCTCCCTTGGCATCGTAAAAGTCGTATGGACGCGCGCGCTCGTGCAAACTGTCTGGCAGCGTACCAAACCACATCATCGCGACAACTTCCCGTTCGCGCGGTTGCTGTGTGATGGGCAACGCATCTGCTTCATACGTACGTCCAAACTCAAACACCGCACCGCCATCGACCCGGTGCGCCAAATTGTAACGTGCCACCTCGGCCAGGCTTGGCAAAAGATGCGTGCGGAGGACCCGTCGCTCATCCGACATCGGATACGCCAGCGGGATCATGTTGAGCATACGGTCCCCTTCTGCCAATTGGAGCGGTGCATACGCCTCTGGAGACGTAAATGCATAGGTGCGCACTTCGAACAGGCCGCGTGTGACCAACGTATTGCGAACCTGTTCCAGGATGTGCTGACGGGCATCTCGATTGCCTGTCGTCACAGGTCCCAGCGGCAGCGTCGACGGAATATTGTCGTAGCCGTACAAACGAGCCACTTCTTCAACCAAGTCCGCCGCAAGCGCGATGTCTGGTCTGCGGGACGGAACGTTGACAATCCAATTTTCGCTGTCTTCCACCACCGTAAACCCGAGTCGCCGGAACAACTCGTGCATCATTTCGTCGCTGATGTCGCACCCGAGCAATTCGCGGCACCGGTTCGGCGAAAATGGAACGCGCTGTGCCAACGCGCTCTCGGCATCCGTCGTGGCTGTAGCAACGCCCCCAGATATCTGTCCACCGGCAAACTGCACAAGCAATTGTGTCGCGCGCAGAAGTGCGGTGCGGACGACGGCCGGATCAATCCCTTTTTCAAAGCGCTGTTGCGCCTCCGAGCGCAAGCCTAACTTTTGCCCTGTACGGCGAGTCGACGGTGCGTCAAATCTCGCAGATTCGATCACGACGCGCGTCGTCGACGAATGGATTTCGCTGTTTTCTCCGCCCATCACGCCGGCGAGTCCGATGGCTTTTTCCGGATCTGCAATCACCAACATGTCGTTGTCGAGACGTCGCTCTGTTCCGTCCAAGGTGACAAGCGTCTCCTCAGACTTCGCTTGCCGGACGACAATCGTCGAGTCAGCAATCCTGCCGGCATCAAACGCATGCAACGGCTGGCCCCATTCCAACATCACATAGTTCGTGACATCGACAATGACATCAATCGGGCGAACGCCCATCGACAACAACCGCATTTGCATCCACAGCGGCGACGGCACAGCTTGCAAATCAGTGAGTACCAGCGCGTCGTAGCGGGTACAACGGTCACTTTCAATCCGAACGCGAATCGGTGACGGTTCATTCGGCAGCGCCACGTCGATATCCGTCGGGAACGTCGTTTGTTTGCCAGTCAGCGCCGCAATTTCATATGCGAGGCCACGGATGGACAAACAGTCACTGCGATTCGGCGTCAAGTCGATATCGAGAACGTAATCATCGAGGTGCAGAACTTGGACGATATCTGCGCCAATCTCCGTGTCCTCCGGCAGAATATACAAGCCTACCGTTTGATTCTGCGGCAAAAGTCGCGTATCGAGACCGATTTCCGCGGCAGAACAGAGCATTCCGTTCGACGTGACGCCGCGCAACTTCGCCCGCTTGATTTGCTTGTCCCCTGGCAACTTCGCACCCGGCAGCGCCACGGGTACCTTCTGCCCAGGTTGCACATTCGGTGCCCCGCAGACAATTTTCAACAACTCGCCCTGTCCGACGTCGACCTGACAAACGTGCAGCCTGTCTGCGTCCGGATGCTGCTCCATGTCGCGGACAAGTCCCACGACGACGCCCTCAACCCCCTGGTTGCGCGGCGCTATTCCGTCAACCGCCAATCCGCCACGCGTGAGCGCCTCCGCCAGCTGTTCGGGAGACATATCGCGGAGATCTACATATTCACTCAGCCATTGATATGATACTTTCACGTCTCATCCCTGTCCTTTCGTCTTCGTCATACCTTCGCAAATTGGCGCAACAACCGGAGGTCGTTCTGGTACAACTGACGAATATCCGTAATGCCATATTTCAACATCGCAATGCGCTCTGGGCCCATGCCGAACGCAAAACCACTGTAAATTGAACTGTCGTATCCAGCCATATCGAGCACGCGCGGATGGACCATGCCCGCACCGAGAATCTCAATCCACCCAGTATCCTTACAGACGCGGCAACCGTGGCCCTGACAGTGGACACAGACGAGATCGACTTCGGCGCTTGGCTCTGTAAACGGGAAATAACTTGGGCGCAACCGAACGCGCTGATGTTCACCGAACAGCGCCTTCGCAAACGCCTCCAGCACGCCCTTGAGGTCACTCATCCGGATGCCCTTGTCGACGACCAGCCCCTCAATCTGGGTAAACGCGTGCGAGTGCGTCGCATCGTCTTCGTCCCGACGATAGACACGCCCCGGAACAATCACCTTAATCGGCGCATGCGGATGCATTTGTTCCATCGTGCGCACTTGCATCGGCGAAGTGTGGGTCCGCATCAAGAGCTCTTCCGTGATGTAAAACGTGTCCTGCATATCCCGCGCAGGGTGATCTTTTGGAAGGTTGAGCATTTCAAAATTATAGCGATCCGTCTCGACCTCTGGCCCATCCGCAATCATAAATCCCATGCCCAAGAAAATGTCCTCAATGTCGCGAATCACCCGGGAAATTGGATGAACTGCGCCAACATCTCTGTGTCGTCCTGGCAATGTGATGTCAATGGTCTCCGCCGCCAGTCGCGCGTTCTGTTCTGCGGCCTCAATCGATTCGCGTTTGCTGGTAAATGCACCTTCCAGCGCTTGACGGCGTTCATTTAACAACTGTCCGAAGAGCGGACGGGTCTGTGCATCCAATTGTCCCATCTGCTTCGATAACGTCGTCAATTCGCTCTTTTTCCCCAAATACGCGACGCGCCATTCGCCTAAGCGCTTGGTATCCTGCACATCATCCAATTCTTGCAGCGCTTTGGCGTGCAGCGTAGCCAATTCTTGTTTCAACGCTTCTAAATCCATGGACGCCCCTCCATCATCAGTCGGAAATCCCGGCATAACCTCGATTGCCGCTGGAAAATAAAAAAGAGCACCCCCCCTCCGTAGGGACGAGGTTGCTCGCGGTACCACCCTAATTGGCGACAGATGTCGCCCGACTCTTCACGATAACGGATGAGTCGACTCAATCGACTCCATCCGGCAAGGCCTACTTGTACGTCCAAGACTGGGTCCACCCCAAATACTCGCGCCGTTCAACCTTGCAGCTCTGAGGGGAACTTCAATCAGTTTCATCCGGCACACTTCCAGTCAAGGTGCGCCTCCCTGTAGGATTATCCTGATTTACTCGCCTCATCAACGCCGCAAAATATGTTTTCGGTTCAGAGTATACGCAAATGTCACAGATGGTGCAACTAAACAGGTGTGCAAAAGAGAGCATTATTGAAGCTAAGTGACGTCCCCTATCCGTGATGGCTCCACGAAGTGACACATCACACGATGCTCACCCACTGAGCGCAACAACTGATTTGTATGACGCGCGACAAATCGTGCGAAATAAACGAGCGTTTTGCAGAATGGTCGTTTTGGGTGGAGGTGAAAAAGGAACAACACCTAGGGTAAGCAGACAATATTCCATATATCGGTATTCTTGCGCCGTGTCTCATCAGGTCAACTTGTTATGATTTATGCAGTTTTCTTGTGTCGTTCGATATGGTTCACAGCTAGTGCCGATGCAAGTAACACGATCGCGTTGAGGAACATGTACGCCTTTACTTTTCGGATGCCTCGGACATGGACGTCGTTTGCCGTCAAATTTGTCTTAAGCCTTGCGTTGCAACGCTCTACAGCAGTTCGCTCGTTGTATAACAACTTCCAATTCTGCGTGCCTCGGTGTGGTGTGCAGTACCGCCGAATATCTTCTGTGATCCGCTTTTTGACCACCATACCGTAGTTGGATTCGGAACATGCCGCGATTCCAAGCGGACAATCCACCTTCCCAACCGCGTGCGGACAGCGAAACTTTAGTCGGTCACCGTCCGCACCCCAATACACCATGTTATATCCCATCGTGCAACGCGGCGTCCCGTCCGATGCGATTCCTTCAGGCGGTTCTTTTTCACCGCGCTTGTTCATCGCGATAATCGCCTGTGCACCATATTGACGAACCGTTTCATAGTTTTTGACTTGATCATATCCAGCATCCATCATGACAAAGTCGATTTTCCAACCGTGCGTCGTCACGACGTGTTCCAGCAATGGCGCCGCCATCTCACCATCAAAGACGTTCGCTGGTGTGACATCCAAAGCAACTGGCAGTTCACTCGCGGTGTCCACAGCCAAGTGGAATTTGTATCCGAACCAAGCAAGCTTGTTGCCAAAGGTATCGTATTTTGCGCCCCAGTTGGCATTGCCCGTTTCCTGGCTCTTGGACTTAGGTTGTTTTTTCTCGTAGGACTTCACGGCGGCACTGTCCACAGCCAAATGGCGTCCGTTGATGATGCTCGCTTCTTTACATTGACTAACCAGGTCAATGAAGAGCTTCTCAGCGAGACCCAACTCAACAACGGCTGAAAACACGCGACTCAGTGTGGAGACCGACGGGGCTGCTTCGTCGATTCGAAACCCACACTGGTAGCGAAAGCATATATCTAGCGCCAACCGTTCATGAAGCCTTGTGAACGTTGAGATTCCTTCAAGCGGAGCAGCCAGCAATGCACGCAGAATCGCTTCACGATTCATAGGTTTCGCGCCTTGGGGTGACTGTTTTCTCAATTTTGAAGCATAGGGTTGTAAATCCAAGACAGCAAAGAACAAGGGCAGACGATCGCTGGAGTCAATTTCTAACCAGTCTTCAAAGGAAAAGAGCGATGGTTGGAGAATATACATAGTGGGACTTCCCTCCTCGAAAATTTCTGGTTTGGGTTACTTGAAATTTTCTCGAAGGTTGGGGTGAAGTCCTTTTTCATGCCCTCAGAACCCTTGCCCTGCGGGAGTTTATAAATCTGCAAAACGCTCAAACAAGTAACCATAGCCGTTTCGCTGCTGCAATTCTTTCAAAAGGTGTAAAATCTGCACGCCTGTCGAAACATCTAGCGCCGAAATCACTTCATCACAAATGATGATTTCCGGCTCTACCATCAGTGCCCGCGCAATATTCACTCGTTGGCATTGCCCACGACTCAACTCTACCGGATACTTGTCCAAATAAGTAGTCGGCAGTTCAACCATCTCCAACAGCCGCTCTGCCGCCGCCCTTCTATCCGCATGATTTTTCACGCCAAAATACCAAAGTGGCTCTGCCCAATTGTCCGATATGGATTTAAGGCGTCTACAGGGTCTTGGTGTATGTACTGAATGCGCCTGCGCAATAACCGCGCTTCGCGCCGTGATAACGAATAAATCTCCAAGTCCCCATAAAACACGCTTCCTGCGCTTGGCTTTTCTAGTCCGGCCAGGCAGCGGCCTAATGTGCTCTTGCCGGATCCGCTTTCCCCAACCAATCCGATTGTCTCACCGGCCCGAATCCGCAGCGACACGTTGCGGACAGCCGAAACCGCCACAGACGAATGAAACCATCGCTTCCACCCCCAAGTCGGCGTCGGCGGTTGCAACCCGATGCCCAAAAAACTCAACGTCGATATCACCCCGATGGCGGTTCGAAACGATAAGGTAGCGAGTACCAAGACCGTAGGCGCCAGGTACGGAAGGATGTGAAAGACGATAACCTTCCATTTCGTTCCACCTACCGCATAAGCCGCCTGAATGAATGTTCTGCCCTGGAGCCCCCTCGACTCGTCATACATCAACCAAAAGAATTGACCCCACAGTGAAAAGAACATCGAAAGCACCATGCCGAGCGCGTGATTTCCAAATAGCGCAACAATCATGAGT
Source organism: Alicyclobacillus acidoterrestris (assembly GCF_022674245.1). Taxonomy (GTDB): domain Bacteria; phylum Bacillota; class Bacilli; order Alicyclobacillales; family Alicyclobacillaceae; genus Alicyclobacillus; species Alicyclobacillus acidoterrestris. Next base: position 3,297,474 of record NZ_CP080467.1, read on the forward strand.
GGAAGCCAACGAGTTGGGAAAATGATTGAAATTTGGCCGAGAAATAAAATGACTGGTGTGAGGACCGGAACGAGATTGTAACCGGCGCCCATTCCCAATAAAGTCCCAATCAGCATCGCGAGGACGACCGACACCAAGGATAGCCCCAAAGTCACGCCCGTCGCCGCGATCAGGCGACTCAACACATCCCTGCCAAGTTCGTCTGTCCCCATCAGAAATGCGTGTGAAGGCGGTTGCAACTTCCCTCCGACAAACGGCTCAATCGGCGAATAAAAATGGCCGCTTGTCGCGATATAGAGAGCTGCGGCGAGCACCAAACCGAAGACACACCAACCCAATATCGCCTTTCGACCTACCCATCGCTGACTCATGCGCTTACCCTCCGCCCTGCCTGCTGAAGGCGCGGATCCAGCCACGGCTGGACGAGATCAGTGACAAATCGCAACGCCAAAAAGATTATCGCGGGCACAAAAATACAGCCTTGAAGCAGCGGCAAGTCCCGCGTGGACAAAGCATGGATTGCCAGACTCCCGACCCCTTCATACGCAAAGATGTTCTCCACAATAATCGTGCTTCCGAGCAACTGACCAACTTGAATCGACAAATAGGAGAAGACTAAAATCAACGCAGGGCGCAGCAAATACTGAATGTACAGACGCCTTGGCGCCAACCCTTTGGCGCGCAGTCACAACGAACTTTTCCTCCATCACTTCCCGCAATTTCGTCCGCAGTAAGAGACCACTCTTGATGCTTCCGAGCCAGCAAGCAGCACCACAGGCATCACCAGAGACTGAATTCCTTAACTACCCGAAGGCGGGAACCACTTCAACTTGACGCCGAAAATCTCAATCGCCAAAATGACCGGAACAAAACCTGGCAGTGAATACAGCAATAATAGAAACCGCTGAAACATGCGTTCAGTTCTGTCCGATGCCCACAAACTGAGAAACGCGAAGACAATTCCCCCGATCATTCCCAGTGGCAACGACAAACCAACTAATTTAATGGTCCCCCAGACATACGGCACGAGAATCTGACTGACAGGCTGTTGCATTTCATACGAGTTCCCAAAATGACCTGTTACCGTGCGTCCCACGTAGTGCAGCAATTGCGCCCAAAACGATTGATTCCAGCCAATTTCCGCCCGAAACGCAGCCCTTTGCGACTGTGTCGCATCGATAGACAAGATAGAATAAGAGGGATCGCCCATCAGTTTGCTGACGACAAAGAGTAAGACGGAAACCGCCAACAGGACCATGAAGTCGCCAAACAGACGTCTGACGGCTTGGATGACAGAAAGCATCATGGTTTACTTCTCCTGAATTTGTTGAATCTGAATCTGCGTCGCTCCGTTAAGCTGCCAATTGATTTGGTTCGACACACCTTAAATATTCGACGGCTGCAAAAGCCACACAACCGCCGCCTGCTGCTTCGTCACTTCCAAAATCTGCTTGAATACTGCGGTTCGCTTCGCCAAATCAGGCGCGGCCAAGTACTGCTGAATCAAGTTGCCAACTTCCGCAGATCGTCTTACCGTCCCAGTGTTGTTGAACAAGCTGCTTCACCTGACGACCGAATCAGTAGCCATCTCCATCATCCTTCCGTTATAGGCTTGCCTCACGATACTGACCCTAGCTGAAAGTTGACTTTGTTAGTCATGTATCATGTTTCCAATGTTAAAATTAGAATATGATAATATAAATAGTTAGTTTATATTAATTAATAAAATTATCACCTAATAACCATAACTTTACAAGTCGAATAAACCTATACTTTACACATAAATTACATTTCATAAGATTAACTGGAATCTGCCTAGCGCCCTGGGTGTACATAAAAAGAGGCGGCACACCGGGTGTTCCCGATGTGCCGCCTCTTTCCTTCGCGGGGCATAAAGGTATCAAAACGAACGCTTAATTCCAAATCTCCTGTTTGTCAATCCAGTTGAGTGCCTCGTCAACGTGATCGCACAACACATTCAAATGTCCCATTTTCCGATCCGTCCTCGCCTCTGCCTTTCCATACAAATGCACTTTGACATGTCCTGGCAACGTCGACATTCGGGCCAATACTTCTTCTAAATGCTGCCCGAGGACATTGACCATCACGACCGGCGTCAGCAAAGAGACATCTCCCAACGGGAGGTTACAGATAGCGCGAATGTGCTGCTCAAACTGACTGGTCACACAGGCGTCCATTGTATAATGCCCACTGTTGTGCGGTCGGGGAGCGAGTTCATTGACGAACAACTGCCCGTCTTCTGTAACGAACATCTCCACGGCAAGCAATCCAACAATCTCCATCGCCTGCGCGATTTGCTCAGCAAGCACCTGCGCCTGATGGAGTAAGGGTTCCGGGAATCTCGCAGGCACAATGGAGAGATGCAGAATGTGATTGACGTGCTGGTTTTCCGCAGGTGGGAACGCCTTCACTTCTCCCCTTGCATTCCTCGCGACCACGACAGACAATTCCCCGCGAAACGGGATAAACTGTTCCGCAATCAAAGGGGCCAACGAACTGCCGCTATCGCGATTTACAACGAAAATCTCTTCCCATTCCGCGCGATGCGCCGAAAGGTCAGCAGGTGAATGAATCATCCACTGCCCTTTGCCGTCATATCCACCGCGGGACGTTTTGACCACGATTTTTGGGCCGAGTGTTGTCGTTGCGTTCTCGAAATCCTCGAATGAAAAAATGGGTACAAACGGGGTCACTGGGATGCCAGCGTCGGAAAGCGACGTCTTTTCGCGTACGCGATGTTGTGTCGTCGCCAAAAGTGTACTCCCCTGTGGCACACGGCTGAACGTCTCCAGCGCTTGCGCCACGTCGGCGTCGACGTTCTCAAATTCATACGTCACCACGTCCGACGCTTCCGCGAGTCGCCGAGCCGCTTCGATATCCGAGAACGCCGCGACGACCTGCTTGTCCGCAACATGGGCAGTAGGGCAGTCCGGTGTCGGATCAAGAACCGTAAAGCGATAACCTAAAGCCCGCCCAGCGAGCGCCATCATTCGACCGAGCTGGCCGCCACCCAAAATGCCAATTGTGGCAGGCGGCAAAATCACGGAGGTCACATCATTGGATTTTGCGTCACGAAGCACCGGGCTCACCTCCATCCAGCACTTGCCGCTCAATGGTTTCACGGCGCGCTGCATAGCGACTGGCGAGCGCATCATCAGAGACCGCCAACAACCGCGCAGCAAACAACCCAGCGTTTGTCGCACCAGCGCGACCAATCGCCATTGTGGCGACAGGTACCCCCCCCGGCATCTGTACGATGGACAACAGCGACTCCAATCCTTGAAGTGTCGACGTTTTTACTGGTACGCCGATGACCGGTAAATCTGTCTTGGCTGCTACCATGCCTGGTAGGTGTGCGGCACCGCCAGCACCCGCGATAATGACCTGTAACCCCCTGGCACGAGCCGTAGCAGCGTATTCAAACATATAATCGGGTGTACGGTGCGCGGACACGACCTTCTTCTCGTACGGGACCTCTAACTCGTCCAGTACCGTGCACGCGTGCACCATAGTATCCCAATCAGACTGACTTCCCATGATGACGCCGACCACTGGCTTGGTCACGGTGTTTCTCCTTCCTAACTCACAATCGTTACAATACGCCATATTCAAAAAAGGCACCCCGAAGGGTGCCTGTAAAACCCCTTATGCCAACGTGACGTCTTCACAGAGGTAGACATCTTGGATGGCATTCAAGAGCTTAACGCCCTCGTCCATTGGACGTTGGAACGCTTTGCGGCCCGAAATCAGACCCATCCCACCAGCGCGCTTGTTGATAACCGCCGTCTTCACAGCCTCAGCGAAATCGTTCGCGCCAGAAGCGCCGCCAGAGCTAATCAAGCCAATTTTACCCATATAGCAGTTAGCGACCTGATAGCGTGTCAGGTCAATTGGGTGATCTGTCGTCAACTCGGAATAAATCCGCTTGTCGGTCTTTCCGTAGCTGCTTTCGCCCATATTCAACGCGGTGTAACCGCCATTGACCGTCGGTAGTTTTTGCTTGATAATGTCCGCCTCAATCGTGACACCGAGGTGGTTCGCCTGTCCAGTCAGGTCTGCAGCGGTGTGATAATCCACGCCATCTTTGACAAACGCTTCGTTGCGCAGGTAGCACCAAAGAATGGTAAACATCCCCAATTCGTGCGCCAGCGCAAACGCCTCGCTCACCTCTTGGAGTTGACGCGTAGATTCCGGAGACCCAAAGTAAATCGTCGCACCAATACCCGCAGCGCCGAGATTCCAAGCCTGCTTCACCGAAGCGAACATCACCTGGTCATACTTGTTCGGATAACTGAGCATCTCATTGTGATTGACCTTGACGATATACGGAATCTTGTGTGCGTACTTCCGGCTGGTCAACGCCAGAACGCCAAGCGTCGATGCCACACCATTGCAACCGCCCTCAATCGCCAGTTTCACAATGTTTTCTGCATCAAAGTAAATCGGATTCTTCGCAAACGAGGCGCCAGCTGAGTGCTCAATCCCTTGGTCAACCGGCAGGATGGACACGTATCCCGTGTTCGCCAAACGCCCGGTTCCGTACAAGGATTGCAAACTGCGCAGCACCTGATTGTTGCGATTGGTGTATGTAAAGACGTCGTCAAGGTAGGTCGGGGACGGCGTGGTGATGGTGGATTGTGGAATGCTCTCTGCCTTGTGATTTAATAGGTAGTCTGCCTCTTCGCCCAGATACTGTCGAATGGTTTCAATCACGATTTCGTTCACTCCTCATTTGTGTGTATGCTGCCCGGTATGGCTATTAAATAGACAGAATATCTGCTAGTTGATAGACCGCATGAGAGGGCTTTCGTTCAGCGCGAAACACCTCATCAAACGGTACAGAAGTCAACTCGCCATTTTTGGTGGCTGCCATGTGTCCGGATACGCCAGCCATCACCAACTCGACAGCGTGCGCACCTAGACGGCTTGCCAACACTCGATCCGCCGCACTCGGCGCACCACCGCGCTGCACGTGGCCAAGCACGGTCACGCGCGTATCGAACCCCGTGTGCTGTTCGATGTACCGACCAATTTCCGCACCGTTGCCCGCACCCTCTGCGACGACGATGATGGAGTGTTTCTTGCCGCGCGCGACACCGCGCTGCAGCTTCGCCACGACGTCTTCAAGCTTGTAAGGCACCTCCGGCACCAAAACAGATTCGGCTCCGCCGGCCAACCCTGCCGCGAGCGCAATGTGCCCGGCACTGCGCCCCATCACTTCGATAACGTAGGTCCGTTCATGTGACGTCGCGGTATCGCGGATTTTGTCAATCGCGTCAATCGCCGTTTGCACTGCCGTATCAAACCCAATGTTCGCATCACAAGCACCGATATCGTTGTCAATGGTGCTTGGAACGCCGATGGTTTTGATGCCGAGTTGGTGCAACTTCTGTGCCCCGCGAAAACTCCCGTCTCCGCCAAACACAATCAAACCTTCCACGCCCAAGTCGGTTAGACGCTCATATCCGCGACGTTGCCCATCCTCCGTCAAGAACTCAAGGCAGCGAGCCGTGTAGAGACAGGTCCCCCCGCGTTGAATGATGTCACCGACAGACTCCAGTGGCATCGGTTTTACGTCCCCGTCGAGAAGTCCCGCATATCCCCGGCGGATCCCCACGACCTCAAGTCCATGATAAATCGCCGTTCGGACGACTGCGCGCACGCCAGCGTTCATACCCGGCGCGTCGCCCCCACTTGTCAATACAGCAATTTTTCGGATGATGACCACCCCCGCAGGGACTTATAGCGTCCCGGAATCACGAAATTGTCCCAAGTGATGATGAACGCTGAATCGGCCACGATGGATAGAAATTCATCACGGCCAGTAGATCTGAAACGCTACTTACATGGTAGAGTACACACGGCGAACTTGCAATCTCGAAACCTACCTCAACCTGTGTTTCGAAGGCCCGCTGCAATGCCGTTAATCGTCAGCAGCACATCCGCTAGCAACGCGCTGCGCTCGGCCTCGTCAGACGTCTCTCGCAACTGCCGAAGTAGTCGCACCTGGAAGAATGAAAGCGGATCGACATACGGATTGCGCAGTTGAATGGACGACTGAATCACCGATTTGTTATCTAACAACTCGTCGTACCCAGTAATCTTTAACACGGCGCGTCGACTGCGCTCATATTCTTGTTCAATGTCGCAAAACAGCCGTTCGCCAAGGTCGCCAGCGAGGTGCGCGTACTCGCGCGCCACAAGCATATCAGCCTTCGCCAGTGCCATTTGCAGATTGTCGATGAGCGTCCGGAAAAACGGCCAGCCGCGGTACATCTCACGCAAGTGCTGCAGGTTTTCCTCCGACTGCAAAAGCTCTTCCATCGATGTCCCGAACCCATACCAGGCCGGTAGCAGGTGTCTACTCTGCGTCCACGAAAACACCCATGGAATGGCGCGCAAATCTTCGATTCTGGCAGATTGACTGCGCTTCGCGGGGCGTGATCCGATATTGAGCTTACCGATTTCATCGACGGGCGTCGCCGTGTGAAAATAGGTCAAGAATTCATCGTCCCCAAAGACAAAGGCGCGATACGCTTCAAACGACTTCTGGGACGCCTTGTCGAGTAACGCCACCCACGCCTGCGGTTCCTGTTCGTGCAGGTCGTAGCGCGCGTGCGCAGCGCCTCGCAACACAGCGGCGGCGGCAGACTCCAGAGACCGCTCAGCAATGCCTTTGTGACTGTAGCGCTGCGAAATGACTTCACCTTGCTCAGTAATTTTCACGTGACCATATAAAGCCCGCGCGGGCTGAGCCAGAATTGACTGCTCTACCGGACCGCCGCCACGGCCCAACGCCCCACCCCGGCCATGAAAGAACTTCAGCCGAATGCCATGCGCTTCAGCGACGTCGAGCAGCGCCTGTTGGCCTCTGTACAACGACCAGTTGGCGGTGAGATAGCCACCGTCTTTGTTGCTGTCAGAATACCCAAGCATGATTTCCTGTCCGTTCTGATGAGCTTCCAGATGGCGACGGTAAACTGGGTTTTCAAACAGCGACTGCATGATGGATGGGGCCGCCTGCAAATCCTCAATCGTCTCAAACAGCGGCACGACGTTCAAATGGCTCGTCGGCGCCTGGAGCGGGCCTTCAGGCCAACCAAACAAACCGCACTCCTTGGCAAGTAAAAGCACTTCCAGCAAATCGCTGGCACCCTGTGTCATGGAGATTAAATAATCTTGAACACAGGCCCGACCGAACTGGATGTGGCCTTTGCGAATACAATCGAAGACAGCGAGCGCCTCCTCGGTCTGCGGAGTATATCCGTGATACGGATTGCGAATCGGGCGCGGCGATCCCAAACAGTCCGTCAGGACTTTGACCCTATCCCCCTCAGATAGCGACGCATAATCGGAAAGGCCTGCCACTTCCAACAATTCGCCCACAGCGTGCTCATGAACGCCACTGTGCTGACGAATATCGAGGGTGACCATATGAAAGCCAAACAGGTTCACCTGCAGTTGCAGTGGCCGCAAAAAGGTATCCGCGAGCCGCTCACCGCGATGCGCCCGCAGCGACTTATCCATCAACTCAATGTCGCGCAGAAATTCAGATACATCGTGATATCTATCATGCTTTGTGACTTCCCCATGCACGTACCGCTTGGTATTCGCAAGGCGCCGTTGCATTTGCGTAATCTTGGCCCGATACGGCTCATCGCAGGGTTCGTCCAGGGACTCGAGCAATGCTGCATCAGCGCCGACACGTTCCACGGAAGAACTCAAATCGTGCGCCAATTCGTGCAATTTCTCGTGGTATTTGGACAGTGCCAAGTCGAAGTGCAACTTTAACGTCTCTTCTGTCACGTCGTGTGTCACGTTCGGATTCCCATCGCGATCGCCGCCCATCCAAGAACCGAACCGAATTAAAGCAGGCAAATGCACGCGCTCAAGTCGATAGTTTTCCTCCACAGCGCGCTCCAATTTTTCATGGACCTCAGGCAACACGTCAAACAAAATCTGATCTAGGAAATAGAGGCCGTTTCGAACTTCGTCGATGACGCTAATGCGCTGCTTGCGCACAGAGCGCGTCTGCCACAAAGCGATAATCTGCGTGCGAATCTGCTCGCGCAACCGACCGAGTTCGCGCGGCGTCTTGCGCGGGTCATCCATCTCCTCAAGCGCTGCAGAGATCTTTGTATGCTTGTCAAGCACCGTCCGCCGCAACGCTTCAGTCGGATGCGCAGTGAGAATTAACTCAATGCCGACTTCATGCAGCAGATTTTCAACCTGGCTTGAGGACACTTCCTGCGCACTGAGCGCCGCGACTGTCTCCTGGAACGTCCAGCGCTGTGGTTGATCAGACTTTTCATAGGCTCTTCGCCTGCGCAAGCGATGATTTTGCTCTGCTAGATTGACGAGTTGGAAATAGACTGAAAACGCGTGAATCGTATCACTCCGAAGCGCACCCGGAACATTTTCGACCGCCTGTTGCAACGCACTGCGCGTCTCTGCACAAGGGTGACCCCGAAAAGCTTTCGCAGCTTGGCGAATATTCTCTACATGGTCAAACACGGACTGGCCACACTGTTCAACAATGACTTCTCCCAATAAATCGCCGAGAATTCGGATATCTCTATGTAAAGGCGCATCCGGTTGCACAGCCTCTCCCCCTTTTCCCTTTCATTCGTGCCAATCAGCTTCTTCATCATCACGACAATTCATCATACAAAGCGTACCCGAACACGACAAACAGCGCAACGCCTTCGCGGTTGCGCCGTCTGTAAACTTTTATACCGTTGCAAACGTATCAAACAGTCAACATACCCTACCTCGGCGAACGGCTTCGGGGGGATAGACGCACATGCCTAGAGACCTGGTGCACTCAGAAATTTGACCAACGAAGCCAGCGCGACATCCTCGTCTGCTCCGTCCGCCTGCACAATGATTTCGTCACCCTGCGACAACGCCATGGACATCACGCCCAGAATGCTCTTCGCATCCACCCACTGGCCATTGCGGCCAATGCGCACCCGGCTCTCAAACGACGAAGCCATCTTCACAAACTCGGCGGCTGGGCGTGCCGCGAGTCCGCGAACCAACGCAATCTTGACACTTTGTTGAACCACGTCGTCACCCCCCTCTTTTCACGTTTACATCGTGACGGCAGGCGCCTCCACCGCGTGGGAGAACCCGATGGACTCTTCCGTCTCGGCATCAAAAATGTGAATTTTATTCAAATCGACAGCAAGTTTCACTTCACTGCCTGGATGGAAACTAAACCGTGGGTTCACACGAGCCACCATCGACGAGGACCCAATGTTCACGTGCAAGTAGACCTCTGAACCCATGTGCTCCACGACTTCCACCTTTGCGTCGACGACTGCCTCCGGGTACGTCGACATAAACAGCTCTTCGTTGTGCAAATCCTCTGGGCGAACACCTAGAACGACAGGCTTTCCGATGACACCAGCGCTTTTCAAAACGCTGTATCGGCCTTCCGGCAGCAATATTGAAATGCCAGGCGCACGGAAGTAAAGTTTGTCGCCGTCTGCAATGATATCCCCTTTGATAAAGTTCATCGCCGGGGAGCCGATAAATCCCGCAACAAAGATGTTCTTCGGTTGACTATAGACGACCTGCGGCGTGTCCGCCTGTTGGATAATGCCGTCTTTCATGACACAAATCCGATCCCCCATCGTCATTGCCTCGGTCTGGTCGTGTGTAACGTAAATCATCGTCGTCTGCAACCGTTGATGCAGCTTACGAATTTCCGCACGCATTTGTACACGAAGTTTGGCGTCCAAGTTGGAGAGCGGTTCGTCCATGAGGAACACCTGTGGTTCACGGACAATTGCGCGGCCCAACGCAACACGCTGGCGCTGACCGCCAGATAGCGCCTTCGGCTTGCGATCTAACAAATGCTCAATATCGAGAATACGCGCCGCCTCGTGTACACGCTTGTCGATTTCCGCCTTGGGGACCTTGCGAAGCTTTAAGCCAAACGCCATATTCTGATACACCGACATATGTGGATAGAGTGCATAGTTTTGAAAGACCATCGCGATGTCGCGGTCTTTTGGCGCAACGTCGTTGACCCTGCGATCGCCGATGATCAAATCGCCACCTGTAATGTCCTCCAACCCAGCAATCATGCGCAACGTCGTCGTCTTGCCACAGCCAGATGGACCGACAAACACGACAAATTCTTTGTCCTCGATATCCAGATTGAAATCCTTGACTACCGGCTCAGTCGCACCGCTGTATGTCTTCGTGATATGGTGGAGATGTACGCGTGCCAACGAGGTGTCCTCCTTTTTTTGCAACCCTTTGCGAAACCGTATGAAATCCTTCTGTATCCCCAGCCTAACAAACCAGCGTCGGCAGCAGAATGTACATCTTGCACCTATCGCGCGTTTAGTTCAGGGCAATTTGTTGCGTTTTCAAGAGTGCCGCAAAATAGAGAATCATCGCGTCTGTCACGTTGCGCACGTCATATCCCGTGACCTGCTCCAGCCTATCGATTTTATGAATCAGCGTATTCCGATGAACATAGAGAATGCGCGCAGCCTCACTGATGTTCAAGTTCGCCGAAATCACGCCGCGGACAATCTCCAGCCAATCTTCCGGCCAGGCGTCCACCGGCACTTGGCAACGCTCCCCAAGCCCCTGCCAAAACGCTTCCACAGCGTCCTGTGTAGCCAGCGCTGAGAACATCGGCAACAATGCGTCGCCATACACTGCCGTGCGCACATTGTCGGGCCACTGCAGCCGCGCAGCAAGCACAGCAGAAACCAAACCCGCGTAGAGTTGCCGAGGCTGTTCAATGCGCCTCGATACGGACACCATCACATCGTGATAGGCATCCTCTGCAATCGCGGACACAAGCAATTTCGCCACGCTCTCCAAACGTTTGGTCATGCATTCCGCATCCGCAAATTCGGCTGCGTCGAGTACCGCCTCATCGACTTTTGAAGCAGGCAAATAGGCAATGACATCCTGCCGCTCGCCCAGTACGCGGTGCCACCCCTCGCCAAGGACGGCCCGCAATACGTCCGGAATCATCTGTGCCCAAGCGCTCTCTGCCTCATCCGTATCGACCAGCGCACCTTTTCGACGCACCAAGAACAAGTACCCAGGGTATGACCAAAATTCGCAAGAAACAGCCTGAATTGGCGCGGCGGCGGACATCTCGAGGACAAGTTCACCGACGTCTTTATCGAGCAATGCGCGATAATCCAATTCCAGCGCATCAGCCGATCCCGCCTGCGCCCCCCGATTATTGAACAAAGTCCATAACAGCGCATCTCGCATTGCGTCAGTCGGATGCCAACCAGGGAACCGAACCCTTGTCGCCTCATCTAATTGGATGTGCCACTCAAGATTCTCGTTTGCCCACTGTCCAATCGCAGAACGGCTTGTCGCAGGCGCATATTCGACAACCGACTCAATCGCCAGCGCCTCCGTCCAACGCCGCAGCGGCTCGGTCCACCATCCCACAACATCTCCCCGTTTCTTTGCAGTTTTCATTTTAGTCTATTCTAGCGAAAGGTAAGCAACTTGTGGGGCGGATGTTGTCCCGGCGCATAGGAGTTTGGTAATATCAAAGGGATTTTATGCGTCATCTCTGTGATAATTGGGGAGGTCTTTGCTCGTGGAAGTTCGCAGTCCGGGTATTAGCCTGATTTATCGTTTGGAACTCGCCAACTCGGTGACCACATTTGCTAAGGTCGCTAGTTTGGTGGGTGTGGCTGGCGGTGACATCAATGCCGTTGACGTGATTCGCGTCAGTAAAGATGTCGTCGTACGCGATGTCACAGTCACTGTCGAAAGTCGCGAACACGGCAAGAGAATCTCCGATATGCTGAACAGCGAACCAGGAATTCACGTCGTCGCTGTATCAGACCGCACCTTCCTCGTCCACCTCGGTGGCAAGCTGGAGGTTACACCGAAGATTCAAGTCAAAAACCGCGACGATTTGTCGCGCGTGTATACGCCGCACGTAGCGCGGGTCTGTGAAGCGATTCACGAAGATCCATCAAAAGCCTATCAACTCACCATCAAGCGCAATACCGTGGCCGTCGTGTCTGATGGGACAGCCGTTCTTGGACTTGGCGACATTGGTCCACATGCCGCGATGCCTGTGATGGAAGGCAAAGCGATGCTGTTCAAGCAATTCGCTGGCATCGACGCGTTTCCAATCTGTCTCGACACCAAGGACACAGACGAAATTGTAAGAATAGTGAAGAGTATTGCCCCTGCATTTGGCGGTATCAACCTAGAGGACATCGGTTCTCCAAGATGCTTTGAAATCGAAGAGAGACTTCGCGAAGAACTCGACATCCCTGTTTTCCATGACGACCAACATGGAACGGCCGTCGTATTACTCGCCGGACTGCTCAATGCCACAAAACTCGTGGGCAAACGCTTACAGGACTGTAAAGTTGTGATTGTCGGAATTGGCGCAGCCGGTGTCGCATGTACCAAAATGTTGCTCGCCGCTGGCGTCAAAAACATCTTGGGCGTCACGCTTGATGGCGTGTTGCACCGCAATCAAACATACGACAATGCCACGTGGAACTGGTACGCAGAGAACACCAATCCGCACAACGTCACAGGAACGCTCGACGAAGCCATTGACGGTGCGGACATCTTCATTGGCGTTTCCGGCCCTGGCGTGTTGAAGGTAGAGCATCTGAAAAAGATGGCAAATGATCCGATTGTTTTTGCCATGGCGAATCCGACCCCGGAAATCAAACCGGAGGAAGCTGCGCCGTATGTACGCGTGATGGCTACCGGCCGCAGTGATTATCCAAACCAAATCAACAATGTCCTCTGCTTCCCAGGCATGTTCAAGGGTGCCTTGAAGGCCCGGGCGCGGACCATCAACGAAGAAATGAAACTAGCTGCTGCATACGCAATTGCCTCCGTCATCAAGGAGGAAGAGTTAACGGAGGACTACATCATTCCTTCCGTGTTCAACCAAGCTGTCGTCAAACAGGTCAGCGATGCCGTAGCGAAAGCTGCATACGATACGGGTGTCGCACGGCGCGAAGTCATCCATACGGACAATTATTGATGTTGTCCTACAGTTGAATGAACGCGCCAATAGGCGCAACGCAAAGCATCCAGGTGTATCTTTACACCTGGATGCTTTGCCGAATGGATGGTGCAACTTGAAACGTTATCGATTTGGCTTTGTTTTTGCCTTATGGGGCATGTTGCTCTACGGGGCCATTGATGCGATGCGCAGCGCCACAGGCCCCATGCTACAAGCGCAGACGCACGTGACATATACCCAATTGGGCGCGCTGTTCGCGGCAAATTCGATTGGCTACTTGCTTGGGAGCCTACCAAGTGGCTTCATTATCCACCGCACAGGATTAACGCGAACGCTCCTTTTCGGATCCATTGCAATGGGGGCCATACTGGTTCTCGTAGCGGTGCCAAACTCGTTCGTTCTCCTGTGGTTCGCTTTCTTTGTGCTTGGGTTTATCATGGGCTGGTTGGAAATCGCGTTAAACGCCATCATTCCCGCCGTATCCAACTCCGCCCGTGCAGAGAGCGCAGGGTTTAACTTGTTGCACGGATGTTACGGAATCGGCGCCACGCTCTTCCCGACGCTGGTGATTTATCTCGCCACTCAGTCCGGACACTGGTCCACACCGTTTCTCGCCGTCGGAATCTTGACACTAGCAACCGCATTGTCCATCGCGCGTTATCGGTTTCCGAACATTCGAACGCAGTCGAGCACAGCTGATCCTTCCTCTGTATCAAACCGACGAAAAGCACTCACGACACCGCTGTTTTACGCGTTTCTACTGAGCATCATGCTGTACGTCGTGGCCGAAGTTGGGACAGCGTCTTGGCTGCCAACCTACCTAGTGAATGCACGTCATATGGGTGTGTCACTAAGCTCCTGGTACCTCACGGCTTTCTATTTACTCTTTAGCATTGGCAGATTAACGGGACCGTTGTGGGTTCATCGACTAGGTTCGTACGCGAGCATGCTCTACAGCAGTGTCTTTTCATTGGCACTGTTCGCAGCCGTACTGCTCATTCCGCAGTGGCCCATTCTATTTATTTTATCAGGATTAGGATTCGCAGTGACGTTTCCAACCATCGTCCATCTAGCGAGCCAGGCATTTCCGCTTGAGACGGGACGCGTGATTGGACTGTTATTGACCTTCGCTGGCATTGGTAGCATTCTCGTCAATTGGCTCATTGGCGTGCTCTCCACCAACTTGAGTATCAACCGAGCTTTTTGGCTGATTCCGATCTCGTTACTTCTGGTCTTTCTCTTCACCGTGATCGCGATGGCACTTCATCGATCACCTGTCACGGCAAGTCAAAACGAGGCCAGTTTGTGATCACGGCGTCCACCCCGCAGTCCTCCAGCCACGCGATAGCCTTCGGGTTGTCGACCGTGTACGGATGAACCCGCAATCCAAGCTGGTGTGCACGCTGCACATACCGCTGAGTGACTCGGCGATAATGTGGGTGGATGGCCATGGCACCAAGCTGAGCAGCTACCTCGAGGCCGTCTGGCGACGCCTGCTCCTCCTCGGTGAGAAGCGCAACGTTTGCATCTCTATGCGCCCGCCGAATGGCCTGTAGTGTCTGTGTGTCAAAGCTACTGTGAATGACCTGCTTCCAAATCCCTGCCCGCTCCAATACGCCCATGGCGCGCTGGAGTCGTGCAGGGTCAGCGAGAGACACCTTCCACTCCAAATTCACCACCAACTGCGGACACCGCTTCACATAGGCAACCAACGACGACAGTGTTGTAACTGGCATTCCAACAAACGCCTCGCCAAACCAACTACCGGCATCCAGTTGCTGAACCTCTGCAAGTGTCATTTCAGATATCGGACCCTGCCCGTTTGTCGTCCTATCGACATATGCGTCGTGCAAAATGACGAAGTGTCCGTCCTTCGTCATGCGCACGTCACACTCGATCCCTGCGGCACCGGCCTCAACCGCTGCCGCAAATGCGACCATTGTGTTCTCTGGGTACCGACCAGAATAACCACGATGCGCCCATAATGGTATGCCAAACATACCGGAAAGCCTCCTTGCTTTAACACGCCACGCAAATAAGCTGTAGGAATGACTACACACGCACGATATCTTACGACCTCGCCATACGTTTGACACAATTCCCCGAGACAACAGGCTCAATTTGCATCGCTACGGACAACTCGGAAAATACTTGCCGACACGACAAAACGCCCCACGGATAAACCGTGGGGCGCATGTTGTTTGTCAAAATATAATCAGTGCCTATCTAGGTAGATAACTTACCCTTCGATGAGCAAGGACTCCGGATCTTCAATCATCTGCTTAACAGCCACGAGGAAGCGAACCGCTTCGCTACCGTCGACAATCCGGTGGTCGTACGACAACGCGATGTACATCATCGGACGAATCTCAACCTGTCCGTTTACGGCGACCGGTCGTTGTTGAATTCCATGCATACCGAGAATACCGACCTGTGGCGCGTTCAATATCGGCGTCGACATCAAGCTGCCAAAGGTGCCGCCGTTAGTAATGGTAAAGGTTCCGCCCTGCAGATCTTCCACGCCCAGCTTGTTGTCGCGAGCGCGGGCAGCAAGGGAAGCAATCTCCCGCTCAATATCTGCAAACGTCAGACGATCCGCCCCACGGACAACCGGTACCACAAGTCCGCCCTCTGTTGCGACCGCGATACCAATGTCATAGTGATGCTTGATAATCATGTCGTCGCCTTGAATTTCCGCATTCAGGCGCGGGAACTGCTTGAGCGCACCGACAACGGCCTTCGTGAAGAAGGACATAAAGCCGAGGCCCACACCGTGCTTATCCTTAAACGCATCCTTGCGGCGCTTACGCACGTCCATTACCGCGCTCATATCCACCTCGTTGAAGGTCGTCAGCATCGCGGCGGTATGTTGTGCCTCAACCAAGCGCTTTGCAATCGTAATCCGACGGCGTGTCATACGAACGCGCTCTTCGTCCGGGCGCTCTGTGCCAGCAGCCTGTGCGGCCGGTTGCGCGGCTGCTGGAGTTGGCTTCGCTGCCTGCTGTGCCGCCTGTAGATGCGCCAACTCGACGCGGCCACTCTGGACCTGAGTCAAATCAACACCCTGTTCCAATGCGGCCCGGCGAACAGATGGGGTCGCACGCACGCCTGACGCGACGGGTGGAACCGGTGCCTTCGCTGGCGCGGAACCTGCAGTGGTGGATGGTGCGGCCGCCTTAGGCGCCTCCGGTTTCGGCGCTTCTGCAGCTGGCGCAGGGGCCGCCGTCGAAGCTGCAGGTGCACTACCTGCTTGAATCACCGCGATGGTATCCCCAATCGCTACCGTATCACCGGCTTGCTTTGCGATACTCGTCAACACCCCGGACTCTTCCGCGATGACTTCTACATTCACCTTGTCTGTCTCGAGTTCGACAATGGTCTCACCGGATTCGACTGCATCGCCCTCGTTCTTCAACCACTGACCAATCGTCGCCTCAACAATTGACTCACCTAACGTAGGTACCTTTACCTCTGCCACTTATGATTCCTCCATTCAGCCATTCTCAAAGCGTCTGCCGTGATAGAGCGACATCCAGGATGTGCGCCTGTTCTGCGTTGTGCACGTCTGGTGAACCTTCTGCAGGGAAGGCCTGTTCCGGACGGCCGACGTAATGCAAGGCTGCATTTGCAGGCAGGATGGACATCAACCGCGTCACCACAAATGACCAAGCACCTGCGTTCTGCGGTTCCTCCTGCAGCCATACGACTTCGCGCAAATTCTCGTACTGTGCGAAAATCTCCTGAATGCGTTCAGCAGGGAACGGATAAAGTTGCTCCACTCGCGCCGTTGCCAGCCAAGAGAAATCGCCTTCGCGCTTGTCTATCTCTGTCGTTAAGTCTACACCTACTTTACCGCTCGAGAGGACAAGACGCGTAACTTTTTTTGCATCTTGCGAAGGCGTGTGCAGAACCGTCTGGAACTGGCCCTCAGCGAGATGGATTGCCTTCGATGCCGCCCGCACATTGCGCAGCAAACTCTTTGGTGTCATGACCACCAATGGACGGGCATTGTGGCCCAACCGTGCAGCCTGCAATCGCAGCAGGTGGAAATACTGAGCAGAGGTGGTCACGTTCGCGATAAACATGTTGTTTTTCGCCGCCAATTGCAAGAATCGCTCAACACGCGCGCTCGAGTGTTCGGATGCCTGCCCCTCGTAACCGTGTGGAAGCAACAGGACGAGGCCAGACGATTCGGCCCACTTCGCACGGCCAGCCGCGATAAACTGGTCAATAATTGGTTGCGCGACGTTCGCGAAATCGCCGAATTGAGCTTCCCACAGGACGAGCGTCTCTGGCGCCTCGACGTTATAGCCGTATTCAAAGCCCATGACGCTCGTTTCCGACAGCGGGCTGTTGTAGACGATGAAACTCGCCTTCGCGCCAGGCAAGTGTTGTAACGGCGTGTACTTTTGCCCGTTGTTGGCGTCGTGCAGTACTAAATGCCGTTGTCCGAACGTACCGCGTTCCGAATCCTGCCCTGTCAGGCGAATCGGGGTGCCCGACTGAAGGATTGTGGCAAAGGCCAGGGATTCGGCGTGTGCCCAATCGATATCTCCGTTGTCGATCGCATCAATACGGCGATCAAGAATCCGCTTTAACTTGGGGTACGTCGTAAAGTCCTCCGGCGTATCCAACAATGCGCGGTTGATGTCGCGTAACGTATCCAAGCTGACCTTCGGAACTTCCACCACAGGCGCCGAAAAATCAGTGATAGGAGCAGAATGGTGGATGTTCGGCAGTTTTTCAAAAGCCGCCATCAAATCTCGATTAATCTCTTCATCCACACTTGCAACGTCTTCTGCACTCATAACACCCTGCGCTTGCAACTGTTGTCCATACAACGTTTTAATCGTGGGGTGTTGATTAATTTTGCTGTATAGCACAGGCTGCGTCATGCTCGGGTCGTCGGTCTCGTTGTGCCCCCAGCGACGATAGCCAATCAAATCAATGAGAAAATCCTTGTGGAACGTTTCACGATACAAAAACGCCAGGCGAATCGCGGCGATGCACGCTTCTGGATCATCCGCCGAAACGTGAACAACCGGTATCTCGTAACCCTTGACGATATCACTCGCGTACCGCGTAGATCTACCTTGCTCAGGATCCGCCGTAAAGCCAACGTGGTTGTTGGCGATAATGTGGACGGTTCCTCCCGTGTAATACCCCGGAATCTGCGAGAAGTTGAGCGTCTCCGTCACAACGCCCTCGCCAGGGAACGCGGCGTCGCCATGGACGAGAACAGGAATCGCCTTTTCCACATCTTGCTGCGGCACACCTGGGTTTGTCCGATCTTCTTGCGCCGCGCGCGCAATCCCTTCGACCACCGGGTTTGCCACTTCCAAGTGACTTGGGTTATTCGCGACAATGATGCGAGCCAGGCTGCCATCGGCCTTGCGGAATTCATGACGCCAGCCCTGATGATACTTGACGTCGCCGCCCCAGCCGGCTTCATACTCGCGCATCTCCTCTTCACTGGCGAAATTGTTGCCAGCGTGGAACTCGGAGAAAATGGTTTCGTATGGCTTGTGCGCAACATGTGCCAAGACATTCAAGCGGCCGCGGTGAGCCATCCCGATGACGACACTGTTAATGCCCTGGTTGAGCGCTTCATCCGAAAGCGACTGAATCATCGGGACAAGGGCGTCTACCCCCTCAACCGAGAACCGCTTTTGTCCGACAAACCGCCGGTGCATAAACTTTTCAAACAACTCGGTGCGCGCGAGACTGGTATACAGCTTCTTCTTCTCGTCCGCAGACAGTGGCGTCATCAGGCGCCCGCTCTCCACCTGTTCCTGTAACCACGCGATTTCCGCTTCATTCGTCAAGTGACTGAACTCATAGCCATGGCGATCACAGTACGCCCGGCGCAACGCGTCAATCGCATCACGCGCAGTCTTGACACCTGCAGGCGCGTTGCGAAGCACAACACTTGCGGGCAGTGGACTTAATTCAGCTTCCGTAATGCCATAGGTGGATGGTTCAAGTTGAGGAATGGAGTCCGATTTTGGGTGGAGTGGGTCTGTGGCAGCTGCGAGATGGCCATAGACGCGGATATTACGAGCGAATTCAACAGCCTTCGCGATGCGCTCAGGCGCCACGGAGAGCGTAGACTGTCCGGATGGCGTAGCTTGCCCCCCTGCGACAAACAAAGCCGTGTTTGGATCACCATACGCCTCAAAAAGCGCACGGGTGTCGGCACTCACCGACTCCGGGTTCTCGCGATAAGATTCATACAGTTCGAGGATGTACCCAAAGTTCGGCCCAAAAAACTGTTGCCAAAACGATTGGGTTTCTGATGGGTGTTCATGCTCCATTTTGTAAACCCTTCTTCCGTTTCTCTAGGCGTCCAAAACTAACAATAAACTATTTTTCGCCACTATGCATGGTCAATTTGATAGTGTTCATCCGAAAAGTCTGGCGTTTGCAACCCTTTTCGGACGAGCGCGTAGAACGCCCTGTTCAGGGAATGACAAATCCCAATTCCAATCACTATGTATACCACACTCGGAATTACTACGCAAAGTCTAAAACGGCCTAAGTTCACAACAGAATACAGATTCTTGCACAGTATCCTGACACGCACAGAATCATCGACCTAAATTGTCCCATCCGATGGGATTTGGACAAGCTTTGGAACCTTCTGTCATCCTGTTGCAATTTGCGCAATTTTTATGGAATGTCCGACAGAAGATTTCCATTCGCTTTCAAACCATGGCAAACTAGACTACGAATCTCACGGAATCTCACGAATCCGACAAAGCAATGGAGACTGACGTAAACATGACCCTTACAAAGCGCACACAACGCTCTCTTTTCGCCTATGGCGTACACGCCTTAATCGTCTTATTTGGAGCAATTGGTCCACTCGCCCCATCGGCGGACAGACTATCGCTCACGCACACATTTGCCGACGTATTCATGCAGTGGGATTCACAGTGGTTTGTCAATATCGCTAAATACGGCTACCTGATTCCGCAGTACGCACAACAAGCGTTTACAACAACTGGCAATGACGTCCCCTTTCATCCGCCCTACCGCGCTGCGGCGTTCTTTCCGGGACTCCCGGTCGTCATTCACTTGCTGTCGCCCATCGGCGCTTTAATTCTCGTCGAAGTCCTGTTTTTTTTCGCACTGTGGCTGATGTACGGACTCATCGAGGCAGAACGTCCGACACTGAAGACCATTGGCATTCTACTGTTCGCCATCAACCCCTGTGCAATATATTTCAGCGCACTTTACACCGAGACATTTTCACTGTTTGGCATTCTGCTCATCCTCTACGGGTTGCGCAATCCCCGCCAATGGTCTCGCTATGCACTCTCCTTGGCCGGCGTCATCATCGCGACCAGTATGCACGATCTCGGCGTCTTCACCATCGTCTTCGGATTGCGCCTGGTGCGCCTGCGCCTATGGTGGCGAGCCGCCTTGTACGCCGTCGCCGCCGGAATCGCCCCAGCTGTCTACGAACTATATTTGTGGAGCGTCGTCCACAACCCGCTAGCTATCTTCACCGCTGAGGATACCTGGGAGAGGGGATGGAAAGCGCCGTTTGTCAATGTGATTGAGTCGCTCGTTCATTACCCAATCACCCTCGACACACTCGTCGTCATTGGACTCATGGTTCTCGTCATCGTGCAAATCGTCCGCTGTCTACACGAGGATAGCCGGTGGCGGATCACATCTGAACAATCCGTCGTCTTCAGTCTCGAGACGGGAATTTGGATGCTGTGCATCTTGTTGCTCGCGTCGTGCGCCTATATCACGGGCGACCCACTGAAAAGCGTCATGCGGTTTCTGTGCATCCTCTGGCCAGCCTTCGTGCCGCTGTTTCTGGCGGACGGCGCCGAAACCAAGCGCCTCACGTGGATAGTCGTCCTCACGCTCGGATTTGGCTGTGACGCGGCCTTCGGCGCGGCGCTGTTCACACACGGGTGGTTCTTCCAATAGAGATCAAGGTAAAATGGACATGTAGGGAACTGGAAAGGGTGCTTATTCTTGAGTGAGTCAGTCATCACATCTACACAGTCAAAAATTCCTGGAATCATCGAACAGCTAGCTAAGAAAATTGTCGGCCACCACGACACACTCGAACTCGTGACAGCCGCTTGTCTGGCGGGTGGGCACGTTCTCCTGCAAGACGTCCCAGGCACCGGCAAAACACGCCTGGCAGCGAGTCTGGCATCCGTATTTGGACTTGCGTTCCGACGTGTGCAGGGCACACCAGACTTGTTGCCCGCCGACGTCGTCGGTGCAACCGTCTTCAACCCGCAGGATAACCAGTTCACCTTTCATCAGGGTCCAATTTTCACGAATGTTCTTCTGATGGACGAGATCAACCGTGCGACACCGCGTACACAGTCCGCTCTATTGGAAGCGATGGCGGAAAAACAAGTGTCTGCCGACGGCGTCACTTACCCCTTGCCAAATCCGTTTTTTGTGATCGCCACCGCCAATCCGCTCGAATCTCAAGGCGTATTTCCGCTACCGGAAGCGCAGCTTGACCGCTTTCTCGTTCAGCTAAACTTGGGTTACACCAGCGCAGAAGACGAGTTTGAAATGGTGCGGCGCGTCATTTTTACGGACGATGCCCCACTAACACAAGTGCTTTCGCAAGCGGATGTCGTCCAGGCCCAACAAGAAGTGAAACAAATTCGCGTGAGCGACGATGTCTTGCAGTACATTGTTCGGTTGTGCCGCGAGACGCGCAATCACGACCAAGTGGAGCTTGGCGCGAGTCCGCGGTCGATTGTGGCGCTAACACAGTACGCCCAATCCCTGGCGTATCTCAGCCAACGTTCGTTCGTCACGCCGGATGATGTCAAACGCGCGTTTTATCCAACCATGGCTCACCGCCTACAACTGAATATTGGCTGGATGGGGGAAGGCGGAATACAGCGCGTACTCGACGACGTTATCCAAAGCGTTCCACTTCCGAACGAGCGGGCTGAGGTGTAGTCCATGTTGACGGTCCTGTGGCTGGTTATCGTCATTGCCGCACTCATTTGGATTTGGCCTTTTTGGTGGTCCAGCGTCATCCAGGGCAAGGTCGATTGCATCGTGGAATTTCCGCGTCACGAGTGCGACATCCAGGAAGCCGTTCCACTAACTGTGACGCTCGTCAATCGCTCATGGCTGCCCATTCCGTTCGCAGAAGTGTCCATCCAACTGCCGCCAGAGCTATCGACAAAGCCGGATGAACCCGAACAAAACCTCATCTTCACGACATATGTCATGATGCGGCGACGCGTGCAAATTACATTCACCTTGTATGGCGCCAGTCGTGGTCCAGCCACCATCCGGGATATCGTTGTTCGCATGCATGAGGGAATTGGCATTCGCAACACCTTTGTCTATCATCAGGCTACCGAGCACATTGCCGTCCGCCCGAATCCGGAGCTGTCGCCGAGTCGCACACAAACTTCCGCGAATCAGGGTGACTCCATCGTGGACAGGTGGTTATATCCAGACGAGACGATGTTCAAAGGAATTCGTCCCTACCAACCGACCGCCCCGGCACGGCACATTCACTGGCGCGCCAGTGCCCGATTTGGAAATCTGGTAACCAAGCAGTTTTTTTCGTCGACCGACGTGGACGTTTGCCTCGTCCTGAACGCACAGATGGCTTTCCCGCACTGGGCGGGCACTGTCCGAGAGCCATTCGAAGAACTCATTGGCTATTTGACCGATATGGCGCTGTACCTGGAGAAGTCAGGAGCGAACCTGTCGTTTGTCACAAACGCCGTAATCACCGGACGCCGCGGCGCATCCGCGTTAGGGCATATGAAGGCAACGTCAATCCGCTCCCTCTTGGGACACGCGCAAGCGTACGTGGCAGAACCTTTGGATGCAATCTTGAATTATTTGCTCACCCACCGGCATGCACTGCCGCAACAAATTCTTGTCTTCAGCGCGTTTGAGACAAATGCGCAGAAACAACAACTCGAAAAGCTGCGCCGGTCAGGGAAGCACGTTGTGCTGATTCACCCTGTGAACCACCCGCTCCGTGACACAAGCGCAGACGAAACGACAAATGAAAAACGAAATCAAGCCGCAAAAAACCGAGCCACAGATGTCTCAGAGGAGGTGCTGTCGTGAATCATCAGGCCACATCTATATCCCTATCGCGCCCTACTGGGTGCACATGGACGGATTTGAGTAAGACCGCCCAAACGTGGACAGGGATACTCAACGGCTTGGCCGCATTTTGCTTTGCGCTCACCGTTTCTTGGAATCACCAAACGTGGTCGGCTGATTTACTCGTGCCGCTCGTGGTCTGTGTGTTCGGGGGACTTGTCATGGCGTGGTCGGTCGCTGCGAGGTCATGGAGGATTTCACTCATCTTTTCCACCGTCACAGCGATTGTGTTGCTTATCGTCGGTGGAATCGCCCTTCACATCCCCACCGGTATGGCCGTCGCCACATTGTTCGCCGGCATTGCCAGCGCTGCACTCTGCCTGCCCCACGTACTGCAGGGAGAGGTCGCCGCGGGCTGTATCATCAACCTGCGAATCTTTACCGGTTTGGCAGTCGCGAACGTGCTGGTTGAATGGTTCAGTCAACTCTCGGCGCAAAGCACCCAGTCGCCAAGTACTGTTCTGTTCACCGTCGTGATATCGATTGGGCTATTGTTCGGGGAAGTCGCGTTGGCGCGCCACGTCGAAGCAAAATCAACCGGTCTGGCCCAAAAAGCCACATTGTACACCGGTGCTGGTATCATGACACTAGCCGTCCTTATAGCCGGCCTCGGTCCGATTGTCGCAGGAATTGCCGGACTGATCATTTTTGGGATACTCGCTTTTGTCATCTCACCGGTCATCTCGCCATTATTGCAACAACTGCTCAGATGGTTGCACGGCAAGAGTTCGACCCACCACACAACGAACCAAACGCAATCTATCCACAATTCGGCGACACAGCACATGCCACCCGCACCTGCAACGTCGTCGGCGCTGCATTGGATTGTCTGGGCGATTCTTGTGGCCCTCATGCTAGCCGTTGTACTCGTGTACCTGCTGACGCGACGCCAAAAAGAAGCTGCCTCAACAGACAAGCAGGCACAAACACCAATGGAGACAAAAACAATCGTCCGACGGGATAAACATATCGATTCGTTTTTACTGGAGCGCACCGACCAACCGACGCGGTTGGCGATGCAAAAACGACTCAAAGTGTGGCATCAAAAGGGGCACACCATCGGGCGCGCAGAAACGGTTCGGGAACTGCTGGCGCGGCTGCCCGACACAGAGCGAACGAACGCGGACATCGAACTGACGCAAGCCTACGAACGCGCACGCTATGGCCTGTGGAGACAAGCGCGTCCTCCGGGTACATACAGCGATTTGGACAACGGCAATACAGACAAAAAGGACTAGGTAGCGCCAGGCTTCCTAGTCCTTTTTTGATAATCGACTCGATTGAATGCGTTTAATAATAGGTGCGGACGATGGTCATCTGGGACTGGGGCAAAACATCATATACTTCGAGTGTCCCCGGAATCAGCACCGCATCCCCAGGTTTCAGTGAGAGCGCTTGCGCCTGGCCATCGACCACAGCGCGCAATTCCCCTGTTCCTTCAACGACGATGAGCACATCCGGATTGCCCGCATGACCGTGTGTGAGTGCAAATGGATTGTCCGTGACAATCGATTCAATCGTAAAATATGGGCACTCCACTAAACGCGCATGCTGGAAGTTATCCTCATTGCGAATCCACACCCGCTCGACTGCCGGAGCGGACTGTTCATAGTCGAGGACGTCTGCAGCCTTGTTGACATGCAATTCCCTACCGACGCCATGTTCATCCACTCTGTCCCAATCGTATACTCGGTAGGTCACATCCGACGTCTGTTGAATCTCCAGCACTTTCGTCCCCGCCAACAGCGCATGCAGCGTGCGCGCTGGGACGAATACCAGATCGCCTTTTTCGACGGATCGATAGGAGAGGTAGTCTTTCACCCGGCCCTCACGCACAGCTTGCTCGTAAGTCTCGCGATTGGGAAAGGTGTGCCCGTAGTTCACTTTTCCGTCGGGCTTGGCATCGAGTACGTACCACGCCTCGGTCTTTCCGAAGTCCCCCTCAAACGCCTGCGCGTATGTATCATCCGGATGGATTTGGACAGACAAGTCATCTTCCGCTTCCAAAAATTTTATCAAGAGAGGAAACCTCGGTTGTGGTGATTTACCTAAGTACGCATTCGGATACAAGTCTGTCAGCTCATTCAGTGATTTACCCGCGAGCGGTCCTTCCGAAACCACGCTCATACCGTTGGGGTGTCCAGACACCACCCAGTATTCGCCGATTGGTTCATCTGTCTTCACGCCAAACATCGATTTTAAGCCATGGCCACCCCAAATTCGCTGCATCGGCACTGGTGCAAACTTTACCGGATACACGTTCCTCAACACTCCTTGACCAAATCACGTAATTCGGAAATGACTTTCGCATCGGACGCACGGCCTTCCAAGACAGCCACGACGTTTTTTGCGGCCAGCATCGCCATGTCGTCGCGCGTCGTCTGCGTGGCGGATCCGATATGTGGCAAGACGACGACATTGTCGAGTTGAAGCAGTGGGTTCGATACCGGAGTCGGCTCTTCGCGGAACACGTCTAGGCCTGCCGCTCGAATACTGCCATTTTTGAGCGCGTTGTACAATGCATCTTCATCTACCGTAAGCCCTCGCGACACGTTCACAAAAATTGCTGAAGACTTCATCAAGTCGAATGCCGCCTGATTCATCAACCCACGCGTCTCCTCCGTGAGCGGCGTCAGTAAGACGACAAAATCAGCTCGCCGAAGCAAATCCTCAAATGAGGTGTACTCCAACCCGAAACGCTGCTCGACTTCCGGTTTACGGGTCCGATTGTGATAGAGTACATCCATGCCGAACCCCAGTGCGGCGCGGCGCGCTACCGCTTCACCAATGCGCCCCATGCCAATAATGCCAAGGGTTCGATGGTGAACGTCCACGCCAAAGTAGAAATTCTCCGGCTTCCCATGCCATTTGCCTTGCCGCACAATGGCATCCATTTCAACCACTCGTCGAGCGGCGGCCAACATGAGCGTGAACGTCAAATCCGCAACCGTCTCATCGAGCACGCCGGGCGTATGCGTCCCAATGACGCCGTGGCGGCGCATTGCAGCTGTATCGAAGTGATCATACCCAACCGAACTGGTACTCACGCACTTCAGATTCGGCAGCTTCGACAACAGCGCGTCATCAATCGAAATCCCTGAAGTAATGATCCCGTCTGCCGTCTGAGCCCGCTCCACCAACTGCTCAAACGTCGGACGTTTCGTCCCGTCCCAAATGTCCAACTCGACGTGGTTCTTTAGATATGCCACGGTCGCCTCAGGCAAACGTCTCGTCGAAAACACTCTGTGCATGGAAAGCCCTCCTTCATCCGCAGCTGTATTGCAGTATGTTGTCGTCTCCAGCATCCACGGACCACATCTCTACTGTACACAAAGAGCCCCACAGCGGGTAGTCAAACGATTATAACGAGGCTTGGATAGATCCACCCATGGAACTTCGCATCTTATCTTTGGGCAGGCGCGACATTTGAAACACGGCGAGCCAAATGACCGCAAAGCCGACCCACTGGCCAGCCGTGATGGTCTGGTGAAGAACGAGCCAGTTCAGCAACAAGCCTGTCGCAGGAAAAGCGAGTTCCGCAATGGTCGCGTGCGACGCTTTGACGCCGTTCAGGCCTTTGTAATAAATCAATAGGCTGAGTAGGCTCGGAACAATCGTTTGGAACAGCAGATTCGCAATGACTGGCCACAGCGTCAGCGCAACCCCAAGCGACGCCCAATCCGGGCGCTCACACTCGACAATCACAAACAAAAATGGCAATGCCGCAGCAAATCTGAGTGCCGTCACCGTGGAAAACGACACCTTGCCGACCAACCGCTTGCCCATCGCAGTGGATCCGCCCCACAACATCGCAGCCCCCAACGCGCAGAGTGCGCCAACCATCCGACCTGCAGCACCAATGCCCGTCACAGGCCCAAATCCAAACGTGAGTAGATAAGCGCCGATGAGTGCAGCGATCAACAGCAACCAGTATCCACGAGAAACGCGCTCCTTGAGCACCGAGGCCGCCAGCAACACGGCGAACACAGGCTGCAACTTCTGCAACACGAGTACGACATTCGCATTCCCGTGTTGCAACCCAACGGCGAACAAAATCGACGCCAAAGCCGATCCGCCCCAGGCGATAAACAAGACAGCAATCCAGTCACCGACATTGAGTCGCTTGAGTTCATGGCGTTTCCAAATGAGTACCGGAATGGAAAACAACGCGAGGAGCAAGTGCTCCAAAAAGACAATTTGAGTAGACGACATATGCCGCTGCAACGCGACGATAAAGACGGCGTCGAGGCCCCACATCGCAGCCCCCAACGCGATTAACCAAACACTCAAGTACGGTCTGCGCGTACGAGTCTTCACAACACGACCATTCAATTCAAAGACCTCCTAGAGGACAACAGGGGATTTGAATTGAACCTTCTCGGAAGAACATGTGCGCTGACAGGACACAATCGTCAACGCAAAACGCCCCAGGAAAAAATCCCTGGGGCGCGTACATGTAGAACCAGGCATGGCGTTCAGCCATACCAAAGTTTACCTTCTCCCATCCGGACTATACCGTCGGCCTTGGATTTTCACCAAGTCAGTCCACGCAAAGCCGATGCGCGGAGTCGCGGGCTCAACCGCAAATCGTGTCCCATCTGAACAGAACATGCAGTTTCACCGCCGGTCGGGAATTTCACCCTGCCCCGAAGGTTCATATTCAGCTGTATTCAGTTTATCATTTTTCAAAGTGGAAAGCCACTAACTTTCTTACGGTTGATACGAAAAAATATAGGGGCGCCCACAAAGGCGCCCCCATGGCCTCACATGCGACAGATTACCCTATCGATGTGACATCAACCCAACGCCCAGTTTGGCTCGACGCTTCAACTGCCGCCAACACCCGCTGGTTTTGCACACCGTCATCAAAGTCAGGCTGACACGGCGTACCGTCCACCAGACTTTGAAAATACGTCGCGAATAAATTGATAAACGTGTGCTCGTAGCCGATAATATGCCCCGCAGGCCAATAGGCGCTTGCAAACGGATGTTGCTCCTCAGTGCAGTTGATGGTCCTAAATCCCTGCAGCCCTGGCTCATCTTCGTGCAAATAGACCTGCAAGTTGTTCATGTTCTCCAAATCCCACCGAATCGATCCCTTTTCGCCGCTTACCTCAATTCGATTGCCATTGCGATTCCCGCCGGCAAACCGCGTCGCCTCGAACACGCCGAGAGCGCCGTTTGCAAAATGGGCGAGAAACGCCGCAGCGTCGTCGACATCGACTTCCCCCGTCGCATTTGCGTCGCGCGTGGCGCTGAGGCCCCCGCTCATCTCACCGAGCGGGCGAGTCTTGATAAACGTCTCCAAGGTGCCGGTCAACTCCGTGATTTCGCCGACGAGGAAGCGGGCGAGATCGACAATGTGTGCCGCGATGTCACCAAGCGCGCCAGAGCCCGTGACATCCTTGCGTAGACGCCACACCAAGGGAAACTGGGGATCCATAATCCAGTCCTGCAAGTACTGGGCCCGAACGTGATAAATACGGCCCAGCCGCCCCTCTGCAATCAGTTGCTTCGCGTACTGAATCGCCGGGGCAAAGCGATAATTGTGGCAGATGAGCCCGCGTACGCCCGCCGCTTGAACGGCATCGCGCATCGCAAGCGCTTGTTCCACGGTCATCGCGAGCGGCTTCTCACAAATGACGTGCTTGCCCGCCTTCGCGGCGGCAATCGCAATTTCGGCATGCGTATTGTTCGGCGTGACGATGTCTATCACATCGATATCATCGCGTTCAATGAGTTTTCTCCAATCTGTCTCAAAGGACGCAAAACCAAACTGACGCGCTGCCGCGGCTACCCCCGCCTCATCGCGACCGGCGATGGCGGTTAACACGGGTATAGGTGCCTCGTTGAAAAAGAACGGCAAGTCGCGATAGGCATGGCTGTGCGCTTTCCCCATAAACTTGTAGCCGACCATGCCGATTCGAATTTCCTTCGTCATCTCCATCAGCGCCTCCCTCTCGTCGCCAAAGCGCCTGCGATGTGTCAGCGAATGCCCGCCTGCAGGCACAGACAACCGAACAATTTTACAACTTCACCGCTTCACCAGACTCAGCCGAGGCATACAAACCGTTGATGATCCGCTGCAGTTTGACTCCTTGTTCTGGTGTCGAAATCGGTGCAGCACCGCCGAGACACGCATCGACAAATCGCTCCACCTCTAGCTCATAGGCAGGCTTGTCGGGCAAATACGCTGGTTTGACGTCGACGAGTGAACCATGTTTTTCCTGATAAATGGTCAACGGGAAAACATTCGCCCCGCCCAAGTCGCCCATCAATTTTACGTTCATCTCGTCGCGCTGCTCGACGTTCGCGGCAAAGGCCGCCTCCAACACCAGCGTCGCACCATTTTTAAAGCGAATGAAGCCGCGTGCCATATCCTCGACAGTGAAGTTTTCGTAGTCCCAAGCCCCTAAAAGGCCTACGCCCGGTTTGGTGCCTAGCTTTTGATACGTCGCGCCAAAAACTGAGTCCGGCTCAGGATAGCCCATCAGGTACAGCGCCGTGTCCAGCATGTGCACGCCAATGTCAATCAGTGGCCCGCCGCCCTGCAGTTCTTTGTTCGTGAACACGCCCCAGCCAGGAATCCCGCGCCGCCGCATCGCAATCGCTGTCGCCGCATAAATGTCACCGAGTTCCCCAGCGTCAATAAAGCGCTTGAGTGCCTCGACGTCTTGTGTGTGACGGTAGTGAAACCCGTACGACAGATATTTGTTCGCCTTTTCTGCAGCACTCGCCATCGCTTCCGCCTCTGCGACGGTCATCGCAGGCGGTTTTTCACACAGCACATGGCAACCGGCTTGAAGTGCCGCAATGGCTGATGCAGCGTGAAACTTGTTTGGCGTGCAGATGCTGACGGCATCCAGTTCCTGCGCGCCCAACATCTCGTCGACCGTCGCATAGGCATGTGGAATGTCATATCGCTTTGCTACATCTTTCGCGCGCTCCAAATCCACATCGGCAATCGCCACGATGTTTACCTTGTCGCCACATTTTTGGTAGTTCGGAATGTGAACCGCTTGCGCAATCCCGCCAGCACCGACAATTCCAACCCGCAATGTCTCTGTCATGAACAAATCGCTCCCTTATGCCCACCAGATGTTATCCAGTTTTTTGCGAATGAGATGAGGTTGTAAAAACTGAACTGCCTTCTCAAAACCCTCTTCAATCGACATCAAGCTGTCCTCGTGTTCGATACTGATGGCGCCATCATATCCGGCCAGTTGCAGGGCGCTGATAATGTTGCGCCAGACTTCCTCGCCGTGCCCATACCCCACCGTCCGAAAAATCCAGGAACGGGCATTTTCGTCCTGATACGGTTTCACGTCCAGCACGCCGTTCTCCGCCGTGTTGTACGGGTTAATGGCGGTATCCTTCGCGTGAACGTGGAAGATGCACTCCGCCTCGGCCAGGCGTTTGATGCACAGCACCGGATCCATCCCTTGCCAGAACAAGTGACTTGGGTCGAAATTGACGCCAATCTGCTCACCACACGCACTGCGCAAGCGCAGCATCGTCTCCGTGTTGTAGACGACAAACCCCGGGTGCGCTTCAATGGCCACCCGAACATTGTGATCCTTGAGAAATTGATTTTGTTCCCGCCAGTACGGAATCACTTTTTCTTCCCACTGCCATTTGAGAATCTCACTGTGTTCCGTGGGCCACGGGCAAGTCACCCAAACCGAATGCTTCGACGTTTCTGATTCACCTGGGCACCCAGAAAACGTAACGACATTCGGAACCCCAAGCAGTTCTGCGAGCAACACCGTCTCCTGAAATGTCTCATGCGCCTCCTGCGCGACGGCTTTGTCCGGGTGCAACGGATTGCCATGACAACTGAGCGCACTGATTTCCAAATTGCGACGCGCGATACTGTCGAGAAACGCCTTGCGCTTCTCCTCGCTTTGAAGCAGTTCTTTGCGGTTGCAAAAGCGGTCGCCAGGTGATCCGCCTGTGCCAATTTCCACCGTCTGTAAGCCGCTTGCCGCTACATAATCGAGCATTTCATCAAACGTCTTGTCACCGAACAAAACTGTAAAAATCCCCAACTTCATCGCATGTCACGCTCCTATCGAAGTGTCGTGGCGCCCGCTTGTGGTCAGACGCGATGTTGCAAAAACGCGAAGCTCGTTTGGATACACGCAAGTGCATCCGTTTTGCAGACATCCTGTTCGACGATATACCACTTCACACCCGCGTCCTTGGCTGCAGCGATAATCTTGTCCCAGTCCAAAACACCTTGACCGACTTCTGCAAACGATCCGTCCGCCGCCGACGCATCCTTCATATGAAGCAGGTCCAACCGTCCAGCGTATTTGTTGATATATGCCACTGGATCCTCTCCTGCTCGGTGAATCCAGTACAAGTCCAGTTCCGCTTGCACGCGCTCTGCATCGGTCTTCGCAAACAGTGTGTCAAGCATGAACTCTCCGTCAAATTTCGTAAATTCAAAGTCGTGATTGTGGTAGACAAGTTGTAACCCAGCCTGTGCCACTTCGTCTCCAGCGCGTGCAAGGGTGGCAATCAACTTCTCGTAGTCCTCCTTGGTCTGCCGACGTTCGGGTGGAAGCCACGGCACGACAATGTACTGAAATCCAATTGTCTTCGCTTCTTCCAACACGTTGCCGAGCTCTGACTCAATCCGCGTCAGCGCCACGTGTGCCGATACGGCTTGTAGGCCGAGATCGTCGAGTAGATTTCGCAACTGAACTGGTGTAAGCCCTCCGTACGTGTGCAACTCGACAGCCTGATAACCAATGTCCGCAACTTTGCGAAGCGTCCCAGCGAAGTCTTTCTCTAACAAGTCTCGCAGTGTATACAATTGAAGCGCAAGATTAGCCACGGCCAATCGACTCCTCCCTCGCGTGCGCGATGAACTGGTTCAATGTTTCGTACATTCGCTTGGCGATGTCATCATCACGCCCTGGCAATGGTGCCTGATGGAGCACCTCCAACGACAGCGGCCCCGTGTACCCAATGTGTTCAAGTGCCGCGACAAACCCTTGCAAATCTATCTGCCCATCTCCAGGCAGACAACGTTCTTGGTCATGAGCCTCATTTGGTGGCAATGACGCATCGTTGACGTGCACATGGACAATTTCATGTGCTTCGAGCGCCAACAATTCGTCCATCGGCACTTCCGCCGTGTAGCAATGGTAACTATCCAATAAAATGCCTACGTTTGGCGCGCCAATCGCGTCGAGATACGCGCGCAAATCCTGCAGATTCCAAACAAATGGGTACTGTTTTGTCCGGAGGTGATGGGGACCGACAAACTCCAGCCCCAAACGGATGCCAAATGTCGCCAGGACGTCGGCGCAAGCGCGCAAACGGACAGCCAGCCGGCTTCCATACGGAATGGGGCGTTCGTCGACAGATGGCCACAACCAGGTGACACAACGCGTCGCCCCTAGGCGAAGCGCGTTCCCGGCCACTTCCGGCAACTGCGAAAGTGTCGTTTGAAACGCCGTTTCGTCTCCGTGCACGGCGACAGGCAACCCGAAGCTAGCCAGTTCAATGCCGTGCGACTCGAACATGTGCTGCACATAGGCGATACTTTGCTGCGAAGCCGCTTGCTCGATCCAGCGAAAATCGACGTCGACATAGCGATAATGACAACGCTGTGCAA
The DNA here is from genome assembly GCF_022674245.1 of Alicyclobacillus acidoterrestris. Taxonomy (GTDB): domain Bacteria; phylum Bacillota; class Bacilli; order Alicyclobacillales; family Alicyclobacillaceae; genus Alicyclobacillus; species Alicyclobacillus acidoterrestris. The sequence continues at coordinate 3,330,257 of NZ_CP080467.1, forward strand.
GAGCGAGATAAGATTCGAGCGAATCCGTCGTCACGATGGAGGGATGTAAACAAGGTTTCACACAAATTCTCCTTTGCCGGCAGTTACTTCTTTTCAGCCAATGCGCGCCGCGCTTTCGCCTGCGGCGAATCCGGGTGGATTTGCATGAACTCAATGCGATTCCCATCGGGATCGTGTGTCCAGCATTGATAGTTCAAGTCGAGCCCCTGTTGTGGTGGGATGTCGAGCGGTGCGCCAGCTTTCGTCAACGACTGTGCGACAGATGCCACATCCTCCACCTCGAAACACAGGTGGTTAAAGCCAATGCTGTGCTCATTTGCCGGCGTTCTCACGATGCCTCCGTAAAACAGTTCAATAAAGCGCCCATCCGGTACGCGGACATAAACAATCCACGGTGTCTGATCTTCCCGGTGAATCTCAAATGCTTTCTCACAACCCAAAACGTCGCAATAGAACGCGAGCGACGCGTCCATGTCTTCCACGGTCAGTGCAACGTGGCCCAGTGACTGAATCATTTTGTTCCTCCTCACGTGCGCTATGTAACACCTGCAAATGAAAGCGCCATCTTTCTGCCATTTAAACATATCCGTGAACCATCTGACCATCTCCTATGTGGTCAGCTCTTTGCAGATTTGGCTATCTTCCGGAAGGTCTCTAGTCACAAGGAGGCTTGTCCGACAAAATCAGTGTATGATGACACCCAGGCGGCCGTGACCAACGGCGGCAATACAAGGTCACGGCCCATCAGGTGTTCGTCAAAAGACTTTTTTCTGATCTCGATGTTCCTTCAAAAGCTCGACAGCCTCGCGGAACCGAAGCGCGTGGACAATCTCGCGCTCACGAAGAAACTTGAGGGCGTCGATAATGTCCGGGTCATCTGTGTTATCGATAATCCACTGATACGTCGCACGCGCTTTTTCCTCAGCCGCAATGTCTTCGTACAAATCCGCAATCGGATCTCCCTTCGCCTGAATATAGGCGGCCGTCCAGGGAACGCCTGCAGCGTCGTGATAGTAGAGCGCGCGATCGTGATTGACGTAGTGATCGACTAACCCAGCGGCCTTCATTTGTTCTGGCGAAGCATCCTTTGTCAACTTGTAGACCATCGTGGCAATCATCTCGAGGTGTGCGAACTCCTCGGTGCCGATGTCAGTCAACAGTCCAATCACCCTGTCGGGAATCGAGTAGCGCTGGTTCAAATAGCGGAGAGCTGCGGACAATTCACCATCTGCCCCACCGTACTGCTCAATCAACAGCCTCGCGAGCCTCGGATCACACTTCCCGACGCGCACGGGATATTGCAGTTTCTTCTCATAAATCCACAAGAACCCTCACCCCCACACGAAATCCGTACCTTGAACACGTGACTTCATACCTGCCAAGGCCACGGCGCGTCGGCCCATGCCCAGTGCTTTGCATCCGTCTGGCTCTCCCCATACTGATAAAGCGGGCCAAACGACGCCTCAAACTGTGCGACGAGGTTGTGTTTTCGCTTCTGAAACTGCTGCAGCTGCGCAAGCGCCTGCGTGTCATCCCGATGCGTGTCGAGGTAAAGCGACAGTTCGACCAAGACGAAGTCAACGGCCTGTAATTCGTGGAGATACTGATAATACGCCTTCGGAAGGGATTTTTCTGAACTCAACGAGTACCCTCCTTTGCCCCACGCGGATACGGGCTGTATAAATCTGGCCACAAGGTACCTCGCTTCAGTGCCTCGTGCGGAGAATACTGTTTCAAACCAGCGCTTTGAAACGTCGTCATCTGATCCGGCGGAATCAAATAATATTTCTGACGGGGCGGACAGGGGTCAAACGGGCTGTAATAGGCGTCCCACTCGCGCCACTGATCAACATTCTGGCCCTTTTCCAAGGTCAGGTCCTCCTCTGACTAATGCGTCTCACACGCATATGTATGTGGGGTGGACGACAAACAGACGAGGGACCAAGCAAGTCAATAATCGGGTAGAAGGGGGCGACTAACCCCCGTTCTCCCACACCACCGTACGTACCGTTCGGTATACGGCGGTTCATGTTGTGGAACGAAGTGAATCATATCGCTCGACTAAACTCACAAGCCCTTGCTCTCTCCAGTAGGTCAGACCAAGGGCTTTATTCATTTGTGGAGTATTGGAGAGTCGCCAGTGCCCTTTCCGTGAGCTACTTATATTCACGGCCCATTCTCTTGGTATGCCGAGTGAAACCAGCTTACGCCGTTTGGTCTTGGACTGCTTCCATTGTTTCAGCAAGCACATCCTCAGTCGGCGCCGTGTCCACTCATCCAGTTGCTCGAATACGCTTCGAGTTTCAGCATAGCGGTAGTATCCTGCCCATCCTCTCAGGTAGGCGTTGAGCTTTTCCACCCGACTTGCCATCGACTGCCCTCGGCTTCGTCTCGTGAGCTCTCGAACCCTGTCCTTGAACCGTTTGAGCGACTTTGGTGCGACTCGAATTCGCGTCCTCTTCTCCACTGTAAACGAGAACCCGAGAAACTTTCGTTTCCACGGTCGGTCTACCGCGCTCTTCTCCACATTCACTTTGAGTTTCAGTCGCCCTTCTACGTACTTGCGCACACCTTCCATCACTCGCTCTCCCGCCCGCCGACTGCTCACGTAGATGTTGCAGTCGTCCGCATAGCGGACGAAGCGGTGCCCACGACGTTCCAGTTCCTTGTCTAGGTCGTCCAACAAAATATTGGCCAATAACGGGCTCATCGGCCCGCCCTGCGGCGTGCCTTCCTCTGACCTGACGCAAACCCCATTGACGAGTATCCCCGCCTCTAGGTATCTGCGGATGAGTCGGAGGATTCGCTTATCCATTACCTTCCTCGCCACGCGTGCCATTAACATATCGTGGTTCACTCGGTCGAAGAATTGAGCCAAGTCCATGTCAACTACCCACCGGTATCCCTCTGAGACATAGTTGCGCGCCTGGTTTACCGCCATTCGCGCACTATGCCCTGCTCGGAATCCATGGCTGGATGTGGAGAACGTCGGATCAAAGATCGGTGTAAGTACTTGTAGAAGTGCCTGTTGTATCAGGCGGTCTTGCACCGTAGGTATCCCTAACATCCGAATGCCACCGTCTGGTTTCGGGATTTCGACTCGACGTACGGGCATCGGTTTGTAGGTTCCACTCAGGAGTTCTTCTCGGATGCGTGACCAGTTGTCCATTAGGAATGGTCGAAAGGATTTAATCTCCATGCCGTCGACACCGGCCGATCCTTTGTTTCGCTCCACACGGCGTAACGCTTCGAGCAGGTTTTCCCGCTCTACCACTTGTTCCATCAGGTCGATAGGGTTCTCCTCGCGGGTTGTTCCCTTGGGTTGCGCCGAAGAAAAGCTAGGCACTCCTTCAGTCCCCTGCGGATTCACCGCTTCCTCCTGGAGGTAGCTCCTTTTTGGGATTTTCTGCTGTCTTTGCTTTCCTTGCGAGCTTGCCATGTTCAACCCTCACAATCACGTTCAGGCCTTCCCTGTTTTGGCGTCCCTCCACAGGTACTATGCCGTCTGCTGACTTCTGCCCGTTCAGCGGCACCTTTCAGTACCGGTTACCAGTCTTGCTGGCGTGCCGGACAGACCTCCCCAGGTAAGAGCGCTATCTTTCTCTCCACCTACCCGCCCCATTTACTCTCGACAGCCTTCGGTAGCATGGACTTTGTTTTGTTTGGCAAACTCATCCAGCTGTCGTTAGCCTCACTTGAGGTTCGTGTTCCTCGGGCCGGAGATTTGCCGCCGCCTTCCTTCAGATTCCGCCTCGCGACGGACACCCTTGGCTTGAGCTATGGCTACTGCTACCTTCACCATTCCGGACTTTCACCGTATAGATAGCGCCCATGCTGGGCGCACCAAAAAAGCGCGCGGGTTCTACGCCCCGCGCGCTTGTACTATCCAGATTGTTTCAGTGAATGATGAGCCCAACGATAATACCGACGAGAATGCCGCCGACGACCTCCGTCGGCTTGTGGCCCACATGCTCGTCGAGCACCGGCCAATCAATCAACCACCACGGTGACTTGACCACTTGCAGAGAAGGAATACCGTTGAGCGATGACACCCCATCCGGCGTCGCTTCACCCGTCTGCAATGACGGATTGAGCTCTACAGACTGGCCACGCAGATCTTGCAGCAATCGATTGAGTACAGCAGCCTGTCGTCCCGTCTGCCAGCGCACACCCGCCGCGTCATACATCACAACGCCCGCAACGAAGATGCCAATTGCCAACACAGGGTCCGAACCACCATATCGCAGCCAAAGTTCTACGACGAGCGCCGTAACCGCAGCCGAGTGGGAACTCGGCATGCCTCCTGAATTCTTCACCTGCCGCCAATCCCACGTGCGCAATCTGACCATTCGATACAGTGGTTTCAACCCTTGTGCAACAATCATTGCCACTAATGGTGCAATCCACATGTATGAAGATGGATGAATCACAATGCCAACGCTCCTTTGAAAGAGACCCTGATTTACTTCCGCGAGAATTCCGCTCAACTCACGCGGGGCGACTCGCGATGCGGTGTTGCGAGGAACAGCTTGTCCAATCGCATCATGCCATAAAGAAGGCTCATAAGGAAGAAGATGATGGCTGCAATATCAAATGGCGCACTCGGGCCGCACACGTTCCACACCTCTGTGCCAAACACTGGCCCAACCGCCATTCCAAGACCCTCCACCGTCATAAACACGCCGAACATGACCGCCCGCCTATCCGGTGAAATACATTGCGCCACCACCGCATTCCAGGACGGCAGAATCAGCGCGTAAGAAGCACCAAACAAGACGACTGCAAAAAACACGTACCGCACTTGATGTAGACCGCCAATCAATGGCAAAGAGATGGCCGCCAACAAAAATCCGCCGACTAAATACATGCGATAGCCATACCGGTCGACCAGTCGCCCCATTGGCACCTGCAGCAAAACCGCCGCCCCACCGCCCGTCAGGAGCAAGTAACTATACATCCTGGCGTCCAGGTGGAGCACATTTCTCGCGTATAGCACCAATACCGGGAGCAGTACGCCAATGGCAAACGTTTGCACAAACACACCAGGAAACAAGAGTTTGACACTATTCACTTCTCGAAGAACAACCGTCAAGTGTGTCCGCTGACGCACAGCTTCACTCGGGCGCCAGTGGTTCATCACAACCAATGCGATAACATAGGCGATGACCCACAGGACGAGCAACGTCGCGAATCCTCGCGCCACATGTACGCCGAACAGCCAACTCATACAAATCGCTCCGAGTCCCGCGCCAAGCAGCCAAGCCATCATGACACTGCCCATGGCCGTGGCATACGCGTCCTTCGTCAATCCGTCTGTCACCCTGGCGATGACAGCAGGCCAAACCGCCGCCATGCCCACGCCTAACATCGCACACCCGACGAGAATCACCCAGAAATCGTGCTGACTCACCACGAGCCACAAACCAACACCGGCAACGGCCAACAGTGTCATACAGACATTTCGCTGTCCTATCCTGTCGACCAACCACCCGGCTGGCGACCTTAGTCCCGTGTCAAACACATAGTGCGCGGCCATCGCATACCCGATAGCTGCTGTCGAGTACCCAAGTACATTGTGGACGTACATCGGGATGATAAAGAATATCAGCGCGCCGCGCACAAATTCACACAAGCCAAGCACCAGCAGAGCTGTACTGCGCCGCAGGTCAAAGAGGGGTTGCTTTTTACTCTGCACCTACATCCCTCCTTCGAAGGTGTCGATAGAAACCGACACCCGCACAGCAATTTCCTGACTGACTTTACGTCGTTAATTTCCTCGTAAACTCCGCTGCCGATACGCCTCATAAATCAGAACACTACCCGCAACTGCAGCATTCAGGCTCTCCGTCTCTGCGCTCATCGGAATCGAGACGGTCTGGTCGGCGGCGTCTCGCACATCCTCGCGAATCCCAAACGCCTCGTTGCCAATCACCACGAGTGTCGGTCTTGTAAGATCGGTTTGATAACAAACCTCGTCGGCGTCCGCCGCCGTGACGATGACGCGTCCATCCGGATGCTGATGGCGCCATTTGCGCACAAATGGCAGGCTGTCATCCGTGCATAACTGAAGGCGAAACATGCCGCCCATCGTCGCGCGGACCACCTTCGGTGAAAACGGATCGACCGTATTCGTCCCACAGCAGACCGTCGCAAAGTCAAACGCCTCGGCTGACCGCAGCAACGTACCGACATTGCCGGGGTCTTGCAGGCCGTCCAACAGAATCGCATGAGACGCCAAATTTGCTGTGTCCTCCGCGGGAACTTTCGCCACAGCAATGACCCCCTGCGGTGTCGTCGTGTCCGAAACCTGATCAAACGCGGATGGAGAGAGTTCAAATACCTTACCCGCGGCCTTCGGATGGCCTCGCAACTCATCTGGCAGCTCGTCCGACGCGACATTCCAGAGCAGTGCATCAACCTCGTACGCGCTTCGAAACAGTTCGTCAATCAACCGGCGGCCTTCTACCAAAAAAAGACCCTGGCGGGTACGTCCCTTTTTTGATTTCAACTGGCTCCAAGCACGCACGCGGGAATTCTGTGCCGACTCGATGTACACGTACACTGCCTCCTTGACCTCTTGCTCAAGCATCCTTATTTTATCCAACCAACACACTGTCATGAAAAATAACCCGGTCAGCAGGACTGACCGGGATGCGCTTTAGGCGTTGAGCTTCTCGCGAGCCACATTGACCAACTGCGTAAATGCAGGGCCATCTGCGACAGCGAGGTCAGCTAACATCTTGCGGTTGACCTCAACACCAGCCAATTTCAAACCGTACATAAACTTGTTATAAGAAATCCCATTGGAGCGGGCCGCCGCATTGATACGTTGAATCCACAGACGGCGGAAGTCCCGCTTGCGGACCCGACGATCTCGGTACGCATACATCAAGGACTTCATGACTTGTTGTTTCGCCGTACGGTACAGCGTGTGTTTCGAACCGCGATAACCGCGGGCTAATTTCAGGATTTTCTTGTGGCGACGACGCGTCACCATACCACCTTTAACACGTGCCATGACTCAATGTTTCCTCCTTAGTAGGCGGTTCATAGAGGTTCCGCGACCTTTTCAGAATCTCGGAATGTCTGAACCGATTCATACGAACACAAAACCGCTGCTGCAAGCGAAAATTATTTGTAAGCCACCAATTGCTTGATGCGCTTGTAATCGCTCGCCGATACCAGCGTCGTACCGCGCAGACCGCGTTTGCGAGAAGCAGATTTCGCTTCAGCCTTGTGATATGCAAACGCGTGGGCGCGCTTCAGCTTACCGGAAGCCGTGCGCTTCACGCGCTTTTTCAAACCGCTGTGGGACTTCATCTTGTTCGCCATTTCTGTTCCTCCGTTTAGATGGTTGTCCTCATGACATCGCCATAGCGGTGCACAGAACAACCTTGGTACAAGTATTTTTGCGTTTACGCGCTCGGCTGCTTTGGTGACAAAATCAGGACCATATGACGCCCTTCCAGACGCGGCATACGTTCCACAATCGCCTGTTCCTCCGCTTGCTTAGCAAGCCTGATGAGCAGTTCTTGACCAATGCTCTGGTGCGTGATTTCGCGTCCGCGGAAGCGAACGGACACCTTGACCTTCGAACCGTCTTTCAGGAACTTGAGCACGTTTTTCAACTTGACGTTGAAGTCGTGTTCGTCGATGTTTGGCGTCATGCGAACTTCCTTGAGAAGGACGACTTTTTGATTCTTGCGCGACTCTTTTTCTTTCTTGCTCTGCTCGTACTTGAACTTGCCGAAGTCCATAATCCGGCAAACAGGTGGCTTGGCGTTCGGCGCGACGTTGACTAAATCCAAGTTGCGCTCCTCCGCCAGCCGGAGAGCATCCCGCAAGGACATAATGCCCAGCTGTTCGTTCTCCTGGTCAACAACACGCACTTCGCGCGCACGAATCCCATCATTCACCTGATATCCTTCTTTGCTAATCTCATGTCACCTCCAAAAATGTGTAGCCGATACCGCGCTGACAAAAAAAGCGCAGGCATACACCTGCGCTCCCTAGAATTCGTCATCGAGGAGACGAACCGTTATTCGTCTTCCAGGGTAACCCGTCAGCATTGCCAAACAGGTGAGAAGCGGCAGGCTTCTGCTTGGTTCAAGTAGTTCAATCCACTCCCCTATTTTAGGGGTGCAAACGCAATTCGTCAAGTGAGCGACTGAAACCCACACAAAGCGGTACCGACAGCCAAGCCATCACGCTTCAACCAACAGTTCCTTCGCTGCGACTTCGTCCGACAATTTGCGAGCGAACGCCTCTTGCGTCATGCTGCCTTGGTCGCCAACTGCGTAGCGCCGCACCGATACCGTGCCCTCTTGTGCCTCGCGCTGGCCCACCACGAGCGTGTACGGGATTTTGTGGATCTGCGCCTCGCGAATTTTGTAGCCAATTTTCTCAGGGCGTGTATCCGCGTGTACGCGCAGCCCCTGTTCGCGCAGTTTTTCCGCGACTTCTTCCGCATATGCCGCGTAATCGCTGGATACCGACGCCACCACCGCCTGTGTCGGTGCAAGCCAAGCCGGGAAGGCGCCCTTGTACTGCTCGATGAGAAATGCGGTGAACCGCTCCATCGTGCCGACGACCCCACGGTGAATGACAACCGGCCGATGCGTCTTCCCGTCCTCACCCACATATTCCAGGTCAAAGCGGTTCGGCAAATGGAAGTCGAGCTGAACCGTCGACAGCGTCTCGTCCTTGCCGAGCGCCGTGCGCACCTGTACATCGAGCTTCGGACCGTAGAACGCCGCTTCCCCTGGCGCCTCTACATAATCGAGGCCAAGGTTGTCCATGGCTTGTCGCAGCATCGTCTGCGCCGTCTCCCACATCTCGTCGTTCTGCACATACTTCTCGGTATTCGCCGGATCGCGATAGCTCAAACGATGGTAGTAATCGTGAATGCCGAAGTCCTTGTACACGCGCTCAATGAGTTTCACCACGCGCTCAAACTCAGTTTGAATCTGATCCGGGCGGCAGAAGATGTGCGCATCGTTCAGCGTCATCGCCCGCACGCGCTGCAAGCCGGCCAGTGCGCCCGACATCTCGTAGCGATGCATCATGCCGAGTTCCGCGATGCGAATCGGAAGCTCGCGATAACTGTGCATACGGTTTTTGTACACCATCATGTGGTGCGGACAGTTCATCGGGCGCAGGACAAGTTCCTCATTGTCCATTTCCATCGGCGGGTACATATCCTCGTGGTAATGGTCCCAGTGCCCAGAAATCTTGTAAAGCTCAATGCTGGCCAGGTGCGGGGTATAGACGTGATCGTACCCTAGAGACTCCTCAAGGTCGACAATGTACCGCTCGATAGTCCGGCGGATTTTGGCGCCGTTCGGCAACCACAAAGGTAGCCCCTGTCCCACTTCCGGCGAGAGCATGAAAATGTCCAATTCCTTGCCAAGACGGCGGTGGTCGCGCTCACGCGCTTCCTCTTGCAGCCGGTTATATTCGTCCAGTTCACTCTTTTTGGCAAATGCGACCGCGTACAGGCGCGTCAACATCTCGCGCTTCGAATCGCCGCGCCAATAAGCGCCCGCGATGTTCTGAAGTTGGAACACCTTGATGCGGCCAGTAGATGGAAGGTGCGGGCCACGGCAGAGATCGACAAACTCGGCCTGCTTATAGATCGTAATCGTCGTATCCGCCGGGAGATCTTCAATCAGTTCCACTTTGAACCTATCTTCCCGCTCACGGAACATCTTCAACGCGTCATCGCGAGAGATGACTTCGCGCTCAATCGGATAATCGGCGGCGATGATCTTCTTCATCTCCTCCTCAATTCGAGGGAGATCTTCTGGCGTAAAATCGTGATCTGCAAAATCGTAGTAGAACCCATTTTCGATGACTGGCCCGATGGCGAACTTCGTACCCGGGAACAGTCTCGCCACCGCTTGCGCCATCACGTGCGCACAGGAGTGGCGCATGACGTCGACGCCCTCACTGTCTTTAAGCGTCAACAGTTCCACTTCCACACCGTCTTCAATTTCCCGTTTCAGGTCGACCACCAGTCCATTGGCCCGGGCAGCCACGGCTTCCTTGGCAAGACGCGGACTGATATCCGCCGCCACGTCAAGATAGGTGCTGCCTTTCGCAAAGCGGCGCACAGATCCGTCTTTTAATTGAATCGATACCTCTTGTGACATCGTGATGTTCGCTCCTTTAATCCACTAATCATCGGCGGTACAGACGCACGAGTGAGGACAAATAAAAAACGCCCCCGCCCCTATGGGACGAGAACGCTCACTCGTGATTCCACCCAATTTCCCCACCATAACCGCGCATTTGCGCATGATGGGCTCATTGCACCGTAACGGGGTGTACCGACCACTGTTTCAGCAAAGCCTCCCCAGTGGTTGCTTGGAAAGTGGTGTCCCGTAGCGCTTGTGCGGACCGCTTGCAGCCATTTGGCGATCCGTCTCTGAAACACGCCACCCTACGAGCGCGTCTTTCCGCATTGCATCCGAAAAGATGATATTGATACTGGCACATTACGACAGAATCCGCCGACAGTCAAGGGGGACACCATCAGTGGTTGCGCTTTAGGCGATAGTCATTTGACGTGTCGACAGGCAAGATATACTGCGCCTGTTTCAACTGCTGGCAAGTGCTACAATGATTGCACTTTCGCACGCGTTCGGCGAACACGCGACCAAGCGTCTCTGCAAAACTCGGCCACTGCGCCCCCTCATTCATATCGTGCAGAACAATTTTGCAGGGCGAACGCGTAATGAGAATGCTCATCGCCAGGTCCTCACTGCTGAGATCGACCGTCGATTCAGACAGCGCCGCCTCGGTCACCTCCCGGTCGCGCACGAGACGCCCAGTGGCATCGGTAATCCACACCCGATCAGGCGCCGAAAAAACGTGCAACTCCTGCGCCGTCTCCGGCTGCGTCTCCAGCAGATAGCGCAGCATCGCCACCGACTCCTCGTACTCGCGGTCAAGCAAAAATTGCTGAACCCGCTCCCGCGACGCCGCCGTGACAGACTTCAAAAACCACCGCAGTCGGAACCGCGCAACGCCTTCCATCGACAACGCCTTTCCGGTCGTGAGCACGGTGCGCATCCCCGCTTTCGTCCGCGCGTACCACTCCTCAAAACTGCGGTTGCCCAATGCTAGCTCATTCGCTCGTACCTCGTGAACCAACACCAACGTCAGATATTCGATTTCATCGTCGCTGAGGTGGCGGTATTCCTGATTGAGCGCTGCCTGCAACCAGGCGAACAACCAGTCGCTGAACAGAAACGTCGTCAACACATTGCACAGGTCCTCGGCGGCCTGCTCGTCATATCCGACGGACAAAGCGTGATGGCCTCCGTCCGCATGGATAATGGTCACGCCTCTAACACTGGAAAGCTTGTCAACTAAGGCCGGGAACGCGTTCTCAGAAGTCATGTTGAGTGTGCGCACGTTCACCAGTCCTTCCTTCAAAAATTCTTTCCTGACGCCGCTCGCCTTGTCATGGACAAACGAGCAATCCAGCAACAGTATGAGGAATCGACAGACCGTGTATACCCATTTTCTGTATAAAAACAAAAACCGCCAACGCAAACCGCGTCGACGGTATGACATGGTGCGACTGTCAAACGAGTCAGGAACCTACGCCAAAAAGGGAAGGCCTCTGACAACAGCCGCTTTTCGCCTGGCTCTACAGCACCAAGCCGACCATGTAGAGAAAGCGAAGCCAGGTGCCATTACCGTCTGCTTTAAGATACACATCCTCGTGCACAAACGGTGTAGGCACACGTGACGGTACACGCCGATACAGGCGCAAACATTTGACGGTACAAGCACCCTGTCTATCTTCATTATGTATTCTGATGTGCAACCGGCAGCGCCAATAGCTTCTGCCAAACCGCAGGGGCCACTCTCTGAACGTTTACCGGCCGAATGGACCCATCTTCTACAAACGCGTGCCGCGTATGCCCCTTCGCGCACAACGCGCCCGACGCATCGAACACTTGATACGAAAATCGCATACGCACGCGCGACAATTCATCCAGTTGCGCCACGACCGTAATCTCTTGCTGCGCACGCAAAGCTTTCATGTACTGGCAAGCGACATCCGTAACCACAACTTGAATATCGCCACCGTGAAACGTCTCCATATAATGTACTCCATACGCAGACAAGAAGTGCATTCTCGCGACAGAAAACCAATCAATATAGGCTGGGTGATAGACGATTCCAGCCGGATCACACTCGCCCCAACGCACTTCCAACTTCGTCTCTACCGTCGTCGCCATGCTTCACCTCCAACATCTTCGTCACCCTCAGGCAAGGCGCAAACATCGACATGGCCGCCCACAAGGAGCGGCCCCCCTTCCTAATATACACAAATTACAGCTTTGGCGGACGCGCATAACCGTCAGACGCCATTTCAGGGTTCGGCAACGCATCGTCACTTCCCGACGATCCCGCCGACTGCCCCCCACCACCCCCCCCACTGACCGGGGTACCTGTACTTCCAGTATCACGTGCCTGCCCACTCGCCTCGGCCGCTGGGCCTGTCTGTGCGACATTCGTCGCAGACGCTGCCGCAATTGGCTTCACATGCGACATCACAACCGTAATCACCGTCAACAATGCCGCAGCGCCATTTGCTATCGCGTTCAGTTCTTGGTCTGATATCACATGCCATCCTAAAGCATCCGTGATGACCTTTGCGGCACTTAACAACCCCACAATCATGGTACTTAAGCGTCGCCCCTGCACCCAATTCCAAAGCTCGCGCATGCAGTCACCTCATTTCATCGCCCGCTTATTGACATGTATGAGTCAACACAACGAAGCGTGACAAGGTTCGACTTCAGTCACAAGGAGCGAAGATATTACGCCTTCTTTTTATGTGTAAGGAATAAACTTGGGATGAAGATTCCCGCAAGGACAATCGCGGATGCTAAGAACCCCGCATGGTACCCTCTCAACCCATTGGCGACAGTGGGATCCAATCCTTGTATGACAGCGGCAACAACAGTTGCGATCACAGCGGTCCCAAAACTCGAACCAAGGTTCTCAATCATATTGATACCGACACCTGCTTCTGGCAGTTGTTCGCTGTCCAGTCCTGTATATGCGTCACTCGTCAACGGAAGCATAATTCCGCCAAAACTGGTACCACGGATGAACAATATAATGGAAATCCAAACCATACTGGTTTTGTCAGTGATAAAGGTAAGTGGAATCGAGCCGATCAGCGAGAGAACAAGGCTAACGATGACCACATATTTCGCGCCGATCTGATCAATCATTTTTCCGATGATGGGTCGAGTCACAAGCATCCCAATACCCTGCGGAATTAGCGCTAGCGCTGCTTCGATCGCCGTGAAATGACGACAGTTCTGAAAGAACAATGGAAGTATGAGCATGGGCCCCATGATTGCGATATTCGCTAAAAACAAACCTACGCTGGATGCTAGGAAACGCTTGTGTGCAAACAAATTCAGTGGAAGCACTGTTTGATTCTTTCTGATTCGGTTATATAAGAGGTAGATGACTGCGAGCACAAGCCCAATGCCGAGGCATAGCATCGTTTCGCTGTTGTTAAATGACGCATGGTCCGCTGCCTTCGTAATTCCGTAAATCAACACCGCGCTCATTAAGGACAAGTCAATGATCCCAAAAACATCGAGTTTACTGTCTTTGTTGAATGGTTCAAAGTCAGGTATCGTTTTCATCATCAGTGGTGCAGCAATCAAAACGATGAACACGTTGATAAAGAAAATCCAGCGCCATGACGCACCTTGAACGATAAAGCCCCCGATGACAGGTCCTAAGATAGGTCCAAAGATCATAGGTGTGCTGACGATGGCCATCACTTTCCCTACATTCTCTGGGCCTGCGGTTTTCACCAAGAGTGTGGACATCAGCGCGGTAATAATCCCAGCACTAAATCCTTGAAGCAAACGAAAGAAAATGAATGCTGCGACACCCCAACTAATTCCAACAAAAAAAGAAATGATACCAAAAGCGAAGACTGCACCCACGAAGATTTTCTTCCCGTTATATTTGTTCATAATCCATCCAGATACGGGCACAGCCATCGCAAGCGCTAAGACGTATCCCGTAATCGACCATTGAATCGTATCCAACGTCGTGTTGAAATCCCTCGTTAGTTTATCAATGGCGATGTTCACCATGGTTGAATCCAGCATTGGCGCAATGGCTCCAAGCGCAATCGCCCAGGCAGCCGCAAGCATTTCCTTGGGCAATCCTGGTTCCTTTACTTTATTGAGCGTTTTGCAGAATTAACGTTCACAACGCATTTGACACTATATATAGTGTTCCATTGATATTTCGTACACTATATATGTGCGAGAAACGGTGAAAAATCGAATTCTGCAAAACGCTCTATTCTTTGACATTCGGTTCTCCTTTCTCGTATCAGAGGCCAACATTGTTTCCGTGTCACCAAAATTATCACCATTTTATTTCCTTGTCAACAAAATGACAGTCACAAAAAAGGCATCCCGTTCTCAAATTGAATCGGAATGCCTATGATTTCATCATTTAAACGGATCGCAATTTAATGAACCGTGAGACCTTGTTTCTTTATTTCAGCATCCAAATGCCGACTGTAATTTTCCACAAACCTAAGCATACTGTCGAATTCCTCGTCTGTCACTTGCTCAAAGACGACTTTGTCCCGCTCTTGAAACTCTTTGTGCAATTCCTCATGGATTTTATAAATGACTTTCCCTTGCTCAGTCAGTCTAAAATAGATTTCTTTCTTGTTATCCGACCTCTGGTAGCTTTCGATCAGGCCTTTGTCCATCAGCTTCTTCGTTAATTTACTGATGGCGCCTCGAGTCATATAAAGGGACTCCGCGAGTTTGGTTACATTGGGATCTATATTTTTTCCAATGGATTCGATACAATGTACTTCAGAAGGCTTAAAACCCTTAAGACTATCCTCCATCTTAGACTTATTAAGCCAGACCATCTTGTCAAATAAGTCCCTAAAATTCGTTATCAGCTGTACTCTTTTGTCCAAGGCCTACTCTCCCCCTGTCGGTACAATGATGATTATATTGATTTTTTGTTTCCTTTTCAACAATATGGAAGAAGAGAATACCTGATGATTACAGATGCTCAAAAGGTTGACCAACTGCTCAGAACGGACCCCGACTCCTTCAAACATCTCTTTTCCAATATCCCGATAACGCCACGCATGAAGTTTCAGTTTATAGAGGACCATCGGGACGAATTTCGTGTTGAAAAAATGTGTGAAGTGTTGAGCGTATCACGCAGTGGATATTACAAATGGCGGCAAGTCAAACAAAACCGCGCCCGTGGATTATCGCGCCATCCCATACCGGTGGACATTTTTATTTTCACACACGAAAAAGACCGCACAAGGCGGTCTCTTCCTGTAAGTCGTCGATGGTAAATGAGACATCCCAAAGGGTCGTCTTTGCTACACATCATCTCCCTACAACAGTTATTGTGTGCAGGGAATCGCAGATTATACGCAGGAAAATGATCGATGCCAAAAGCCACGAAAAAGACCTCTAGATCCGGAAGTCAAGAATTCAGCGATCTACAGTCGATACCTTCGTAAATCAACTCGTAAGTCTCGGTCTCACACGAGACCTAAATGCTGAAGTGATGCATGATGGGCTATTTTTGTACAGAGTAACTTCGAATAACCAACATTACACAACAAATTGTCGCCACTGCTGCCCCGATGGCCCAATGCTGAAGATGTGGCATCATCAACTGTATTTCAAAGCGCTGATCATTTCCTCCTGGTCCCCATCCAATGGCATGGTGATCTTGGTATATCGCTTCGTAGTGAAGCCACAAATAACGAACGCAATAAGACAATGTTGTAATCACTAAGATTGCCCAAACCGTTAAGACGGACCACAAAGACTTCAACGCGTACATCCCTCCCCACCCTTTATTCCCAGATTATGGAGTATACACAACCACCGCGTTCATGCAGAATGCCTCCTTAAAAATGACAGATGCCATCTCAAAACAAAATACCGATTGGATATGCAGGAATTGAATAAAGCAAGCTCCAGTGTATATATGTAATGAGCGTTTTGCAGAATTAACGTTCACAACGCATTTGACACTATATATAGTGTTCCATTGATATTTCGTACACTATATATGTGCGAGAAACGGTGAAAAATCGAATTCTGCAAAACGCTCGTAATATAATGAAACTGATTCGCTAGCCATTCAATAAGAACCGAAAGCGCTGTCCATATGACCATATATAGTACAAATTTCCCCCAGCGCGTTGGCATGAAATTCAACACGATAACTCCATACATCCCTGGGATAATGCTTTGGAAAAGCACATCTTTTGCTTCTAAGCTACGGTCAAAAAAATGAGCGTTTTGCAGAATTAACGTTCACAACGCATTTGACACTATATATAGTGTTCCATTGATAGTTCGTACACTATATATGTGCGAGAAACGGTGAAAAATCGAATTCTGCAAAACGCTCAAATAATAAAGATTGCATGCACCACCTAAATACCCATCGACCATGAAGCTGATCAAATCCACAATACCCCATGTGACGTACATTTCTTGTCGTGAGAGGTATTTAGGCATGAACACAATAATCAGGGCATTCATTGCTGTTAGTAAACTTGTGAAGCACACTGCACCGATCATACGGCAATTCCTCACAAATCGGGATTGAACTTAACTTGTCCATTCTTTCCGCGGATTAACCAGAAAATGCAATAACGCTGCCACTGGACTCTTGAGATGGATGTGGCTTTTCACATTGGATGATCCTAAAGATCGGGCTCGAGACCGGTTCATGCTTGGACACTTCAGCATTTAATGGTTGAGAAATCACTGTCCGTGGAGGTGAATAACTCGTGCGCTGTCCTGCTCATATTTGCCCACCAGTCTATACAGTAAGAAATCACTACATCCCACGCGAGATACCGTACGTTCACCCGATTGTAAACGTCAATCGCCAGGTCATCGTCAACGTTCCCCGTCACTATTACGTGCCTACTACTAGAAATATCGTCGTGGATCCTGGATGCCCAGGGTGCAGGAGAGGGTATTAATTCATACACCACTCATAAAAAACCGCGCCCCAAGAAAGTCATCACCAATGAGGCGGGGCGCGGTCCTTCGTTATGCTGATAGCATCTCAGGAGTTATAGGATATCCCACGGATGATACGGTATACGCAACAGTGCTCACCGCGCGCTACGAAAAGCAGCGCACCAGGGTGAGCCATTTTTATTTTCCAAGCGAGTAGGAGGCGCCAAGCCCCCGACCTCGCACAGCGTGCACACGCATCCACATACGGCGGTTCATCAAGCACGAAAAAGTTGCGCACATCCAAAATACAAATTTTGTATTTAATATTTTATCTAAGTTAAAACCAAATGACTCTGTCTTACAAACTAGGCAACCATCCTATTTTCTATGTACATATGCGGATACCTTCGAAGCCACCACAAATATAGATATTAGCCGACTCGTTCAATAAGCCACCTGGAATATCGTAAAGGGTAATCAATCACAAATGAAGGGAGTGCTGTTGATGTACGGAACATTTGGTGGATACACGGCCTGGGCAGTTGTATTCCTGATCATCTTCGTTCTCTTCTTTCTTCTCGTTCCAGGCTATGGTCCTACAACGACATCCTGCGTTAGAGTCTCAAGTAGTGGTGTAAATTCAGTGGTTAGATCTTGACGAAAAAGCCATCGAGTGCAATCTACTAAAAGTGACGAGCAATCAGTAGAGGAGGCACATCGATGGCTTATACGGATAAGATCGCACTTTTGGAGTTGATTCGCAAGATCGGATTAGAAGATGGTGATGTGGACTTTTTGAAGGAGGGTCTGAGAGTCCTTACGCAGGCAGTGATGGATGCTGAGGTCAGCTCGCTTATCGGTGCTGAACGCTACGAGCGTACTAACAAGCGCAGTAATAGTCGAAATGGACACCGTGATAGAGAGTGGGACACTCGTGTTGGAACGATTGATCTGCAGATTCCTAAGCTTCGTAGAGGGAGTTACTTCCCCAGTATTCTGGAACCCAGGAGAAAAGCTGAGAAGGCGCTTTTATCGGTTGTTCAAGAGGCCTATGTGCATGGTGTGAGTACCCGCAAGGTGGATGAGTTGGTTGAATCCATGGGGATTCAGGGAATCAGCAAGAGTGAAGTATCTCGCATCTGTAAGGAGCTAGATGACGTTGTGCAGGACTTCAAGAACCGTCCGCTTGAAGGAACGTATCCATATTTGTGGTTGGATGCGACGTTTCCCAAGGTCCGTGAGGGCGGACGTGTCCAGAGTATGGCGTTTGTGATTGCCATTGGGGTGAGAGCCACCGGTGAGAGAGAGGTATTGGGATTTGACATTGGTACCAGTGAGGACGGCTCGTTCTGGCTGACTTTCATCCGTAGTCTTGTTGCACGTGGTCTGCGAGGCGTTCAGTTGGCGATAAGCGATGCCCATGAAGGACTACGTAGTGCCATTGCATCTGCTTTAACAGGAGCTACCTGGCAGAGATGCCGAGTTCACACCATGCGTAACATCTTGAGTCAGGTACCCAGGACGTCACAGGCGATGGTCTCGTCCATTGTCCGGACGATATTCGCTCAGCCAACGCAGGAGGCAGCTAAACAACAACTTGCTGTTGTCGTAGAACAGCTCCAGGGAAAGTTTCCGAAGGCGATGGATGTCCTAGAACGTGCAGAGGAAGACGTACTTGCCTACATGGCATTTCCAAAGGAGCACTGGAAGCAAATCTGCTCCACAAACCCGCTGGAACGTTTAAACCGTGAACTGCGGCGACGCTTTGACGTGGTTGGCATCTTTCCAAATCGGGATTCCGTGATACGACTTGGTGGAGCCATTCTCCAGGAGCAAAACGATGAGTGGATCGTTGCACGGCGATACTTTAGCAGAGAGTCGATGGCGAGACTGACGGGAACTCAGGAACAAGAGTTACTGGCACCGACGTCTGTTTTACATAAATGACCCAAGTCACAGAGTGATTGCACTCAAACAATTTACACCACTTGACGGGACACTACCCATCCTGCGGTTACTGATAGCCAAAGAATTTGGCAAGTAAACCTGTATCTCATTGTCGTAAAGAGTAAAAAGCCTCCATTGGCCCAACCCATCCGCGTGCTACAGAGTACCCGTGTCATTACTCAGAGATTTAACAGCCATCCTAACACGATGGCTGTTTCTCTTTTTATACGAGCGTTTTGCAGAATTCGATTTTTCACCGTTTCTCGCACATATATAGTGTACGAACTATCAATGGAACACTATATATAGTGTCAAATGCGTTGTGAACGTTAATTCTGCAAAACGCTCAAGTAAAACTGAAGCCGAGAGAACACTTGTCGGAACTGGTATAGAGAGTTTTTCAGCTGTCCTGTATGTCTGCTCGGCTGAAGCCGTGACACCCGTCATACGTTCCCAACGCGGCCATGACCTGTATTGGTGAGGCTCATCGGCCGAACGAAGGCAGGTACCTGCTCTTCCTCGGCACGCCTGAACATGGCAAACTCAATATTACTCATCATCGAGTGGACGAGGATGTCGGTGGTTTCGACGCCGAGGTCACACTTAGGCATGTGGAGACGGACGTAATATCCGCCGCTCATGTATTTTGTGAATTCAATGCCGTTTAGTAAAAACAAATTTTAAATGATATACATGAGCGTTTTGCAGATTCATAAGTCCTTGCGGGGCAAAGGATTTCAGGACATGAAAAAGGACTTCACCCCAACTTCGAGAAGATTTCAAGTGACCAAACCCAAAATTCTCCGAGGAGGGAAGTCCACTTGTATCTTCTCCAAAAGTCCCTGTTTTCCTTTGAAGAGTGGCTAGAAATCGAACCCAGTGAGCGACTTGAGCTGTTCTTTTCTGCCCTGGATCTTCAGCCGTATGCCGCAAAGTTAAGGAATTCATCACCCCAGGGAGCAAAGCCTATCAATCGTGAAGCAGTTTTACGAGCGTTTCTTGCTGCTCCGCTTGAGGGGATTTCGACCTTTACCAAGTTACACAAACGTTTGGTTAGCGACCTGCGTTTCCGGTACCAATGCGGGTTTCGGTTAGATGAACCCGCACCGTCAATTGCCACACTCAGTCGAGTCTTCAAGGCCGTAGTGGATAAAGATCTTGCGAAGGCACTCTTCATTGACCTGGTCAGTCAGTGCAAAGAGGCTGGAATCATCGATGGAAGTCACCTCGCCATTGACAGTACAGCGGTTGGTGCCTATGAGAAGAAGCAACCGAAATCACGTAGTCAAGAAACGGGTAACGCCAACTGGGGTGCCAAGTATGACACATTTGGCAACAAGCTCACGTGGTTCGGATACAAAATTCACCTCGCAGTGGATACTTCCAGCGAGTTACCTGTAGCCTTGGAGGTCACACCCGCTCATGTTTATGACGGTGAGATGGCGATTCCACTCATGAAAGATGTCGTCGAAAACTACGGTTGGAAGGTCAAATACGTCATGATGGATGCCGGGTATGACCAGGTGAAAAACTACGAGGCTGCCCGTGGCTATGGTGCGCAAGCAATCATTGCACTCAATAAGCGGGGAGAAAAGGAACCGCCTGCAGGCATGGCATCCGATGGTACACCTCGTTGCTCCATGGGTTACGACATGGTCTATTGGGGAGCCGACGGTGACCGATTAAAGTTCCGTTGTCCACATGCAGTAGGTAAGGTTGGCTGCCCGCTTGGGACTGCTGCTTGCTCTGACTCCAACTACGGAATGGTAGTCAAGAAGAGCATCACCGACGATGTCAGGCGTTACGCCAACCCGCACCGAAACACGCGGGGTTGGATAGCTCTCTACAAGGAGCGAACGTCGGTGGAGAGATGTAATTCCCGGCTGAAAGAAAATCTTACAGCCAACGACACGCACGTCCATGGCATTGAGAAGGTCACCACATACGTTTACCTCAATGCGATTGTTCTACTTGCTTCTGCACTGGCGATGAACACGACAGCAAGCTCACTGAAGACGGCTTAATCTGATACGATTCTTGGCACTCTGTTATTGGCAAGGGCATGCGAAAACCTAGACGACACAAGCGAAAAATGTAAATGATAACTCTCGAACTGGTATTGTTTCTCTTTTCGTTTCAAAGAGAAATGTAATTCTGCAAAACGCTCACATAAATGGTATTCAAGGAATATTATAGTTCATATTGCTGATCAATGTTCAGAAACAAGAGAGGGCTAGACATATGATGAATTCTTTACTCGACTGTCTACTTGTAGGAGCTATCATCACGAATACAACCACTGCACACCAAATGTATGTATCTGAGGCTAAGATGTCAGCCCCAGCCGTATCAGTCAATTCCGCCAAATACAAACCAATGTCCGTTCCGTCATTGCCTAAAACTACCTACAAGACCGCTGTCAGTGTAGTGAAAATGAACGTAAATCATAACTTCCCTTCAAAACAACCAAAACTACCTAAAACATTTGTAGCCAATATACCGTCATCGTATAAGAATAAGTGGGTAGCATATGCAGCGACTATAGATGGAACACGTGTTTTATATATAACTGTACCGAAGACATTTACCCCTGCGAAGCCAACCGGAGGTACTAATACCGTAGCCAATGATGGCAGTTTCGAACTAGTGTTGAACGGCCCCGGAGCTTCCGTAAAAATTGATTCAAGTTCAATGTCGACTGGAGACTCTGAAGCCGAAGCTGCACCATTCTTTCCTAGTGCAAGGAGTCAAATCGAATCAATATATGGATGGAAGACGACTACCGCACAGCAACTCGGCGAAAAAGTAACGTATCCAAATTCCGAATTAGCCTTGTTTGGGTACAAGGACATTTTGGGAAACAACATCTACGGATTCAACCAATACATACCTATGGACAAAGTTACAAATCTCAATAGCTACACTTTTGGGTGGGATTTTGCGGCTGATATACGACAAAATCGACATCTACGTCAGCAGCTTCTCTAATATTCGCCAATCTAATTAAGCAAAATCACCAATGAGTCAGTATCATTCTCCATTAAAATTCAACCTCAACCGCACCACTGGATGTTAGTCTCGTGAGGTGGCTGGGCGCGGTCCGTCATTATGCTATAAGCACTCAGGAGTTACGGGATTACCCACACGGATGACACGATATGCGCAACACCGCTCGCCGCGCGATCCGAAAGGCAGCGGATCAAGTGAGACTTTTTATTTTAGATCCCCCATATTATAATTACCCAGACACAGAATCCCCATCGCCTGCACGCGATGAGGATTCTGTACACCAGTTTTACTTTTTCTTCGTTGTTTTTGAATGATTAGCTTTAGATGCTGTCTTTTTAGCCGAAGGTTTCGTCACCTTATGAGTTGTCTTGTGTTTAGATGCAGACGACTTATGAGTTGTTACCTTCGGCGCTGTTTTTGTGGTTTTGTGATGAGACTTCGTTGTGTGCGTTGTAGCATGTGCTGTTTTCGGATGGTCGACAGTCTTTGACGTTGCTGCAAATGCCATAGTCGGTGCAGCCATTAGTGCAACTGTTGCCATTGTGGAGAGAAGCACTTTTTTCATTGATAATCCTCAAATATTGGTTAGCCAATATGGCCAATACCAATATAGGACAAACGTGCTCAAAAATTTTTCAAGGTTACCCATCGATTCGGCAGGAAGAATGGCGTAAGGTTGCGGAGTTAGAGAAAAACAAAATATGGATGAAGTTTTCAGATGGCGCTCTCGTTGAGGTATGAAATCACAGTAGGACAACTCAAAACCGCGCCCTCCCGATGCTAGTCTCGTGAAGTAAATAGGGCGCGGTTATACTACATTTTATTCCTTAATATGAATAATATACATAATCGAACCATATCGCAAATAAAAGGACTGATAATACGATAAGCTGCGCCCCGAATGTCATCCCCAAGGGAATGGGGCGCGGCCCCTCATGTTAAATCACTGAGGCGTTATAAGATGTCCTACAGAGAGTTCGATATACGACATCGAAAAACTGTCTAAACCCAATTATTTCTTGCACAGGCGTTTATCTGTTACTCCCTAAACTTGTCTACATATTCTGTAGTCAGAAGGGAGGTTGTCACAATATGTATACAGTATATGATGCAGCAGCAAGCGTTCCCAGCGCTACATTCGGATCATTGTCCCGTGCGATTCCTGGCACACCATCCACCATTATTCTCGCTGAGTTTGGACTCGCAACAGGCTCCCCTTCTCCGCGAGTATTATTGGATGCCACTGTTGGTGTGTCTGCCGTACTTCTAGCACCAAATATCGTGTTCTCAATTCTTCGGGATGGCGCCGTCATTTTTACGACTCAGGCTCAAGAGTCATTGACGGTCATTCAGAACGAAACCATCTCATTCACAACGGCAGATATCAACGTAGCCCCTGGTTATCACTCGTACCAATTAGTAGCTTCACTTACGAATGCGCTTCTCAATGCGGCGAACGTCGTAGGCCCAGTCACGTTTACTGGAATTTCCCTACAGAAATCTAGTTAACGCAGAAAAGGACGGCTCAGGCCGTCCCTCTGCATCGTCATACTCTCCATTTTTCGTTAAAGTACCGCTGGTCGAGCGGACGTATTGAACCCCGTCCTGTCAAGACAGATGTGCATAATTTTTTGAGATAACGCCATTCTATTCTGGTAATTATCAGGTCTACGCTGCCTCTTTTGATTCCTTCCATTTTCTGAATTCCTGCGGTGTACGATAGCCCAACGCTGAGTGCGGGCGCTCTTTGTTGTAGAACTCAATATACGTTTTGATTGCGATCTTGGCTTCCGCGAAGTTGTCGTATTCCTGCATCCAAACTTCTTCCTCCTTCAACGAACGGAAGAAACGTTCGATATAGCCATCTGCGTCCGGGTTGTTATAACCTGTCCGTTCATGTTTCACCTGGCAGTCCTTCATGGCTTGTACGAATCGTCGACTTGTCATTTGGCATCCGTTGTCAGTTCTGAGCGTTAAGTTTGCGCCTAGTACCCCGCTCGGGAATCGGTAGTTGAATGCGTTATCCACGGCCTGCAGCAATTCCTCTGTCCGGCAATAGCGCGAAACGAATACCCCACAATTTCACGGTCGTACGCATCGATTACCGCGAACAGATATCCCCAGCCATCCTTACCACACCAAATTTTTGTCATATCGCACTGGAAGTGTTCGTTTGACTGACTCACCAGAATCTTTCCAGACCGCTTCTTTCAGGAAGCTTCTCGCTGTGGGGATTTGACCAACAATCCCATTTCCCGCATGAGCCGGTGTACTCGTTTGTGGTTTACCTGCATGCTGTATTGACGACGCAACATGACCTTGATTCTACGGTATCCATATCGTGGGAATCTCTCGCATAGATGGCGAATCCGCTGTTTCAATAGGGCGTCTTTATCTATAACCGCTTTTTTCGCCTTCTTCACAGGCTCCTTTAACAAGCTATAACCCCGGATTTCGACGATTGTGTCCTCATGAACTGGTGTGAATAATTGAAAAGGTGCTCCCCGTATGGCTAAGATGAGTTTGTCGAGAACCACATCTTCGCTAGGAAGGAGCACCTTTTGGGTGAAACAATATAATCATACACGAAGTCAGTTTGCTCGTAAAAGCTCTACAATTCATACTCGCTACGATTTGAATGCCGCCACCTCCTTTGGCGGTGCAAGTGGTCTCATAGATTTCGTTTTGGGAACGGGTATTGACAGGGAGTTTTGGGTACATGGATTACGCAAGGGCAGAAACACCCAGTTCCACATGGACGATATTGCTCTGACCGTCATTTTCGGTTCCTTGCTGGGTCAGGAACGGATTTTCCACTTTGAGGACATCGAACAAGATCCCCTGTTGAAGCTGAAGTTGGACGTGCCGAAACTGCCTGATACGACTCTGTTGTATAAGGATCTGAAGCGGCTCGGTTCCGACGCTGGCATCAAAGCGATACGTTCGGCGCATAGACAAATCCTAAGGTCACTTCTCCCCAAAGGACAAGGCATCGTGGTCGATATCGACTCCTCTGTAGAGACTGTTTATGGCGCGCAGCAACAGTCCGCTGTTGGATATAATCCACACCATCACGGACGAGCGAGTTTCCATCCCTTGCTGGCGTTTGATTCACTCACTGGTTGTTGTCTCTATGATGAGTTGCGCTCTGGTGACGCCCATACATCAGATGGATTTGCGGATTTCTACAAGGCGATGAAAGACCAGTTGCCGGATGGCGTCAACATTCGTGCCGTCCGCATGGATAAAGGGTTTACCGGAGAAAAAGTGTTTCAGATATTGGAGCAAGATCAGCGGGATTACGTCATCAAACTGAAGTGGACCAAGCGACTCGCACAGTTGGCGCAAGCGCCAAATCTCCTCTGGCACTGCATCACAGAGAGTGACCGGGAACATTGTGACGTTACTTCCATCATGTATCAGGCAACATCCTGGGACAGGCCTCGGCGGGTCGTGATTGTGCGTCGCTTAGACATTGACCCCCAGGAGTGCCTGTGTGCGGATTGGCTCTGGGAATACGAGGCGATTGCCACAACGTTTGACTGGAGCGGCGAGGATGTATGGCACTTCTATAACTTTCGTGGTAACGCTGAGAATCACATCAAGGAAGCCAAATATGGATTTGCCATTGACCGATTCTCCAGCCAGAATTTCGATGCCAACAAAGCGCTGCAAGGTCTAAAGCTACTTGCGTATAATCTACTCCTGCTGTACAAGCACGTCGCGCTTCAACCAGGGGTGCGACAGTGGACCGCCGGACGGCTCAGACGAAGACTATTCCATCTACCTGGGATTCTAGTGCGTCATGCACGCCAGTGGAGCATTCGTCTTCCCGTGTATGCAAAGCATCGGTCGTTGATCATGCTTCATGCCGCCACGTAGATTTTTCTTCCAATTGAAAAAGTGGAGTTCATAGCCTGGCTTGGGGAGGGGGGAATTGTGTCCATTGCTCTAGTTCCGTACCATGATTTCGCCGTGTTCGCTAACAAATCCACCAAATACTTGAAAACATGCCCCGGTCAATGACCTCAATCACCTAATCGTCGAAATCCGGGATAACAATAAGTTCGATTCAGCTCCAATGCTTTCGCAATCACTGGGACCCGAAACCCTTCCTTGACGAGCTGAGCAACCAAGGAACGGCTGCTTACTTCCGGCCCCAGTTCGATTTTTTTCGCAACACATCGATTTCCATAGCTTGCTCGCCAATTTTGCTCATGGCTTCCTGCAACTGCTTCTCCAACTCCTGCTCCCGGGTAGAAGGACCTGACTGAAGCCCTGCTCGTCCACCAGCCAGAAATGCGTCACGCCACTTGTAATACAGACTTTGGGCCACACCATGCTGTCGGCAAACCTCGCTGATATTCGCCCCGGGAACCATCCCTTCCAACACAATGTTCATTTTCTCGTCCACAGTCCACTTACGTCCTGGCATGAGTCAAACACCTCACTACGTCTATTTTACCTCACGTCATCTGTCTGGGTTGACTCTGGGGCCAGTATAACTGAGAATTTTGCCCCTGTTATGCGAGCGTAGGATAGGAACAGGTATGGACAATTATTTTGACGCTTGAACGGTGGACTCTGGTACAGGCTATGGCTCTACAACGGCATCTTGCGAGTACTGATAGCGAATGTAGCTAGTAAACCTGTGTTCCATTGTGGAAACGAATAATAGCCTCCACTGGCTGAATTCGTCCGCGTGCTACCGAACGCCCACGTCATTACTCAGAGATTTAACAGCCATCCTAACATGATGGCTGTTTCTTTTTATCAAATGAGCGTTTTGCAGATTTATAAACTCCCGCAGGGCAAGGGTTTTTAGGGCATGAAAAAGGACTTCACCCCAACCTTCGAGAAGATTTCAAGTGACCAAACAAGAAATTTTCGAGGAGGGAAGTCCCACTTGTATATTCTCCAACCATCGCTCTTTTCCTTTGAAGACTGGCTAGAAATTGACTCCAGCGATCGTCTGCCCTTGTTCTTCGCTGTCTTGGATTTACAACCCTATGCTTCGAAATTGAGAAAACAGTCACCCCAAGGCGCGAAACCTATGAATCGTGAAGCGATTCTGCGCGCACTGCTGGCTGCTCCGCTTGAAGGAATCTCAACGTTCACAAGGCTTCATGAACGGTTGGCGCGAGATATACGCTTTCGCTACCAGTGTGGGTTTCGAATCGACGAAGCAGCCCCGTCGGTCTCCACACTGAGTCGCGTGTTTTCAGCCGTTGTTGAGTTGGGTCTCGCTGAGAAGCTCTTCATTGACCTGGTCAGTCAATGTAAAGAAGCGAGCATCATCAACGGACGCCATTTGGCTGTGGACAGTGCCGCCGTGAAGTCCTACGAGAAAAAACAACCTAAGTCCAAGAGCCAGGAAACGGGCAATGCCAACTGGGGCGCAAAATACGATACCTTTGGCAACAAGCTTGCTTGGTTCGGATACAAATTCCACTTGGCTGTGGATACCGCGAGTGAACTGCCAGTTGCTTTGGATGTCACACCAGCGAACGTCTTTGATGGTGAGATGGCGGCACCATTGCTGGAACACGTCGTGACGACGCACGGTTGGAAAATCGACTTTGTCATGATGGATGCTGGATATGATCAAGTCAAAAACTATGAAACGGTTCGTCAATATGGTGCACAGGCAATTATCGCGATGAACAAGCGCGGTGAAAAAGAACCGCCTGAAGGAATCGCATCGGACGGGACGCCGCGTTGCACGATGGGATATGACATGGTGTATTGGGGTGCGGACGGTGACCGACTAAAGTTTCGCTGCCCGCACGCGGTTGGGAAGGTAGATTGTCCGCTTGGAATCGCGACATGTTCCGAATCCAACTACGGTATGGTGGTCAAAAAGCGGATCACAGAAGATATTCGGCGTTACTGCGCACCACACCGAGGCACGCAGAATTGGAAGCTGTTATACAACGAGCGAACTGCTGTAGAGCGTTGTAACGCAAGGCTTAAGACGAATTTGACGGCGAACGACGTCCATGTCCGAGGCATCCGAAAAGTAAAGACACACATGTTCCTCAACGCGATCGTGTTACTTGCATCGGCACTAGCTGTGAACCATATCGAACGACACAAGAAGACTGCATAAATCAAAACGAGTTGACGTGACGAGAAACGGCGCAAGAATACCAGTATGTGGAATTTAGTTTACTTACCCTAGGTGTTGTTCCTTTTTCACCTCCACCCAAAACGACCATTCTGCAAAACGCTCAAATAAAACTAAAAGATAGTCAGCATAAGGCAACTACTCAATCATCACAACGCTTCACTCCCTAGCTTCTCATTGTTCTATATGAGATTGTGTTACTCAAGCCACCAATGACACACCAAACAGGTGAACGGCGATCCATGATGAGCACCATCAATGCACAGTTCTATGCAGATGCTGCACTTCTACCGGGCTTCTGTAAAACATCGAGTATCGTGCGCCACATGGGCGCTTGACCAGTATATGTTGTTTGTGTTAACATGATTTTCGCTACAAGCCGGGGTGGCGGAATTGGCAGACGCAGCAGACTTAAAATCTGCCGGGGGCAACCCCGTACCGGTTCGAGTCCGGTTCTCGGCACCAAGCGTACCAAGGGATTTCGGGATTTTCTCGGAATCCCTTTTGTCTATCCACAAGTGTCTTGCAAATCAATTGCAAATCTTCGTATTCCGAAATAATTTTTCATCATAAAAAGAGCGGCACCGCTGCAGGTTGCCGCTTCTCTTTCCTAGCCTATCCCACCCATGTTCTTTATCACGTCAACAAGTTCCTTAATCGTTTGACCATGCTTATCAATCACGTCGTGCAACTTATCCATCTGCCGGAACAGATACTCATCGTTGCGATTGTGCATATGGTATAGATCGGAGATGCCTTTATGCACATCACTGCGCGTTTCCTCCACCTTGTCGGCCAGTCGGTCAACATCGGACTTTGTGACTGCAGCTTTGCCAAGGTGCTTCATGCCATCTCGCCCAAACGGAGCAGTTTGTTTTGACCGTTCCCTGGCAGCTTGGCGCGCGCTTCGGATGCTGTCATAGATGATCATTTTCATGAGGCCCATGCTGCTGTCACCACCCTATGGCCTGGCGTGCCATGTCAATGAAGTCAAAAATGTCATCTATGTTGCTTTGCACTATCGGGTCTGCCGGGTCAATTTTGGCACTCCACTTAAAAACTTTGAATAGCACTCCCACTGTCTATGCCCTCTTTCGCCAATAGCTTGGCGGCGACGAGAGTCGCGTCAAATACATTTTGTTGATAATGGAGTTCGGCCTTTAATGCGTCAACTCGCGCCTCTGCCAGCAGTACATTTTTTCGTTCATCTTTCACATATTTCCAAAGATCCGCACGCCTGGTGTCTTCGTTTTTCATGTTCACTTTTCCTGAAGCCATCAATTCGCATTCTTTTAAATGACAGGCGTATTTTGCCTCGTTTAGACCGGTTACTGCTTCAAAATAACTCTTCTCAACCTGCTTTAATTTATCAGCCGCAACCATCATTCGTTTAATCCAATCGTCCACACGCACGCCCTCCTCAGACATGTTCCTTGCGGTGCAGCTATCCCTGCCCGCAGGATATGCTTTGGATGTGCTAAAACTTGCAAGTCCTACGCGTTTTGGCTAGTACTCTTTTTCTCTGACGGTGGCAAACTCATCTTGGCCAGAAATGGTGGTACAACCTGGCCGCCAGACCGCCAAATATTGATGGCATGATGGGTTGGTATCTTAAGTGCTTCGTCTACTGTAAATGGCGAGATTTCTTCTGCGAGGTCTTTAAATGTTTTCTTAGATGATGGATATAGAGAATAATGAGGACCTGCTGATTTGATGATTTCGGCTAGGTCCCTGGGTATTTGCTCCCACGAGTGAAACAACCAGCATAGCTTTAATCGATACTTCCGGGACTCCACGACCATCGACTTCCAATGGGCTGCGCTGGACAAAAACTGGTGCGGTTCATCCATCACAAATCCGCATGGGGTTTCTTTGACTCTGTTCTTCCGCCATAGCGTCGCCAGCCAAATTTTCGCTATCAATATGGCGCAAATCGTATCTGTTGCTTCTTCGCCAAGTTCGTCCTTTGGCACGTAGCAGATCACGCCGTATCCTCCGTTGATCCACTTTCGAAGATCGAGTCCGTTTGGCGTCCGAATGCACTGTGCTAGATAATCATCCCCAAGAAGGAGATCTAGTCTATTGAGGACCGGTTCCAAAACTTTCCCTTTCATACCTTGCGACAATTTGGTAAACGGTATCCAATCATCCGCGAGATCGCCACGCCCGACTTGTTTCAATCGCTCCATCGAGTCACTGAGGTACGACTCATCTGTGAACAATTTCACGACATCGGCTAGTCGATTACCACCCGTAGCCGCGACGGTTTTTGCCGCCAGTCGAATGTACCGTTTGGTTTCTAAACCGGGATCTGCACCTTGTCGTTCAAAGAAAGCTAGAACCTCTGATGCAAAGCGGTTCGTGGCCTGACTGCTGCCGCTTATCTCACACCAGTCAAGACCGACTGGCTTCTGACCAAACTCCACATGCACCACTTTGTCAGATTTCCCATTTGCGGCCGCCCACGTACTTACCTCTTTGTAAATCTCGTCTTTAGCGACATCGATGGCGAAACACGAAAACCCCTTTGCCATGAACTCGGTTACCATATTAGCGCCAAAACCGCGTGTTTTACCCTGGCCCATTCCACAGATGACGATATGCGGAAGGCACAATTCATCTAAATTGCCGATGGGGAAGTAAATTTGGGCGGTACGGCCCTTGTAGGTGACATCTCCAAAATAAAGACCCTTACTGTCTGTCAAACGCTCCACGATATCAACTTCACGTTGCCCAATAATATCTAATTGTTCTGCGTATTTTTCTTGGATCTGAGCGGTTGGCAATTGAATAAGTTTGCCGACTTCACTCGATGACAGTAGGTTCACATCCATCGCGAATGCCGTGGGCCTGCGTAAAGTGAACGCATTCAGTTCATCGATTGCAGACTTGTTGCCTTGGTTACCTATGAGCCGATTATCACCGTTAAGTACAGCATAGGCGTTGCTAAATGCACGACTGAGCACTTTTCGTCGGTTTGCGCTTTTTGAGGACACATAGATCCGGGCCCAGGTCTTAAATGTAGGTTGTGCTTTTTTACCACGGGTGGCCGGTGTAAGTTCAACTCTGTTCATGTTTCGGACAGCCTTGTTCTCTGGTTTTTTGTTACGTTCCTCATCCTTTTTCTTTGCCTCATCTTTGCTGTCTCCGACACCTGTAACCAAAGCATGAAGGCCATACATCCCATCATTGATCCACTCCAAAACCTGCATTGGTTGCATGCGACCTTTAAGATTGGCGCGCTTCGGCTCCCTACTTGTGTTCCACTCTTTATAGGCGTTATCCACTCGATCCGACCATGCGACACGGTCGTAAGGTTCAAAACAATATGCCACCACGGCACGGTCATCGTCACGAAAATCTTCGAGCACGCTCAGGATATCGCTAAGCGGCACGGTATCTTCCCGGGAGTCTGATACATCCAAAGCGAACATGTTGTGTTTCTCAAGCATCAACTCGATTACATCCGTGTGCCCATGTTCCACCGGACTAAACTCCGCGTCCTCAATTGTCGCCTTAGGCCAATATCGACCAAGCCGATGTTTCATGTAGGTCAAGGGTTCTCCCGTTGGCGCAACTGCATAAAATGAGATGCGGGATAGTGTAATGTCGATCAAGTACCAAAACCGAACAGGTGGTTGATGGTTAATACCTTTGCGTGTCAGTTTCAAGCGCTTATACCAGACATCATGTAAGTCGTGCATAGCGTTTGCAAACACATGGCCATGGGTATTCCGCACTGTTCGGTCTGGCTTGATTGATACCACTTGCATCAAGATGACCACCCCATGCGATATCCAATTGTCGCAATCAGACCACTGTAAAACGCCCATCTCCGCGGCTTTACCATGCCTACAATAATGCCGAGGAACGACACCGCGCAAATTAGAAGTGCAACCGGCGCGATATGGTGCAGCGCCCACTCTCCGAAGTCCTGCATCAGCCCTGATAATACGGACTCAATTATGTGTTCAATGCGACCAATCACAATGTCACTTTCCTCGTTTTTTATGCGGTTACTCGATAGGTGCAGCCAGTTGTGCCAGGGCGAGAAATAATCGTCAGGATTGACCCATTTACCGTCCGGGGCCATAACGCCAACATGCAGATGCGGACCCGTTGATTCCCCGGTGTTGCCTGACAGCCCGATCACATCGTCTTTGTGGATGCGTTCCCCGGCATAGGCTTTGACCTTATCTAGATGCCCATAGACGATCCGATATCCGTCAGGCTCACGTATCCATACTGCGTTGCCAAACCCTTTTGGTCCTTCATGCGAGATGTGATCAACTACGCCACCAGAGAAGGCATGGACGGGCGAGTCTTCGGGAGCCGCTAGGTCAACACCGATATGAGGCGTCTTGTGTGCAGTGTCAATGGCACCATAGTCCGCCGTTACTTTCCAAGGCCATCTCATGTCTCATACATCTCCAAACTGATGCCCAAGATGCCGAATGAACGGGAGAACAAATTGCATCCCAATATACCCGCAAATTGCCCACTTAGCTCGGTCTAGCGCGCTGGATGGCCGGCGCAGTATCATCTCAAGCCCTGCCCAACAAACCATCGTCACGGTTAACGGGAGCGCCTGACGCCGAATCAGTGGAATCACGTAATCCGCCCAGGATGCGTCCTCATTAAAATCCATCGAGTCCAGTTGCTGAGACTCGGACGCGGTCACAGCCATTACTTCTTGCGGTGCAACGAAATCCGTGATGGCTGCCGCAGCGCACGCCATAGCCATCCCTTGCGCCATCGCGCGCCGCATATCTGCGCGCTTAGGCGTTAAAACCGACCCGCGCATGAATGACGACCAATCAAGCGTCTTTACCTTTGCCATTACGTAGCCCCCTCCCAAATGATTTGGTCACTATCCAACTTCCGTACAGGCCAACACCGACACCGACTAGGAACGCCCCAACCGTTACCGTGGATACTCACCTCCATCTCGGACATCCTGATATGTGAGAGGAGCGATATGCCATGCCGTTATTTGCTGCGTATTGGGAGATAATTGTTGGCGCGGTTTGTTCAATCGTCGGACACGCAATGATGGTTGCCGGACAATAACGAACAGGCCAATATTTTGCCAGACATGCATTTTTAGAGCGCCCGCGCGCATAAGCCTGAACCAGGCAATAACCTTACTGCACCCTCCGAAGACCTTCAGCTTGTTCGGGCAATTTCAGCACCTTCACCGGCTGGAGTTGCCCCGTCTTCACCCTCAGGACATTCATCGTCTGACTTCCCACAACGGTTGTACTCATGGTCCATATGGATATTGGGATGATTGGTCCGGTCATCACAGAAATTCCAGCGACAGCCGCTGTTCCGATGACGATCCCACCAATTAGAGCAATTGCAGCGCTTTTTTTCACACCATTCCCTCCCCTTGCAAAGCCTTGCGGTACAACAATGTAGCCTCCCACACCGTGTCGGCGACACCGTAAACGCGATAACCGGCCGCAATCCAACACCCAAGCCACTCGAATGCGCACAGGTACGCCTCCGCTTCGCCAACGACGACACACACCATTTCATCCACCTCACCGGTCACCCCCTAGTTTTGTTGTGTCGATGGTTAACTCGCTGGGTTTAGTCCGAATCTGCAATGCCTTTTTACGGGCCACTCTTTCTCGCAGCCACCGTTTTACTTCCGTAGAGAACTGCATCGTATTTGCTTCCTCGTAAACGTCTGAGTCTGCATCAAGGTTGAAATAAACTTGCTTCCGCTTCTCGCCCTCCAACGTCGCCCCTCCTACGCTGTGTTGTGGTGTGATGTGTTGTTGATGGTAGAGGATATGGTGTCGATGCTTGTCGATATTCCATTTGAAAATTTTTAGAGAGGATTGTTTACGAATCATGTCGAATACGATGGATATGGGTACGAACAAGCAATCACGATTGAAGTCATTCTTAGAGGAACGGGGAATAAAACAGAAGTGGCTTTCTGAAAAGGCTGGGATTACTCAAGGTTGGTTGAGTAAAATCGTCAATGGATCGGAGCCTAAAGTTATGGACGCCCAAAAGATCGCACGGGCACTTGGTACTACAGTGGATGAGTTGTGGCCTTTGGAGGAGGAGGGCGAACAATGATCGAACATCACTCGCGCGATAGGATTGAATTCGAGTTATTCGAAAACGGACTTGACTTTATTCTGTCTGCTTTAGAACACTTGAGAGAAACACCATCTGATCGAAATATTAAGTACGGTGTACTTCATTTAAGTTCTGGAATCGAACTTGTGCTCAAAACCCGATTACTTCAAGAGCATTGGACGCTCGTATTTGAAAATCCAAAGAATGCAACAAAACAGCAATTCGATTCAGGTGATTTCCCGAGTGTTGATTTCGATACCTGCATCAGCCGACTCATTAACGTTTGTCAATTAAACTGGTTAGATAATGCACGGAAAAATTTGAAATCATTTCGTGACATTAGAAATCGAATAGAACATTTTGGTATCAGCGATTCCATAGAAGCAATTACTTCATTAGCCGCAAAATCCTTGTCTGTAGTTCTCGACTTTATCGCTAGCGATATAAATCAAGACTTAGTTAGTGAACACGAAGAGGATATAGATAATATAAGACGTGATTTAGTGAATTTTGAAAAATTTGTGAAGCACCGAATTGGACGTATAAAGTCAGATCTAAAACCGGAAGATACGATAATTGAATGCCCAAGATGCAGACAAGCTTTTAACCCGGATTTCGACGATTAGGTGATTGAGGTCATTGACCGGGGCATGTTTTCAAGTATTTGGTGGATTTGTTAGCGAACACGGCGAAATCATGGTACGGAACTAGAGCAATGGACACAATTCCCCCCTCCCCAAGCCAGGCTATGAACTCCACTTTTTCAATTGGAAGAAAAATCTACGTGGCGGCATGAAGCATGATCAACGACCGATGCTTTGCATACACGGGAAGACGAATGCTCCACTGGCGTGCATGACGCACTAGAATCCCAGGTAGATGGAATAGTCTTCGTCTGAGCCGTCCGGCGGTCCACTGTCGCACCCCTGGTTGAAGCGCGACGTGCTTGTACAGCAGGAGTAGATTATACGCAAGTAGCTTTAGACCTTGCAGCGCTTTGTTGGCATCGAAATTCTGGCTGGAGAATCGGTCAATGGCAAATCCATATTTGGCTTCCTTGATGTGATTCTCAGCGTTACCACGAAAGTTATAGAAGTGCCATACATCCTCGCCGCTCCAGTCAAACGTTGTGGCAATCGCCTCGTATTCCCAGAGCCAATCCGCACACAGGCACTCCTGGGGGTCAATGTCTAAGCGACGCACAATCACGACCCGCCGAGGCCTGTCCCAGGATGTTGCCTGATACATGATGGAAGTAACGTCACAATGTTCCCGGTCACTCTCTGTGATGCAGTGCCAGAGGAGATTTGGCGCTTGCGCCAACTGTGCGAGTCGCTTGGTCCACTTCAGTTTGATGACGTAATCCCGCTGATCTTGCTCCAATATCTGAAACACTTTTTCTCCGGTAAACCCTTTATCCATGCGGACGGCACGAATGTTGACGCCATCCGGCAACTGGTCTTTCATCGCCTTGTAGAAATCCGCAAATCCATCTGATGTATGGGCGTCACCAGAGCGCAACTCATCATAGAGACAACAACCA
The DNA here is from genome assembly GCF_022674245.1 of Alicyclobacillus acidoterrestris. Taxonomy (GTDB): domain Bacteria; phylum Bacillota; class Bacilli; order Alicyclobacillales; family Alicyclobacillaceae; genus Alicyclobacillus; species Alicyclobacillus acidoterrestris. The sequence goes on from NZ_CP080467.1 coordinate 3,366,018, forward strand.
GTGAGTGAATCAAACGCCAGCAAGGGATGGAAACTCGCTCGTCCGTGATGGTGTGGATTATATCCAACAGCGGACTGTTGCTGCGCGCCATAAACAGTCTCTACAGAGGAGTCGATATCGACCACGATGCCTTGTCCTTTGGGGAGAAGTGACCTTAGGATTTGTCTATGCGCCGAACGTATCGCTTTGATGCCAGCGTCGGAACCGAGCCGCTTCAGATCCTTATACAACAGAGTCGTATCAGGCAGTTTCGGCACGTCCAACTTCAGCTTCAACAGGGGATCTTGTTCGATGTCCTCAAAGTGGAAAATCCGTTCCTGACCCAGCAAGGAACCGAAAATGACGGTCAGAGCAATATCGTCCATGTGGAACTGGGTGTTTCTGCCCTTGCGTAATCCATGTACCCAAAACTCCCTGTCAATACCCGTTCCCAAAACGAAATCTATGAGACCACTTGCACCGCCAAAGGAGGTGGCGGCATTCAAATCGTAGCGAGTATGAATTGTAGAGCTTTTACGAGCAAACTGACTTCGTGTATGATTATATTGTTTCACCCAAAAGGTGCTCCTTCCTAGCGAAGATGTGGTTCTCGACAAACTCATCTTAGCCATACGGGGAGCACCTTTTCAATTATTCACACCAGTTCATGAGGACACAATCGTCGAAATCCGGGATTAACCCTATTTGTTTGATGACTGTATCTCTAATAGTATCTGTTCCAGAATAGGACCGTAATTGTGCGGTTCATAAACGTGTACTATCGTCCCACACAACATAGAGCCTTCCCTGTGTCTTTACCATTAGCATCCTTCAACGTCTGAACCTCGAAGTGCTGTCCCTGTTTACAATGTGGACACTTAGCCATATCAATCACCCTCCCTACTCACAATTTCTGCAAGCGAAGGATGATTCCTGAACTACCTCACCGCATACCGCTTCGGCCGCAGCGCCCCATGCTCTCGCTTATACGTGTCAGCCGTCGTGATGACTCGCCCGAACTCCCGCTCCGTGAACTCGTCATACCATTGCTCTAGCGGGTCAGTATGTGGTTTCGGTGGAGGTACCGTGGTCCATTGCGTCCTACGGCCTGTTAGCGCGTCGTACGCGTATTCTTTATCGTCATCCTGGACTTTCTTCATCGGACAGGTGACACACATGCACTTGCCCATAATCGGTGATATCAAACGTAAATACGTACATGGATAGCCTACTTGGCATGGGTGCATGTGTACACCTCAATTCATTTTTATGGATGGCTCGGTTGGCACTCCGGAAATAGCTGTTATTGCTCGGCCCCTCGCGGACAAATGCATGCTCATAACCAAAAAGGCCACACCGAAGTGTGACCTAGGAGCTATACCTTATAAATTTGAACTCAGTACGCTCCGCCAGCATATCCGCCGCCAGCATATCCGCCGCCAGCATATCCGCCGCCGAATGCCGGTACAAGCAAGAAGAACAGAACGAAGATGATTAGAAACACCACTGCCCAACGTGTGTATCCACCAAAGCAACCGTCCATTTAAGCACCTCCTCGCGAGAAGATGCTTTATGTTACTCAACACCGTCAGAAAGGAGTGGGCAAGTAACAATTAGTTGCAAAAGGTATGTATATGGTGCACGCTGTAAGGCACAACGTGCGGAGCCAATTCTCTAAGAGGACGCGCATTTGCTGGTTCATCACCAGCGTTGGTGTCTCAATGGTCTGCTACGCCGTTAGACGACTACTACATGTCCTCCGAATCATTCCGAGGTTCTCCTCGAAATATTCTAATTGAGGCTCCGCGCCGCCAAGCAGACTAGGCTTCTTCATTGAAACACCAACGCCAGGTGATGAGGGTACCTGGCGTGTGCATACCGATCAGATTCTCGCGTCAAAACCACCTCCTTCTGAGGGAGGCGGCCGGCGTTTACTACATGGGGACAAAACAAAAAGACGCCCCGCGGATAGGCGTCTCTGCGTTTTGTTCCCTGATACCATAATACACGGGTTATTTCGGCATGGACTGTTGAACCACTGTTGTTTTACTGTTGATTTTTTATCATCTTCCTCTACATCGCATATTACATCCCATGGAATTTTTTAATTTGAGCGTTTTGCAGAATTAACGTTCACAACGCATTTGACACTATATATAGTGTTCCATTGATAGTTCGTACACTATATATGTGCGAGAAACGGTGAAAAATCGAATTCTGCAAAACGCTCAATTTAACTAAATAAATTTTATACATTATATTGTTAACAATTGATGCGTCAGTACTAATTAAACCGGTCAAACTGTTTGACAAATCGATTATTTAAACGTATGTTATAAATGGGTATTTTATCATGAAGCTGAACCAAAGTGGTTCTTAAACGCTGATTTATGAATACCAAAAAGAAATTCTTGAACTGAGAGATCAGGAAAAAATCAAAGTATTTGTACATCTCAAGGTATTCGGGGATCGTTGTTGAGCCCCCTATTCCGACCACTTGGAGAATCGAGAAAGGATGAAAAATATTCATAGTAACGAGGAATTGCGGATTAGTTGGAAAGAGCAGCTTGCTCCATTTCAAAAATCGGATACCAAGAAAAGTATCTGGCAAGTTATCAACACTGTTGTGCCATTTTTGTCGCTTTGGACATTCGCGTATTTAAGTTTATCGATATCTATCTGGCTAGGGATTGCCATTGCAGTTGTAGCATCTGGGTTCTTTATTCGCCTCTTTATCATTTTCCACGATTGCGGACACCATTCTTTCTTCAAAAGCCGAAGAGCCAACGAGATAGTTGGGATTATAACAGGGATTCTGACTTTCTTTCCATATCATCAGTGGAAGTACGAACACGCCGTCCACCATGCTACCAGTGGTGACTTGGGACGACGAGGAACCGGGGATATGTGGACATTAACAGTCAAGGAATATGAACAATTGCCCTTTGTCAAGAGGATGGTTTATCGGGTATATCGAAATCCCTTCGTCATGTTTGGCATCGGCCCTATCCATCTTTTCTTCAACCAGTATCGATTCAATCGAAGAGGCGCTGGAAGAAAAGAACGTGTAAATACACACATAACCAATTTCACGCTCATTGCCATTTTAACCGCGCTTAGTTTCATCCTCGGATGGAAAGGCGTACTCCTTGTTGAAGGTCCTATTCTTTACCTCGCAGGGGTAATAGGAATTTGGTTGTTTTACGTCCAGCATCAGTTTGAGCACACATATTTTGAAGAATCGGATAAATGGGATTATGTTAATGCTGCATTGCAGGGAAGCTCCTTTTATAAATTGCCGAAGATACTGCAATGGCTAACTGGAAACATCGGATATCACCACGTTCATCATTTGGGCCCGAGGGTGCCGAATTACCATCTCCAGAAAGCACATGAAAGCACGGACTTGTTCCGCAACGTTCCATCTGTCACCTTAACCTCCAGTCTTGGAGCTCTGCGTTACCGATTGTGGGATGAAGACAGTCATCGATTTGTCGCGTTCAACGAAGTTGCGATTGACAATCGGAACAAATCCTCTATTCGACTCGACCGTTAAATTTAGCCCGTATGATGTGGGTGTTGTTCAAGAAGTCAAAATCCCCGTCATGAAGCGCAATTTAAGTCGACACGATTATAATTTTAAAATTTTAAGTAAATTCATTAACTTTCCACTGCACTAGCAGTATAGTTAAATTGTTCAGAGTGCATGGGATTAAGGTATGATTTTAATGTGCCGTTTTTCTTTGCTTTTCACTTCGGATTGCAAAGGAAAACGGCTTTCGTACTTTTGTTTTGTGTTTAACGTGTGAACAAATTAGATCGTGCCATGGGCATGAGGAGGAAATACTATGGAACAAGGAATCGTTAAATGGTTTAATGCGGATAAGGGATTTGGCTTCATTTCTCGTGACAACGCCGATGATGTATTTGTACATTTTAGCGCTATCCAAGGAAATGGTTACCGTTCTTTGGAAGAGGGGCAGCGCGTAAACTTTGACGTTGTACAGGGTGCCAAGGGGCCACAAGCTGAAAACGTTGGTTAACTCGTTTAATAAATAAGGGACTGTTCTTAAGGTGGTTTAAATACCTTACGGGCAGTCCCTTTTAGTTTTACTGATTGGCCTACCCTTTAGGAAAGGTGGCATATCAATGGGCTATTTTAATAATAGGAGAAAACCCGCTTCTGAATACGTCTATGCCGATACTGTTATTTGGCAATGCTCTAAATGCAATTGTTGGTCAAGGCAAGAGTTCATTCATGTAGCTGAACCGAATTGCCCTATGTGCAAAGGGATGATGAATCTAGAAACAAAAAATATTCGGATTGAATAAGCTCGTATCAATCCGCGGTAGTGTCCCGTCAAGTGGTGTAAATTGAGTGCAACCCCTAGTGTTAGCTATTTATGCAAAACTGACGTTGGAGCTAGTAACTGCTGTTCATCAGTGCCAATGAGTTTTGCCATAGACTCTCGGCTGAAGTAGCGCCTTGCAACTATCCATTCATCGTTCTGCTCTTGGAGAATCGATCCTCCAAGGCGCAATACAGACTCTCGGTTGGGGAATATGCCAACCACATCAAAGCGCCGCCTTAGTTCACGATTTAAGCGCTCAAGTGGGTTTCTCTTAAGCCCCGTTATATAATTGGACAAGACCTGATGTTTGTAGAAGGATAGACTCAGGAGGGATTGTTCATGGTCAGACGTAAGTTTTCCCAGAAGTTTAAGGAACAGGTTGTGAAGGAATGTTTGGAGACTGGCAATGTGTCCATCGTTGCTCGGTAAGCGTCAAATTCTCCCCACCTAGCGAGGCTGGGCAAACCCTGAAAGAATGTAGTTAAAACCTTTCAGGAGGTCATGGTCATGACAAAAGCAAATTTGGCACAGTTGCGAGAAACTTGGCAGGAGTGTGTGACCGCGTTCCACAACAGCGGACAAAGTGGCGCAGCGTGGTGTGCCGACCATGGTATCAAGGAACATCAACTCTGGTACTGGGTGCGCCGTTTTCGTGAACTCACCTCAACTCCTTCCTCTTCGCCTGACTTTCTACCAGTGCAAATTCGGGAATCTCTTTCGGTTACGAACACTCCCTTGCTGGTTCGAGTCGGAGCAGCCGCGATTGAAGTGCATCCGGGATATGACGCCCAATTGTTGCTCGACCTAATCAGGACGCTCGTAGGTTCATGCTGAGCAACATCGGTCCAGAGCAGCGAGTCTATCTAGCGTGCGGTGTCACGGATATGCGTAAGAGCATCGACGGATTAGCTGCGTTGGTACAAGCACAATTTCAGTTGGACCCGTTCTCTCCGTGTTTGTTCGTCTTTTGTAACCGTCAACGGGATAAGCTCAAAATTCTATGCTGGCAGCATAACGGGTTCTGGCTATTCTATCGACGATTGGAACGAGGCCGGTTTGAGTGGCCCAATTCGGCCGAGGATAAGACGGTTGTCATTAGCCACCGAGAGTTGAATTGGTTGCTGGACGGATTGTCCCTCAACCAGCAGAAAGCCCATCCAAAGGTGGTGGCACAAACGGTCGTTTGAGTGTCCAGAAGCAGCTATGGATGCGATGGAGGAAATCATTGAAAATCTTGATACGACAAGGATTTCGGGCATGCGTGTCGAAGAAATGGGTATGGAAAATACATCGGTAGAAACCATCGAACAAATAGAAGTTTTACAACGACGCTGCGTGTCCTTGGAGCAAGAGAACGCCGAGTTGAAACAGCAAGTGAACCTGCTGCTTGAGCAACGGCGTCTGGATCGGCAAAAGCGTTTCGGAATGTCCAGTGAGCAGTCAGATGCTGACCAGATGCGGTTGTTCAATGAGGCCGAAGTGGCATCGGATGAAGAACCCGAGGCAGAAGAGCCATCGGTTGAAAACGCGACGCAAAAACAGCGTAAGAAGCAACCTGGACAGCGGGCAGCTATGCTGGCGCACCTCCCTGTTGAGCGGATAGAGTATCGCTTATCGGAAGAGGAACGTGTTTGTCCGTGTTGTGGTGGACTCATGCACGAAATGAGCGCAGAGATACGCCGAGAACTTAAGCATATTCCGGCGCAAACGGTCGTCGTTGAGCGTGTGCAATATGTCTACGGCTGCCGACCGTGTGAGAAGGTTGAAATTCATCCTCCCGTGGTCAAGGCGAGCACGCCACGCCCAGCGTTTCCGGGGAGTTTGGCGTCCCCATCCATGGTGGCTTATATCATGAACAAGAAGTTTGTAGAAGGTATGCCCTTGTATCGGCAGGAACAGCAGTTTACCCGACAGGGCTTAGCCATCTCTCGCCAGACCATGGCAAATTGGGTGGTGGCCGGAGCCACGCGTTGGCTCAGCCCCATATTCGAAAGGCTCCATGAGGAACTACTTACCCAGCGTTACTTACACGCAGATGAGACGACACTGCAAGTGCTGCACGAGCCAGGGCGGGCGGCCGATTCGAAATCATATATGTGGCTGTACCGAAGCGGGCGTGATGGGCCACCAATTGTTCTGTACGACTATCAAGAAACTCGGTCGAAGGAGCATCCGAAGAAGTTTCTTCAAGGGTTCAAGGGGTATCTTCACGTAGATGGATATCCCGGTTACCACGACCTGGAGAACGCCACACTGGTTGGGTGTTGGTCGCATGCCCGTCGCGGCTTCAATGACGCACTGCAGACGCTACCGGCGGCCGAGCAGAAGAAGCCTTCAACCGCAAGGAGCGGGCTTCAATATTGCAACGAGTTATTCAAAATTGAGCGCGGGCTAAAAAACGCCACTGCAGAAGAACGCCGAGCAGGACGGGAAAAGCAAAGTCGACCAGTGCTTGACGCTTTTTCAGCATGGCTTCATGAGCAGAGCGCACTCGTGTTGCCAAAGAGCGCTTTAGGCAAAGCGATTACGTATTGCATCAATCAATGGAGCAAGCTCGTTGTTTTCTTGGAAGACGGGAATCTGGAGTTGGATAACAACCGAAGTGAACGGTCGATTAAACCCTTTGTGATCGGTCGAAAGGCGTGGTTGTTCAGTAATACGCCGCGCGGGGCGAAGGCCAGTGCGATTACCTACAGTTTGGTGGAGACGGCGAAAGAGAATCGCCTCAACCCGTTTGCGTATCTCAGATATCTATTTGAGCAATTGCCCAACATCGACATCAACGATAATGACTCGTTAGATCAGTTCCTACCTTGGTCACCGCGATTGCCTGAGGAAGTACGTGCACCTAAAGGCAAATCATAAAACACGTGATTCCCCGTCTGACATTCAGGCGGGGAATTTTATCGATTGTCATTATTATTGCTACAACCAGCGAAGTCAAGTGTGTGGAGGATTTGACGCTTACGTTGCTCGCAAACATGAGATTCGTGCGAATGTGGTGAACCGTTGGGTAAGCCTCTATAAGAATGGTGGATTTTCGATCGGGAAAACAGGAACCGGCTCGACGAATATCACGACAGATGAATATCAACAGCTGGTGGCGGAGAACAAGGAACTCGAAAAAACGAACGAGCAACTCAAGCGGACCTTGGGTGAACAGGCGCTTGAAGTGTCCATCTTGCGTGACCTGTTAAAAAAAGCGAACCCTCACTTGCGGACAAAATAGACATCGCAAGAAAGTGGATAGCCAAAGGCTACGCTGTAAGCCGGGTGCTACGCATTGTGGGGGTCTCTCGTTCCACTTACTATTTCCAACAGACACATGAGCCCAAACCACGAGTCTACCGCGGTGGGAGACCGATACCTGGTTACTCGTTGACGGTGGATGGGCGAAAAGTCAGCGACGGACAAATCAAAGAATGGCTGATGGAAGAGATCGAATCGGATGGACTGGGCTATGGATACGTCAAGTTGATGATCCAATTACGCAGACACCATGGACTGGTCATCAACAAGAAGAAGGTATATCGGCTGTGTAAGGAGCTGGGGATCCTCAAACCGCAACGTCCTGTAAAACATTCATACCCGAGCGTTTTGCAGAATTCGATTTTTCACCGTTTCTCGCACATATATAGTGTACGAAATATCAATGGAACACTATATATAGTGTCAAATGCGTTGTGAACGTTAATTCTGCAAAACGCTCACCCAAGAAAATTAGCCCGGAATCGGGATATTACCGCACCAAATCAACTGTGGGAGGTGGATGTGAAATACGGCTACATTCATGGGGAGGACAAGTTCTTCTTTATTTTGTCATACATCGATGTGTTCGACCGACAAATTGTCGGGTACCACATTGGACTGCGGTGTGAAGCCAAGGACGTCGTCATGACGCTACAAAGCGCGTTGTGGAAACGAAAGTTATTCACGGGTGAACAAGCCATGCCCGTGGTTCGTTCAGACAATGGACCACAGTTTGTCAGCCATGTGTTTGAGAAAGCGTGCGAGGACCTCAGAATCGAGCATGAACGGATTCCGCCAAAAACGCCGAACATGAATGCACACATCGAGTCATTTCATCGAGTGCTGGAGGATGACAGACTATCCACATGTGAGTTTGCGACATACGCAGAGGCGTACGAGACTGTGGACACGTACATGAAGTGGTATAACAGCGCTCGAATTCATTCAAGCATTCATTACTTGTCACCGATTGAGTTTCACCAACGGCATCTGACGAGCGGACTGATGCCAGTAAAACCAGTTCGCGTCTAATGCGCAAACGAGAAATCCTGGATGCGGATAAATGGGTGTCGGAATATTAAATCATTCTACAAAAAAGAGCGATTGTCCAATAAGAAGGGGTTGACCCGGGTTTGTCGAGCAAATCTGCTTCCAGTGCTCCTTCGGGAATCCCATGTATGCTAATACGTCTTCCTCTGCACGTTCCAGAACACCCATCGCTTTTGGAAACTTTCCTTGAAGTTGTTTCACAACGACAGATAATTGCTGTTTGGCGGCTTCCTGCGTCGGCTGCGCAAAGATGGTCCGGACAATGGATGAGACCATCGCTTGTGACGCTCTAGGCACCTGGCTGAGAATATTGCGCATTGTGTGGACACGACAGCGCTGCCAGGTCGCTCCAGTCAGCGCAGAAGCAATGGCACTACGCAGTCCTTCGTGCGCGTCGCTAATTACTAACTGTACGCCACGCAATCCACGTGCAATCAGACTGCGGATGAATGTGAGCCAAAACGCGCCGTCCTCGCTGGTGCCAATGTCAAATCCCAATACTTCACGCTCACCGGTGTTTCGCACACCAATGGCAATCACAAACGCCATGCTCTGCACCCGTCCGCCTTCTCGCACTTTCGGGAAAGTGGCATCTAGCCAAAGATATGGATACGTCCCCTCCAGCGGGCGGTTTTTGAAGTCCTGCACTACATCGTCGAGTTCTTTACAGATTCGAGACACTTCGCTTTTGCTGATTCCTTGAATCCCCATAGATTCGACCAACTCATCCACTTTACGAGTGCTCACACCATGCACATACGCTTCTTGAACAACGGACAGAAGGGCTTTTTCAGCCTTCCGCCGAGGTTCTAGGATACTTGGGAAGTAACTCCCTTTACGAAGCTTGGGAATCTGCAAATCGATCGTTCCGACACGAGTATCCCATTCTCGTTCTCTATACCCATTACGGCTGTTGCTACGCTTCTCACTACGCTCATATCGCTCAGCGCCAATCAGGGAGCTCACCTCAGCCTCCATCACTGCTTGGGTGAGAACCCTCAGCCCTTCTTTCAAGAAATCCACATCACCATCTTCTAATCCGATCTTGCGAATTAACTCCAAAAGTGCGATCTTATCCGTATAAGCCATCGAAGTGCCTCCTCTACTGATTGCTGCACACTTTTAGTAGATTGCACTCGATGGCTTTTTCGTCAAGATTCAGCCTCCTGAAGAATTTACACCACTACTTGAGACTTTAACTCCTTGGTTCGTTAATTCCGAGAGATTTTTGATTTTGACAGTCGGAACAACTATCCTATTGTACATTTTATGTAAGCGCCTATGGGGCACAAAAGAACTTATGGAATCATTTTTTAATCATACGACGGATGCGCTATCGGTATTCGATACGTCTATGCGGATTGTTATGGTGAACCCCGCTTTTGAATCGTTATTTGGGTATACGCAAGCGGAGCTAGCTGGTCGCCTTCTTCCGATTACCCCTGCTGATGAACTCGAAACCATTCGAACCAAATTTCGCGAGGTTGTCCAAGGAAAAGTGCCATTCGTTGAGTACGAAGGGAAAAAGATATGTAAGAACGGTCAAATCCTTAATGTCTTAGTGCGACTATCACCGATTAGAAACGCTCGGGGAAAAATTGTTTCGATTCCGCCGTGTCTAAGGATATGACAGAGTTGCGGAATGCTCAACAAATGTTGATAAACTACGAGAAATTGAGAGCTGTGGGGCAACTAGCAGCCGGTATTGCGCATGAAATTAGAAATCCGTTCACATCGGTGATGGGGTTTCTACAATTAATGGAGAATACTGTGCATGATTCACAGCAGAAATATTTTTCTGTCATGCAGAGTGAGCTTGCCAGAATTGAAAGCATCACGAATGAAATGCTTGCCCTTGCTAAACCTCAGGCAATGCAATATCGCCCAATTAATCTCCCTGACGTTCTTATGGATACTGTAAATCTTTTAAGTGCTCAGGCGCACATGAACAACGTTGAAATTGAAACTCAATTAGACAGCAATGAGGCGCCGGTTATAGCCGAGTTCAATCGACTAAAACAAGTCTTTGTAAATGTGATTAAAAACCGCATGGAATCGATGAGCGGTGGCGGCGTTCTGCAGATTCGGATGCATCAGACGGGTGAACTTGTCATCGTGTCATTTTCCGATCACGGCACTGGCATCCCAGACGAGATTATGAACAAAATTGGAGACCCTTTTTTCACCACAAAAGAAGATGGAACCGGTCTGGGTTTAGTTGTGAGTCAAAATATTATTCGAGACCACTCTGGAACTATGGATATTACGAGTGAATATGGGAAGGGAACAACGGTGACCATTTCTTTCCCCCTATATCAACACACATTTAAGGACGCAGCCGCAAGTATGGAGAACAACCTTTCCAAAAAATAATTCATATGCAGGGAACAAGAACCTTTCGCATGATTGCAGAAAAATGCCCTTGCATCTCTGCAAGGGCTAAGGATGGTGCTTGTGGAGACAAGAACAACTGTGCGTCACAAGCTGACTATACTGCGTAATTTTCGAAACCATATTGAAGCAGTGCCTGTGGAAAAAATCCCATGGCAGCGGTTGATGACTTTATATTCAACGCGATCCGATCAGACTTCGTCCTGGATTGCCTTTCTGTATACAATCATGATAGACATTTTAGGCACCCCGTGAGGTTCATGTGTGAACTCCGTAAAATGTTGAATCTGAACCAATTCACTTTTATGCAAGTTCTTCAGAAACCAATTGGCTTTGTCTTCTGCAGTGCTGGTAGCATCGTCATAATAAATAACCACTTGATTCACACGACGATACATGTCTATCACCCCATATATCATTATGAGGTTGACAGCTAAATAAAAACCCATAAAAAGCAATTTATCTCAAAATAAATGACTCACTAGGCGAACGCACACTCACCTTCTGGACTTTTGCCATATGTTGTGGGCGACGATAACCATTCAGGAGGGAATTTTCAATGATGCGATATATTGTCCAACGCGGGGATACATTGTGGTCGATTGCTGAGAAATTCGATACGTCAGTCGAAGAAATCGCCAGAGTAAATGGCATTCGAAACCCACATATGATTCACAAAGGGGTCGTATTACGGATTCCTAGCCCTCATTTTCACAATCATCATCATGGCCATCAAACTCAGCAACAAACGCCGCCAAGCCATCACCGGAATCAGCCCAGTGGTTATCCGCCACAAACCGACTTTCCGTGGTACGTTAATGACACCGAGTAAGAAAATACACGCCCGCCGAGCCTGGCATACTGCCAAAAGACCGCGTCCCTCACACGAGATTCGCGGTCTTTTCCAGATAACAGCAGCATACATGCAACCGCGAGTCGAGCGGGATCGCAATGGGTGTTTCAGTCTGTACAAAATCTACCATCCTTTCCGACAAGTTTGGCCCAATGGTAGTATCTAAAGTACGAGTCCACTCGAGCATGAGGAGATTGAGCTATATATATGGGGTATTCAGTAAAAGAAATCGCGAACATGTTTCAGTTGCCCACGCACACCTTGCGATATTACGAATCTGAGGGGCTACTCCCGCCGATTGAGCGATTGCCCAACGGCAGACGGATTTATCAAGAATCCGATGTGAGGAGAATCCGCATGATTCTTTGTATGCGTGAACCCGGGATGTCCGTCGACTCCATCAAGAGATTCAACGAACTGAATGACCTTGGTGATGAAGCCCTCCTCGAAAAGCGACAAATCATTTTGGAGCAGAAGACGCAGATTGAAGGCAAGATTCGTGAACTTCAGTATCTACTTGGACTCTTAAACAGGAAGCTCAATCATTACGACGAACAACTTGCCAACATGGAATCTGCGTCATCGAGAGAGCCATGATTCATTCCCTCGTGCGAAGCGAACTACGGCAGTACTGTGGTTACCGCAAAGAGTCCCAATGTGACGAGAAACGCTAGTCCGCAATTCCTCGACTTCGCTTGAATGCAAAGATCTCATCGACAGCTCGCTCATACCCACCGGCCGTTCGGAACGAATCTCCAATTTCCTCACAAACCTTTTTGATTGACGCATCCTTGAGCACGCGTTCTGTCACCGCTCGAAGTTCGTCCGCAGATAGTCCGTCTTGATTCAAATAGACGCCCGCACCGATTTCAGCTACGCGCCGCGCGATCACAGGTTGATCCGCGTTTTGAGGCAGTACGATCAGCGGCACACCGTAATACAGTGCTTCACTTGTACTATTCATTCCACCGTGCGTGATAAACACTTTTGCGTGTTGTAAGACTTCGAGCTGTGGTACGTATTGGTGAACAAGAAAATTCGCAGGAATGGCCCCAAGTTCCTCTATCTGCGTCTGTCTACCAACGGATAAAAGTACAGTGTACTTTGTGTTTGCAAACGCCTCGAAGCAGCATTTGTAAAACTCGACTGCATGATTGAACACCGTACCAAGTGAGATGTAAATCAAGTTGTCTGTGTCGACTTGCGAAAAATCAAACGAACTGTTTAGACGCGGAATGACAGACGGTCCAACAAATTTATACGACTCGTCGAATCCTTCTCCATTCGGTTGAAAACGCCTCGATGTATAGACGATGGTCAACGGCGCTGGATTGCAGAAAACTTCGTAGGCAGATTGTACTTGTACATGATATTTCTCTTGCACGTGACGCACCAACTGCTCAAACTCCTGTTTTCCACGTGCGTTCACGTCATCTGGAAAATTGCGCGATAACTGCTCTTGCAAACGATTAAACTGGTTCTCGTCGATGGCAAAACTGGTACACGAATTGATGGCCGGCAAGTTAAGCAATTGCGCCAGCAAACGTCCACAACCAAACATGGAGTCATGGATGATGTAATCAAACCGCCCGTCTTTTGTTTGCTCCAAAACACTAGGAATCACGATGTAAGCGGTCCGCAAAAGTCCCCCCACTCGCGCCCATGGCGTGCGTCCCCCCGCAAGAAAGGCCTCCAAAAATTTCTCTATGTCGAACGTGACAACCTTTGCGCCCGTACGTTCGACATCCGCACGAAATTGTTCAGCCGTAAAGTAAACGACCTCTTCACCACGGCGAATCAATTCTTGAACCACACCGAGTGTAGGATTGATATGTCCTTCGGAACCTGCATTTATCAACAAGACGCGTGCCATAGCCGTCACCTCATCGGTCATCTCATACGTTCTCATAAAATAGGCAACTCAATAACATCATAACTGTTTATGAGGAAATTTCGATGAAACGATGAGATATTCGTGATATGATTCAAACGCTGTGACGCCACGTTATCGTGACACCCTGAAATCCTGCATGAAAGAAGCGAGCGTTATGAGATCCTTTATTTCTGCATCTGAGGCGTCAGAGCTAGCTGTGAAACACATGGCAGCCCTCATTCACGCCGAACCCCACGAGGGAAAGTGGGTCATTGACGAATGTCGCTTGTCCGCCTTTTTCCACGACTCTGATTGGTATCCTGAAGGATTGAAATTTACCATCAACGGCGACATCCCACTGGTGTATCGAGCCGTCGTTCAATACAAGTCTCCGGGCAGACTATCCAAACACGAAGTGACGATGATTATATCCGTGGATGCGGAAACTGGGGCGTTTCGAGGTTATCAACCAGTATAGTCGAACCATGAAGCATGACAGGTTCCGATGGATATCATGATTCACGCGCAGGTAACTTTCTATGATACCCATCGGAACACTCCACAACCTCTGAGGTGTGTTGTGGCATATTGCTGTATATGATTGCATGCGATCCACCCAATCACCTACCCGCACTTCGGTCAATCCTCGTGTTTCACGAGCTTCTTAATTTTTTCCTCCGTATTGGTGCCTTTTGAAGGCGTATACACGCTAATCCGGATATCATTGCTACCTTGAACTTGCAGTGAAGTAAGGTCAAAAAGCATTTTTCCTGCCTTCGCATGCCTAAATTCAATAAACATGTCAGGCGCCGAACTCACTTCATTGTGATTCCAAAAACTCTGAAATTCGGGATTGACCTGGCTAATCTTGTCGACAAAATCAATGTACCAAGGGTCCCCCATGAATTGACCGTAATAGGAGCGAAAAATCGCCACAAAACCACGGATAAAATCGTTCCAGTTTTCCGCTAACACCTTAAATTCTTTTCTGGTAAATAATATCCACAGAATATTTCGTTCTTCCGCAGGCAGTTCACCGAAATCGATGAAAACCTTAGCCGCGGCTTCGTTCCAACCGATGATGTTGCACCTTCTATCCGAAACAAACGCCGGGTAAAAATGCAATTGCTGAAGAATCAAGTGGATGGCTGAACTTACTTCGGTCGTGCTCGCGGTAAGCGACGACTCGTATTGCCCTGTCGCAAGTACGAACAAATACTTTCGCTCGTCGTGTGTCAGGCGAAGTGCATCGGCGATACAATTGAGCACTTGTGGGGACACTGAGATATCGCGCCCCTGCTCTAGCCATGTATACCAAGTGGTACTAACACCTGCCAGAAGTGCGACTTCCTCGCGTCGAAGACCTGGCGTACGCCGTCGACCACTAACAGGTAAACCGACGTCATGCGGCTGAAGTTTACCTCTTTGCGTCCTTAAAAAATCGGACAGTGCTTGCCGTCGCATGAGATCGTTCAATGTTAAGCCTCCATCAGAAATGGCATCGTGTTACTCTTGATACCAGTATAAACTGCAACCTGTACCAGAATAAAGCGGGTGATAACCTAAGGAGTAGACAAGACGATTGGGGGAGTCAACCATGGAGAGAGTGGTTATCACAGGTATGGGCGTCATTACGCCACTCGGAAACGATGTAGACACCTTCTGGAATGGCTTAATTTCCGGGAAGTCTGGTATTTCCAAGATCGATTCATTCGATGTATCACAGCATAAGGCACAAATCGCAGGACTGATTCGAACGTTTCAGCCCGACGAATTGCTTGGTCGCGAAGCTCGTCGGATGGATAGGTTTTGTCAATTCGCGTTGGCTGCCGCACACCAAGCGATGGAAGACGCAAAAATCAACATGGATGACGAAAACAGCGCCCGAGTTGGCGTTTATATCGGCAGTGGAATTGGTGGACTTCAAACATTGTTGGAAAGTCACAAGACATTACTAAATCGTGGACCAAAGCGAGTAAGTCCGACATTGGTTCCCATGATGATTCCCAATATGGCAGCAGCACAAGTCAGCATTCACTTTGGTGCTACAGGCCCCTGCGTTGCCCCTGTCACCGCATGTGCTACCGGAAATAACGCAATTGGCGAGGCGTACCGACTGTTGCAACAAGACAAAGCGGATGTCGTCATCGCGGGCGGTTCTGAAGCAGCTATCAATGATCTGACCCTCTCGGGATTTGGCAATGCCACCGCACTCTCGACCCGAAATGACGAACCAGAGCGCGCTAGTCGCCCCTTTGACGCTGACAGAGATGGATTTGTCGCTTCCGAAGGCGCTGGAATCGTAGTACTAGAGACACTCAAACACGCAAAACAGCGGAACGCCACGATATATGCTGAAATCATTGGCTATGGTGCGTCTTCCGACGCATACCACATCGTTGCCCCAGAGCCGCATGGTACAGGTCAAGTTCAGGCGATGCAAGAAGCGCTTCAAGACGCTGGAATCAGCTTGGAAGAAGTTGATCACATCAACGCCCACGCCACCAGTACAATTGGGGATGCAGTTGAAACGAGCGCTATCAAGCGCGTGTTCGGCGAACACGCCTACAAACTGACAGTTACCGCGAACAAGTCCATGCTGGGCCACATGCTAGGCGCCGCTGGAGGCGTTGAAGCCGTCGCACTTGTGAAGACGCTTCGAGAAAGTATCATCCCACCGACCATTAATTTGGAAAACCCCGACCCCGCATGTGATCTCGACTATGTCCCTCAAAAGGCTAGAAATGCAGAGGTGAAAGTCGGTATATCGAACTCATTTGGCTTCGGCGGTCACAATGCCGTATTAGTCATGAAGCGGTATGAAGATTAACGTAGCAAAGACACACGGTGCAATGCGGGACAATGCCTAGGTCAATCGAAGTGCATAAGTATGATATCGTTGGAGTGACTCACATTCTCAGACAGTGGGTCACTCCTGGATATAGTTGCTTAGAGTAGTTAAAAGTTTGTATAAACCCGGATTTCGACGATTAGGTGATTGAGGTCATTGACCGGGGCATGTTTTCAAGTATTTGGTGGATTTGTTAGCGAACACGGCGAAATCATGGTACGGAACTAGAGCAATGGACACAATTCCCCCCTCCCCAAGCCAGGCTATGAACTCCACTTTTTCAATTGGAAGAAAAATCTACGTGGCGGCATGAAGCATGATCAACGACCGATGCTTTGCATACACGGGAAGACGAATGCTCCACTGGCGTGCATGACGCACTAGAATCCCAGGTAGATGGAATAGTCTTCGTCTGAGCCGTCCGGCGGTCCACTGTCGCACCCCTGGTTGAAGCGCGACGTGCTTGTACAGCAGGAGTAGATTATACGCAAGTAGCTTTAGACCTTGCAGCGCTTTGTTGGCATCGAAATTCTGGCTGGAGAATCGGTCAATGGCAAATCCATATTTGGCTTCCTTGATGTGATTCTCAGCGTTACCACGAAAGTTATAGAAGTGCCATACATCCTCGCCGCTCCAGTCAAACGTTGTGGCAATCGCCTCGTATTCCCAGAGCCAATCCGCACACAGGCACTCCTGGGGGTCAATGTCTAAGCGACGCACAATCACGACCCGCCGAGGCCTGTCCCAGGATGTTGCCTGATACATGATGGAAGTAACGTCACAATGTTCCCGGTCACTCTCTGTGATGCAGTGCCAGAGGAGATTTGGCGCTTGCGCCAACTGTGCGAGTCGCTTGGTCCACTTCAGTTTGATGACGTAATCCCGCTGATCTTGCTCCAATATCTGAAACACTTTTTCTCCGGTAAACCCTTTATCCATGCGGACGGCACGAATGTTGACGCCATCCGGCAACTGGTCTTTCATCGCCTTGTAGAAATCCGCAAATCCATCTGATGTATGGGCGTCACCAGAGCGCAACTCATCATAGAGACAACAACCAGTGAGTGAATCAAACGCCAGCAAGGGATGGAAACTCGCTCGTCCGTGATGGTGTGGATTATATCCAACAGCGGACTGTTGCTGCGCGCCATAAACAGTCTCTACAGAGGAGTCGATATCGACCACGATGCCTTGTCCTTTGGGGAGAAGTGACCTTAGGATTTGTCTATGCGCCGAACGTATCGCTTTGATGCCAGCGTCGGAACCGAGCCGCTTCAGATCCTTATACAACAGAGTCGTATCAGGCAGTTTCGGCACGTCCAACTTCAGCTTCAACAGGGGATCTTGTTCGATGTCCTCAAAGTGGAAAATCCGTTCCTGACCCAGCAAGGAACCGAAAATGACGGTCAGAGCAATATCGTCCATGTGGAACTGGGTGTTTCTGCCCTTGCGTAATCCATGTACCCAAAACTCCCTGTCAATACCCGTTCCCAAAACGAAATCTATGAGACCACTTGCACCGCCAAAGGAGGTGGCGGCATTCAAATCGTAGCGAGTATGAATTGTAGAGCTTTTACGAGCAAACTGACTTCGTGTATGATTATATTGTTTCACCCAAAAGGTGCTCCTTCCTAGCGAAGATGTGGTTCTCGACAAACTCATCTTAGCCATACGGGGAGCACCTTTTCAATTATTCACACCAGTTCATGAGGACACAATCGTCGAAATCCGGGATAATATGAATATGACTGTCTGCGTGATCTATACTACATAATAAAGTTAAAGTCGGTTCTAGAGGGGTTCTTTACATGGTTTTCTGGATTATCATGATTTTATTGGCACTTCACATCATCGGTGCATTCTTCATGAGCCCCCCAACAGCTTGGGCGGACAAATTCTTCAACATGTTTGCGACTCACCCGAAACTCAAACGAGATCTGATTACATCCATCAAGGTAAACGAGATTGCATTAGAAGGCGAGCAGCTCTCAAAATTTATCAATGCTTTTCATGCTGCAAATTTTTTATACGAAGGCGGATTGATTCATGGGCATAATCAAAACCCGATAACTATTCAAATCGTACAAGCGAAGGATACGTTTCGGTTTCACGCTTATCTATATGGGGACGGTATGGTCGAGATGGTTAGAATCAAAAAGAACAAACATACCCCATACAGGTTGCGGTCGACCGACTTAGAATCCGAACTTCTCTCGTACGACACGACCAAGACCCCACAATCCAACATTTCCGATTAAACATCGACGATCACTGTTTCGCCCCGCGATGTTCAACATGAGACCATTTCAATCGTTTTTTGATGTACTGAGATTATGCTTCTCGTGCTGGACTTCTATTGCACTTCATGGAGGCGATGACATGACGACACATAAGCACTGGGAAGTGGACTCAATTTGCCCAAAATGCGAGAAAGTGAATAAAGTGGTTGTACCCGAAGGAGAACTCGTTGTGCTCGTGCAGTGCATGCATTGCGAACACGGGTATCAATATACGCATGTGGTGCGAGATCATACAGAAGTCGAGGACTAAGGACATCCCCTTCTGGAATTGAGGGATTTTTCGTTCATGACCATGGACAGACACCTCCATGACGTCGTACAACCGCGCCCTCGAAGCCTCATGCTACTTGGGCGCGGAGCTTTAGATAAGGCGTTGCCATGATCGCCTTTACTTCAAGCCAAGCATCACAACCCCTAAGGTCACAAAGATGGAACTCATGATGGTAAAGCGGGTCAGCCGCTCCAAGTCCCGCATAAACACCCCACACAACAATGCAATCACAACAGGTTGGCTTCCAGTAATCATTGAGACAACAGAAACATTCGTTTCAGAGACCGCTTCAAAAAACAAAAATACAGCCGCCGCATTGAGGAATCCAGAGGCAACTAACCAAAGGTTGATATGGGTCAAATAGTATTGTATATAGAACCTCAATTTCCCCATCATCACAAGGACCAGAATATACCCGAAAAGCGCCGCTAGTGTGTCTAACGCTGCGGCAAAAATTGGATCAATCGGAATACCAGAGCCCAATTTTCGAAACGAGTATCCGATTCCTTGACAGAGCGTTGCCACCACAGCGACCACGGTCCCTGAACGAACAACTTTAGAGAACATATTTCTATCTGAATACGCGATGCCCTCGACCACTAAAATTGCAATTCCAGAGGCAAGCAGCGCGATTCCGATGACATCCAGTAAACTCAACCGTTCTCCTAGAACGGAAATCGCAATCATCAGGGTGACAACTGGCGCCATGGCGATAAAGATAATCCCTCTGATAGCACCAATTCTCCGAATCG
Source organism: Alicyclobacillus acidoterrestris (assembly GCF_022674245.1). Classification (GTDB taxonomy): domain Bacteria; phylum Bacillota; class Bacilli; order Alicyclobacillales; family Alicyclobacillaceae; genus Alicyclobacillus; species Alicyclobacillus acidoterrestris. The sequence goes on from NZ_CP080467.1 coordinate 3,385,939, forward strand.
CAGCATATAGCGCTAGTCTTCCTAAAAACGTCCCCACGATGCCCGCTGACATACAAAAAAACACATTTTTCACCCAGCCCTCTCCAATTAAGAGAGGTGCCGGATCGTCAATTCCGTCAAAAATCAAATTGACAGTTAGAATGATGCCACCAATTGCGAGAATCGGAAATAAGCCGTTATCAGATGGAAGCGTCTTTTCTTGCCCTCTCCTCAAGAACATATTAGATAATGCATAACAAACGGTAGCGAGTAACGCAGACAATTCTCCAGGCACATGCTCCCCCTCTTTCTGGCAGTGCAATGGACAGGCGCCACTGTTTAACATACTGTTTCGATTTGGGGAATATGTCAGGATAGATACACGGCATCGAGACAAGTAACATGCAATCGTGCAGCTTAAAATGACTTCACAATGAGGGGTTACGTACTGACCCAGAATTTTCCAGGTAATTTTCAATTCCTAGTCCGTGTATGCTTTGTGGACGAGCTTGCGGGATATGCGCCTATTCCACACTAGAATGGGGATGATAATCAGATAAGCCAAGCCGGAATACCACCACTTCCAGCCATGATAATACATTACGCCAAAATGAATGGCTGCCTGTTCATATAAGGTACAGATAATATCAATTGAGATAACGTACAAAATCTTCCGAATCCAATGTTTTCTGTAGGGATAAAAATTGAGAATAATTGCATTACCCGCAGGATACAGACCAAACATCATTAAAATGGTTTGCCAACTCGGCCCTTTATCAAAAAAACCATACAAGTCGTACTTTAAGTCGATGTACGTATTGGCAAATAACTCGAAAAACAGAGCAAACCAAGCGTTCGAATACAGTTCCCACCAATGAATTCGCTTGTGCATAAAAAGATCAAGTCCAAAATGCTGTGTAAAATCCCCTCTTCGGAATGTGTCGCATCATGCTCACAATCTACTCAACGGCTGATGGGCGTTACTTTCTTGTTGGTCTGAGACTTCTTGCTCCTTGCGCCACTTCCAGTATTCTTCCATGTTAAGGTAGCAACGGCCTGTTGTCCACGCCTCGTCAATCTCCATCAGCAGTGCCCCGATCAGCCGTATCACTGACTCCCGGTTGGGGAAGATGCGTATGACGCGCTCACGGCGCCGGATTTCTTCGTTCAGTCGCTCCACGCCGTTGGTCGTGCGCAATCGCCGGCGATAACGCTCAGGCAAAGCCAGCACCGCAGTTACATCGTCGAACCCATCCTCCAGCACTTTCACGGCCTTGGGTGCCCGCTCAGCGTACTCCTCGGCAAACTTGTCTTTGAGTAGTCGAGCTGTTTGGATATCGGGCGCATCCAGGATGGCCCGTACACGTGTGTAGACATCCTCGTGCAGTGACTTTGGTGTAGCGTCCAACAGATTGCGCATAAAGTGTGTCTGACATCTGTGCCAGGTACAGCCTTGGAATTCCGTCTGAAGGGCACGGACGAGTCCTGCATGACTGTCTGAAACCACAATGTCTAGGTCTCGTAAGTCCCGTGATTTGAGCCAAGCAAAGAACGCCCGCCAGCTTGCCTCTGACTCACTGTCACCAATCATCAGGCCCAGAATCTCGCGATATCCATCTTCGTTAATACCTACGGCAATCATCACAGCTCGAGGCCGAACACGCCCGTCTTCCCGAATCCTGACCACCAGAGCATCGACCAGGACGAACGGATATCGGTGCTCCCGCAAGCTGCGCTCGTTCCACGCTGCGACGATTGGATCCAACCGCTTGCACAGCGCCGACACTGTGGACTTAGAAAATTCCGTCCCACAAAGCTCCTCCGTGATCTGGGCCACCTTGCGTGTCGATACACCGTTTATCACCATCTCCATCAACGCAATCACCAGTGCCTGTTCACTGCGCTGATAGCGGGCAAACAGCTCCGTTGAAAACTCGCCATTGCGAATCCGTGGAACCTGCAGGATGAGCCGACCAACACGTGTCGTGATGGGATGAGGCAATGTTCCGTTACGGTACCCTCGCCGCTCCTCAGTCCGCTCATACGGACTCGCTTTCAGCTGTTCCGTGACCTGAGCCTGTAATACTTGATTCAGCACCTGTTCGACCAACTTCGCGACACCCCCATCCTGCAGAAAGAGGTCTTTCAAAGATTCGTCATTCAGGGTAATCTGGTATTGAGCCATTTTCGTTTCCCTCCTGGTAATGTGGTTTTCTCCAATCTCACATTCTACCAAAGAGGGGCGGATGGCTCATATTTTATGCCCCGGGGTGCCATCCCTTTTTACACAGTATATTGGACTCTACTCATAAAAATGGCTGTAGCATTTAAAATGATTATGGAAATGACAATCAAAGCCATGTTCACACACCACCACTTAGAATAGCCGATGCTCAATTAGACACCCTGCTGTCACGCAACGAATTACCTTTAGACTACCCGACACCAACCCGCATCATCCCACTTCGTATGCTCAGCAGCCGTACGACCCATTAAACGGGAAAATACAATATAAAAATAGGACAACTCGAAAGTTGTCCCAAAGTATCTGACCATGACGGACAGGGGCCGCCACAGCATGAATTATAAAAACTCGATGTGGAGTCACAATGGAAGTCATGTGGTTTTTTTATGGAGATGGTGTCGCGCACCACACCACATACAACGCATGTTCAACCCTGCAATACGATATGGACAGATTTTCCACTTGAATTCCACAGTGCTTGTACATACCCTGGTATTACACAAACACCCTAAATTTGGGCAGCATCCGCTGCCCCCTTCTTTTTCATAACCCTCTTGCAACAGCCGTCGCGATGATGAGGCTATTTTCCTTTGCCTTGACGGGATCTCTTCGTCTCACCCTGGACTCGCTCTTCATGTTCCTCAATCGGGAGTGTCTTATTCGCATCGTTGTGCGTGGGCTCTGGGTGCTTCTTTGACATCTGATTGATTCCCCCTTACAACAAAATTGTGAGCAGGAAGCAATAAAACATACGTGCGAATTAAAGTCCTCACACAAATTCCACATTCAAATAGCCGGAAAGCCAAGGCAGGCGCCGCTTTCTCGACCTGTGTGACTTCATATCGTACTACATCGGATTCCGGCGAACGAGTTGGACGTCGTACTGGCGCCTTAAAAGCAATTTATTCCATCAAACACCGACAAACACGCGAAAACAACGTGCCGCCGTACAATCGTTTCTGTCCTCTGCTGAATATCATGGAAAAAACGGACTGAGGGATGCGAGTCATGGCAGTGTCGAAAAGTGATTTAATTCACGATTCCATTCTATTTATTACAGGACTTGCTTTGTTTTTCTTTTTCTTTTTTATGCCATCATAAACGGAGGGCATCGTATGAATACACCAGATAACTCGGTGCGCTTCACAAATGAGCGTTTTGCAGAATTAACGTTCACAACGCATTTGACACTATATATAGTGTTCCATTGATAGTTCGTACACTATATATGTGCGAGAAACGGTGAAAAATCGAATTCTGCAAAACGCTCAAATAAAATTCGTGACGGATTCGGAGTCGTATCCGTCGCTGGAATGTCACTTCTGGCCTTGTATGCAATTGCAAAAATGACACCAGTATGGAAAAAATCACAGTCCCCACCGAGTGTGGTGAACCGTTAATGGACTTATTTCTGACGTTGTCCCGAAAACAACTTGGGCAAATTATAGGCCTACTCATTGCGCTAGGCTATGTAGACATCAATGTACTCACCTTTCGCGCTGGCTTCTTCGCGTTTGTCGTCCGAGGCCCCCTTTTTTCGCGTTTGACTTCCGGTGCATCCAGATATTTGCGCGCCCCCGGCAATTCCCCGAAAGGCAGCTTGACTGCACAAACGTTTATCAAACTCGAAGCGCTACTCGCTTTTTTACTGCTAACAGGACAGGCATACATTCAAAATCCCACAGTGGTAGGCAGTGGCATCGTTTTTACAGTTCAGTCCGACCTGTTCAAGTTACAAACCATCCAATCCATGCTGAAAGAAAGAAACCACAACGAGCTGGACCGAATTATCCTTACCTTGTTGAATCTGGGGGTAGGTTGGGGTCTAATGCAAAACTCCTTTGGCATAACAGGTGTAGGTTACGGTTCCTTTCCGCACAAAATGGCATTTTCCACAACCTCGGTCCTTTTACAACCCGGACCACAAAGGGATAACGCCGGCGGCATCGCAGCGCTTCCGAATGGCGGTCCGGTGTACAGGTGGTTCAACCGTGTTATCGGATTTATGCTGGCAATCCAGCAACTATATATTTACAGCATATCCATCAGTAAAGGAGGACGGCTCGTGTTCGGTATTACTGGAAATGTATTAGCACTTCGCTCTCTTGAAAAAACATTAAAACCAAAATCATAATACCTAACCACTATTAGGATGCTTTTCCACCCATGACCGAATGCTGTATTCCCTGGATATCGCGATGCCCTTCACCGCAAATGTATAGAAACCCTACACGTGCTTACATTAAGTGAAAATATATGAATCTCACATCGACGAAAGCGTGTAACAGGAACTTCCGAGGAGTGTGCACAAGGGGGTGATAACTTGTCATACGAGTGGATATGGGGTGTAGGTGGAATTGTTATCATTGCGGCACCACTATTTTACTTAAGCATGTACTTCAGAAACAAGAGAAAAACCTGATGTATTCAGTTTAAGCAGAAGGCACCCCCTTAGGGTGCCTTTCCATTTACTTTTGACTGTCGCTGTCTCGCAAATTCTCATTTTCGTGCACTTGATTTAGAAATCTGTCCCAATACCACAACCCGAAACACGTACCTACAATGATGGCTGAGGCGATGAGTGCCCAAACGAACGTTTCACCATCTGCATCTCTAAACCACGACATCATTTCTGGTCCCAAGAATTTCACCTCTTTCACTTGGATACGTAATAGTGTGCCTCGATCATTGAAACACCACAGTAGAAAATTTTGAGTAACGATGATGTCCTGCTCTAAATTCACAAAGTTCAGCCACAACCGTTCGACATACTTTTCAGCTGACATGGCATATACTAGGCCTCGTGTTTCTGGGTAGGGCAGCAATGGTGGCTGCCAAGGCCGTCAGCGTAGGTGGGGCTGACGGTTTTGTTCGTCATCGACAGACGAAGGATTTTATTTAAAACACACCGTACAGGCTCCCATTCCAATCATTCCGTCACATCTTCGATTTGTCTCTCTCACAAGAATTTTTTCAAAAATATGCGCAAGTTAATGTAAAAGATTGAAGGAAGGGACCTCAACGTGCCGGAATCACAAAGTCAGTACTTGAGCCATATGAATCACTTGCAGAGATCGACCATTGACCAGTGGACCCATTACTGGTCACTTTACTCCGGTCCTGCCACCTGGCAATTTTGGTTCACTTGTTTTTTGTTGATTGCTCCGCTGGTACTTCTTTACGTGATGTTAGACAGGAGAAGAGCACTGCTGATTGGATTCTTCGGATTTAATGTCCACGTCTGGTTTGGGTATATTGATGCGTTTGGGGCTGAGCGTGCATTATGGTCGTATCCGTACAAACTCATTCCATTTCTTCCGATGAGCGTGTCGTTAGATGTCTCACTCGTGCCTATCGTGTACATGTTGGTTTACCAGTGGACGACGAATACCCACAGGAATTATTACCTCTACGCGACAATCACCAGCCTAATCTTTGCGTTTGTATTCAAACCCATTATGTCGGCACTCAATATGTTCCACCTGTATTACTGGATGAACTATTTTTATCTCTTCTTAGGCTATATGGTGGTGATGGTCGTATCAAAGCTAATCACCGATGTTTTTGTAAGCTTTGAAAAGAGTGCCAATCGTGAGGTATCCCGAACGCAGGGTGTTCGTCCAACAAGGCAAAAATGGCTGTCCAGAACCAAAGCGCGCTAAACACGAACAAACCACTACCGTGATGGGTAGTGGGTGAAAGTCATCCCCTAACAGTACTGTCATGAATCAGGCGAAAGTCGGTTTCCAAGCACTCCATACCTGCATTTATTGTTACCAAGACCGAATGAAATGGAGGTATAAACGATGAACTGTCCTGCTCACATCTGCCCACCTGTCTATAACGTTCACAATACCTATATCCCACGAACGGTCCCTTATATTCATCCAGTCGTGAACATCAATCGCCGGGTCATTGTCAACGTTCCAAGACACTACTATGTCCCCGTTACGAGAAATGTTGTAGTCGATCCAGGCTGCCCTGGATGCCGCAGATAGTAAAAGAATCCTATTGGAAAATCAAAACAATAAAGCGCGAAGGTCAATAGGACAGTACATCTGTCCTATTTTTTCATTCCAAGGTTATCTAGATACCTATTTTCTGATGGTTACACGCGTCTGCAAGGGAACCAATTTCGCCAGGTACACGACATCGTTGTTGTACATGCGAATGCATCCATGGGATACCAAATGCCCGATACTCGATGGACGATTGGTGCCATGTATGCCGTAATGAGGCCGAGACAACCCCATCCAATAGGCGCCATACGCTCCCCCTGGATTCGGTACTTTGTTCACAATTCGATACTCGCCTAGCGGCGTTTTTGTCGCGATTTTCCCAATGCCCACGGGAAAGGACCTCACTACTCTGTTACCGTCTAATAAATGTAATTTCCGTTGTGAAATGTCAACAATAATTCGGTATGTCGCCATTGCAAAATCGCCTCCTAACCCAGGATATGTTTCACAACCTCAGTCGGACTGCGAAATTGCGCGGCAAATGTCCTCTGCGTATTAGAGGGTGGGACATCGTTGAACTGGAATCCTAGTGAAAGGGAAATCGTGTTTGTGTATCATATACCGTAGAAGGAATGGCACGTATAAAGGAGGATACGAATGAGCGATGTTCGATATGTGGTCAACGTCATCGTCTACGAAGATGGGCACTGTGATGTAATCTGGGATTCCTCAGTTTCCGATGAGGAATGTTATGAGGCTTTAAAACAAGTTACACAGGATATGGAAAACGCCTTTGGCATGAACCCGCCTACACCTCCGACTCCTCCAAGAAAGCCACCAACAATCAAGCGTTTAAAATAAGTTGCGCAACACTGCACAAAAATACCGCGCCCTCCATCTGTCATCACCATGGTGTTCTGGGCGCGGCCCTTCATCGTGCTTTTGCACTCGGGAGTTACAGTATACACGCTGTGCAGCATAATATACTCATATCAACTGGCGGTTGATCCACCCAAAATAAAAAACTGCTGACTGATGGGATCCAAGGCAAGCGCATATTGACTATCCACAAAAAAACGAAGCCCAAACAGTCCCGAACCTGAGAAGTCGGGATCGACAATGCAAGGTACGTCTTGATATGTCCGACCTCCGAAATTCAACGTACAAACGGACTGGTAAGCCTGCACTGTACCACCCACACCACCAATTTGTATGGGGCCGAGGTTTTTGAGTCCGAGACTATCCGCCACTGTCGCATTAAACGTCAACTCGAATGCGCCTGTGTCGAGAATCATCTGCGGCACATCTACCCCATTTACATTCAGTGTGAAGTAAAACGCGTCATTTTCTACTGTGCCTGGGATTCGTGCAAGCACACTATACGCTCCCACACCGACCGCCTCCCTTCGGCATTCCAATGGCATCTTATGCGCGTCAGGAAATATCGGACAGGGCCAATGGTGGAATTTGCGGTGTACATGACCTTGCGGATTCCTACACAGGCTACAACTGGAGGGATAACTGATGTGGTGGAGAGCACTGATTACGTTTATCGCATGTAACGTCATCATGACGCTGGTATTTTTGTCCCAGTATCAATGGAGTATCTATGATATCGTTCACTACGCGGGGAATGGTTTATATTTTGTAAGCCCAATCGTGAGTATCACCGTAGCCGTTTTTCAAATCGCGTTTGAAGTGAACTTTGGGTCGGATACGGCATCGCCAGCAAAAAAAATTCGACGCAAAATGAATTAAATCTGCGCCAACATTTTTAGCGAATTGTCGTTTATCACAATGCGTTCCGTCTGAATCGGAACTTCACCGACGGATCAAAATGATTACCATTTCGGCTTACGCCATCTTCGCTTGCGCTTTTTACGTCGAAAAGCGGGGTAACTGGCTTGAACAAACATAACCAAGAACAACAAAAACAGAAATATCGCAATGAACACGGCGAGATACCGTATGACGACAAGCAGCAGGCACACGAAGAGGGTTAGGCACAAAGCTCCCAAGATAATCCATACCATGCGTTCTCGCATCGCATTCTCACCACCAAAGAGATGCTCACACATCCTATGCAAGAACGGCGAAATGGTGTTCCGTCAGAGAGGTTAAATGATGATAATAACGATTCGGTCTTTACAATATTCGGTCTGTACAATAAAACAGCAGCCACATGTTGGGGGAGTGTCCCGAACACCTGTGACTGCCTATCAAATACTGCGTTTTCGTTTTGATCGCGACGTGCCATTCCATCATTTGCGGCCTGCTAACCCGTTCCACAGCTTGCGGAAGAAGTGACCAGAAGTCCTGGTTGTCTTATAAGCTTGACCTCTATTTGCAGCTTCCTGTAGAACTGCCTCGTGTACACAGCGCATCGCGTTTGTGTTGAACTGTTCCATACTTATCGCAACCTCTCTCCTTGGATTTGTCTCCAGTATATGCCCTTGAAAATGCCCGGAGTGGGTGGTAAAGCGATTGCAATATGAACGTTTTTGCGTGTAAAACGCTTGCTTTGTGAACAAGATTTTTGTAATCGCTTCCACATTTCCTGACACCTGCATATTGGGGTTAACGATCGTCACTGAAATATCGGAAATGAAGACAGCCGTGCTATTCTGAAGAAGCATCATGCTATCCAAGCAGAATGGACGTTTGCCCGATACATCACTGTGCATGCCATCATACATTAGGCCTAGATAAACACCTATTTGGGAGGCGGAAACTTTGATTTACGGCCAGCGGAAGTATCCCCCAACGACGTATTTCCCGTACCCGCCGATGGCATACTGGCAGCCAGAAGTCTACAACGCGTATCGGCCGTATCCCGCTCAGGTGCCGCAAAATAGCTATAATGCATGGCTCACAGAGCACGAGCGACGCCTGAATCTCATGGAGCAAAGATTGAGAAATCTCGAAAGCCAGGCCAGTCTGTTCACATACCCAGACGTCGACATCTACCACAATGCGTATTCTTTCCATGGGCACAAATAGAAATTTTCTTCACTCAGCTTCTCGAAGCAACAGAAAACGCCGCGCCTGGTCACGACCTGGCGCGGATGCCACCACAACCAGTTATGGATAAATACCTAAAAAAGCTACACCGAAGTGTAGCTCAGAAACGCCCCATAAATCGACGATTCGGGTCATTCATCGCGATAACTAACACATTCTGGCCAGGGCGGACGGTGATAAACCGTGTGCTGCGGTTCCATCCCGCCTGTTTTCTGTCACCCTTTCGACCCGTGGTAACCAGCACGCCTTGGCCGGGCAAAATCGAGATCACCCGAGTACTCCGATTCACCCTTCTCCTGGGTTGCGGCATGATAAACACCTCCACGACCACAGTATTCAAGTAAACGCGGTTCGTGTGGACACCGAAGGCCCTGTACCATCGACACACATTCGTGGGATAAGTGAAATGAAATATTTTGCTTATGCAACAGAATGGACAAATTTGAGAAATAGTCGAATGTTGTCCAATTGTGTCGATTTGTAATACAATGTTTTGGGCTTTTCGAAATGGCAAACTTAGAGAAATCTAAGGACGCAAAACTACAGGGGCTACGTTGTTGTTCCACAACAATATGCCAGCCAGTTGCCGAATAAAGCGGCATGATCTCGGGGACCCACTTTTGGGTCCCTTTATTTTTTGGAAGGAGTGTACTGGATAAATAGAGAGTGGATAACCATGAAATCGGGGTAGGAGAGATACGAGATGAAATTGAACATTGGCCCAAAGCTCTTTCTTTCATTTTCAGCAGTCATCATCATTCCGTCTGTCGCCATCAGCGCATTTTCTTATGAATCGGCAAAATCGAGCGTCAGCACACAAATGAACAGTGCCGCGCAATCCAGTGTAAACCTGGTCAATGACACCATCAATCAATACATAAAAGCGAAAGAACAAGATATTCAGATACTGGCCAGCGAAATCAATGGGTTGCCACAAGCCGACATGTGGAATTTTGTGGACAAGTACCAGGCCAAGCATCCTGAATTGGAGACGACTTATATCGGCACGGCCGATGGTGCGTTCATCAACGCGCCACATAACATCATGCCCAAAACATATGACCCTAGGCAGCGACCGTGGTATCAAGAAGCCGTAAAAAATCCTGGCAGAATCATCATTACAGCGCCGTACGTGTCGGTTTCCTCGGGTCAGGAAGTCGTAACGATTGCCGAACAGACAGCAGACCGCCAAGCGGTGATCGCCGAGGACCTGGAGCTCAAAACGATTCAGTCGATTATCAATAACATTACAATCGGCCACGCAGGTTATGTCGTACTCCTAGATAGCGATAAAGACGTTATCGCATTTCGTGGGCAAAAACCTGGCGCCAAAGCCACGGGCTCCGAAATCGACGGACTTTATAAGTCGACCAACGGAACGCTCGACTACACGATGGACGGCACTCCGGCACAGATGGTATTCACGACGAACCGACTTACCGACTGGAAGATTGCTGGGACGTATTCAGACAGTGAATCGACGGAGGCTGCCAACCCGATTCTGCGCACCACGATTACCGTACTGATTATCGCGTTACTTCTCGGATTGTTACTGATGTTCATCGTGGTTCGCTCCATTCTCAAGCCAATGCAAATTCTCGTCCGCTCTGCTCAGCAAATTAGTAAGGGAGATCTCACCGTACCAGTCCACATCAAAAACAGCGACGAAATCGGTGATCTCGGTCGAAACTTTGAAGCAATGCGCCAATCCCTACAATCCATTCTCTACGACGTCCGAGACACGTCTCATCAAGTTGCTTCTTCTGCAGAAGAACTGATGGCAAGTTCGGGTCAAGGCGCTCAGGCGACACAAGTGATTGCAGAAACGATTGAGCAAGTCGCGATCGGCTCTGAACAACAGGTTCAAAGCGTGGAGAATGGCAATCAAATCATCGAAGAGATGTCACAGGGCATCCAACAAATTGCGGAACGCGCGCAATCGGTATCGGCAACTGCATCCTCCGCCTCGGACGCAGTAGGAACCGGCCGACACTCGATTGAAGCGGTCGTTGAACACATGCAATTAATTCGCAGTTCGGTCACTGACCTAGCAAACTCGGTCCAGAAGTTAGACGAGCGTTCGCAACAAATCAGTACCATCGTAGAAGCTATCACCCATATCTCGTCACAGACGAACCTTCTGGCACTGAATGCAGCGATTGAGGCAGCTCGAGCCGGCGAACATGGCAAGGGATTCTCTGTTGTCGCAGGCGAGATCCGCAAACTGGCTGAACAGTCGTCCAGTTCAGCACAGGCGATTACCGATTTAATTCATGCCATTCAGACGGATACCGACAACGCCTCCACGGTCGCATTGTCTGCGACAGAATCTGTCGAGGAAGGCATCACGGCAGTCACAGAGGCGGACACGTCATTTAACACAATCCGCGACTTCGTCACACATGTCGCCGATCAGATTCATGAAGTCTCTGCCGCAGTGCAACAGATGGCCGCCTCCAGCGATGAAGTCGCACAGGCAATTGGCCAGGTCACCGAAATTGCGGAATCAACGGCGTCAGGGACACAATCCGTGTCTGCCGCGACAGAGGAACAATTGGCGTCGATGGAGGAAATTTCTGCATCAGCAACCGAATTGGCAAAAGTTGCGGATGAATTACAACACTTGATTGAGCGTTTTCGCCTTTCGCCAGACGACACGCACTAACTACATCACTTCGTACCGCATGTCTTTTTGGAAGCTGTCGTAAATCGTTGCTGTCTTAAGAATAGCCATTGGAGTAGGTGAATTGATTGTGACCAAGCACACAGCCGGCCTCGTGTACAACGGAAACTTGTCGCCATCGCTGAAACGTTCGGAATTTGCGTCGCTCATTCACACAAACAGCTTACACACGGTGTTTCAGCCAATCATGAGTCACCGTGATCGAGATATCTTTGCGTACGAAGCACTCAGCCGCCCGACGCTCAACGGCGTCGGGATACCACCCGATACGTGGTTTGACCTGGCTGTTCAGTACGAACTGACAGCTCAGGCTGACCTTGTCGCCATCGAAAGCGCGCTGTCAAACTACGCCCAGACCGCATTGGCAGACAAAAGGCCGTTGTTTATCAACGTGACGCCAAACAGTCTATTAGAACGAGGATTCCTAGCTTCCTTTGAACAGATCGTGGACAAACACCGCCTTCATGCGACGCAAATCGTGATAGAACTGACAGAGTCATCACTGGCTGATCCACTCGCGTTAAAGAACAGCGTCGTGTATTTACAGACACAAGGCTTCCGCGTCGCACTGGATGATTTGGGCCGTGGTGGTGCTAGCCTGCTCGCGATGGTCGAATTGCAGCCCGACTTTATCAAGATTGACCGAACTATCGTGCAAGGGATTGCACATTCACCGTCACGCTTTCGGCTCATCACGCTGCTCGCATCCTACGCGGAAGTCAATGGGGTCATCGGCGAAGGCGTAGAGACAGAATCTGATGTCGAGGCGCTGCATTTAACGGGTACCTATCTAAGTCAAGGATACTATTGGAGTTACCCAGTTCAGGCGAGTGTCTTAGAGACACAGACCATTGACGACAAGCTATGGCCAAAATTCATCCATCATACCGTTATGAAAGGAGACGTTTCTTCGTGACGCCATTACAACGATGCCGCACATGCGGTCGTGAACTGCCATGGACGTCAGAGAAATTTTCAACCCGCGCTGGTAAACTGACTCGTCAATGCCGTGATTGCCATAGAGAATACGAAAGGCGATACAAACAACATCTTCGAAACGGCACACAAAGCCCCGCACAGCGCCGAAACATTACACGCCCGGCGATGGCGTTACTCGTGTATAAAGTCGTGCAGGCTATCAAAGCTGAAGGAGATTAAATTTACATGACAGGGCATCCCAGAAACGGATGCCCTGTGTGCATATGAGGTCCTCATGTGAGAGAGCCCCCCACGCCCCGCTTCCAATCAGGATTTTACCGCAATTGGAAAGTCTCCGTAGTAGGGGGGTACAATATAGTTCGGGTTTATCACCGAAACGGATAACCAGATGGAGGTTTTATCGCATGGATCGTTTTCGTGCTTTTGTCGTAGACCAACAAGGTTCCACATTTCATTCAGGTATACGCGAATTGACATTGAATGACCTTCCCGCTGGAGATGTTACCATCCGTGTACGCTATTCGAGCGTGAACTACAAAGATGGTATCGTATCCCAGCCAAACAGCCGATTAGTACAAACATACCCGATGGTACCTGGCATTGATTTGGCAGGCGAGGTCATTCATTCAACGGACAGGCGGTTCCACGAGGGCGATGAAGTGATCGTCACCAGCTACGATTTAGGGACCGGTCACTTTGGAGGTTTTAGCGAAGTGGCACGGGTTCCAGCAGAATGGGTGGTACCGCTGCCAAAAGGGCTCTCCATGCGCGAAGCCATGATACTTGGAACCGCTGGTTTCACCTCCGCGCTCTCCTTAAAACGAATGGAAGACAACGGACTTACGCCAGAGAAAGGACCTATTCTCGTAACCGGTGCCACCGGTGGCGTAGGGAGCACCGCAGTGTCGATGCTCAGTCAGTTAGGCTACTCCGTGACCGCCGCGACGCGCAAACAAACGGAACACGCATTCCTGAAAGAACTCGGAGCGACAGATATTATCCACACCGACGAACTGGTCGTACCCGAAAATGCGCGCCCTGTTGATCTACCTGAGCGTTGGGCTGGCGCAGTCGATCCGGTGGCCGGAAAATCCCTCATCTACATTTTCCATACGCTTCAATATGGCGGATCGGTTGCCACGAGCGGCTTTACAGGCGGACCCGAAATCGCGACGACCGTTTTCCCCATCATGCGGCGCGCGATTTCCTTTATTGGCATTGACTCGGTCTGGTGCCCGATGGCTGTCCGCGCCCCGCTGTGGGAACGCATTGGCGCGGAGCTAAAGCCCAAAACAGCCCTTGAACAGATTGTCAACGAGGTAACGATGGAGTCACTACCAAACGTACTGTCTCAAATCTTGCAAGGTCAGGCGCGCGGCCGGACCATTGTGAAACTATAAAAGAAGTGTATTTGAAATAACAACATGCGTACCGTCCATCGATTTGGTTGACGGTACGCATCCGAACAAACTCAAAGAGACCCTGTGTCAAAGGGGGCATCCTGCCGGACATACATCGGTTTTACCACCTGATTGTCGTACTCCTGATGAAAAATGTGGGTCGTCGCGGGAGACAGTGGTGGAATCAGCCATGTCCAATCGCCTGTAACCCTGCGACCGGCATCCCCTTCCATCCGCTCAAAATGCGCGAACTGTTCGGCGGCCGTATGGTGATCGACAATCGTGACGCCACGCTCCTTGAACGAGTGTAATACCGCGACATTCAGCTCGACGAGCGCTTTGTCCTTCCACAAAGTCGTATGACTGTTTGTGTTCAACCCCATGAGTTCAGCCACTTTTGGGAGCATATTATATCGCCGTTCGTCCGTAAGATTGCGTGCACCAATTTCTGTCTCCATGTACCACCCATTAAACGGCGCTGCAGCGTAGCGAACGCCGCCGATGTCGAGCGCCATGTCCGAGATAATGGGTACACTATACCATTTCAGCCCTAGTTCTCGGAATTCAGCGAGTTCCGGATGTGAAATCTCAACCTCGAGAATCAACTCATCCGGAATCGCGAACCACTGCGGCGCATTTCCATCTATCTGAAACACAATTGGCAGGACGTCAAATGCTGTGCCCCTCCCCTGCCACCCTAGACGCATACATGCCCGTGTAAATGCGAGCGAATGCGGATCTCCGAGAATCCCATCAGCCGTTTCATAGCCCGCATAACGAATCAATTGATGATTCCATATGCGGACTTTCGGGTGAAAGACCGTGATGGTCGGGCGAATTTTCCCTCCGTGCGTCGCATAGTCGATATGGCGATACAACGCCGATACAATGTCATCTGCATGTTGCAAATGTCGTTCATCAAACACCTTTAGCGCTCTCCAAAACAACCGACCAATGCAGCGATTGCTATTTCTCCAAGCCATCCTAGCGCCATGCTCCAATTCCTCATAGGTCGGTTCATATGACCTCCCTTGTTCAAGCTCCTTTTGAACCTCCGCCAATCGACGCCCCGTTTCCGCTGGGTCTTTCGCGAGTTCCCGGTGACAGGTTGTGATAAATTCTTTTGTCTCGTCGTACGATTGCATGTTACGCCTGTCCTCTCCAAACCTATCGGTCAATATCTACAAGTAGTGTACTTCATGAAGGCACGGAACATAAAATAAGTCCCCCGTAATTCGTGGTGATATTGTGTCATTTTTCAGGCAGACATCGATAGTGTAAGCGTCGAAAATCGTGATATAACTAAAACATAAACTCAAACTCACTCAACGGAAAATACCTCGATTTCCTATTAGGAAGAGAGTGATTCAATATGAACAAGAAACAACTGGGTAGGATACTGGCCATCGGAATCCCAATCATTTGTATCTTGATATCCCTCTTCACCGCTCACTGGGGATTTTTCGCATTTTGCCTCACACCGGCATTTTTATCCTGGGGAAAATTTTGGGGTGACAACGATAAATCCTAAAGCAGGTATTAAATGGTTTTAATTTCCTGGAACATGATGGACCCTTATCGAATACGCATAATAAAACGGGTATGATTTGGAAACGATAAGCCAAAGGGGTGTTGAAGATGAACGAAGACGAGACTTTCCCATTCACGATTGAACAAACTGTGCAACGTGTAAGTGCTCGTGAGATCAAATTCGAATCCCTCGCTGATGTCGCTGAAGCAGAACCACAACCCACCGAAGAATGACGAAGGCCACCCGTCACCAGGTGGCCTTCGTTGTGCCTATTCTCTTCACAAAAAGACCCCATTCACGAGGTACAAGTGATAAACATTTTATTTGAACGCCTCGATGGCATGCAATATTTGTCGAAAATTTACGACTTATTTACGTAGAGAACATGAAACGAATCGGGGTTCGCCAAGAGCGAGGGGACATAAGGGTGATGCAACGCAAACGAACAAAGCCAGCGCAATGGTATATCGAGCAACGTATCGACTATCTCACGGCGCAATTGAACAAGCTAAGAGACATGCTAAAATCGGTCGATGAAAACGCCAACTTTGAGGCGGTCAAGGATTTTTTAGAAACGCGAGGCCGGCTGCGAGAGTTACAAAACATCCGGGAGCATATGAATAATTGGTAAAACACACAACCTTCAGTCGTGGGGGAATAGACGACAAAAATGCCGCCTATTCCCCGTCCATTGGACCCCGCTGGTTACACGTTGAGCAAACGAACAAAGTCAATTGCCGTGGTCGCGATGAACGTAACCTGATTCGTCGGCGTGTAGCCCCCTGTCATTTGAACAAGGCCGAGTACGCCGCCGTTGGCAAAAGAGATGACGCCTTCCGTGATGGTGTTATCAAATGCGACTTCCACTTGTGTCCCAGCTAATTGATTTAACTCAGCGGCGAAGGTCGGTTGAAATGGCATGCATATCCCCCTCTTCTTTAGGCTGCGGTGACGGACTCGATTTGTGCAATCGGAATGAGTACTGTGTTGCCCGTTGTCTCAATGACTACAACATAATCCCGCTGTACGGCCGTCAGTGTTCCAGTAACCGGCTCAAACGGTGTGGTGATGGTCACATTTTGATTCAACAGGCCGAGGAGCACCTGACGAATGTTTCTAGGCGTACGATTGCCGCCGGTCAATCCGCCCGTCAAGTTAGCGAGCAGCGTCTCCAAGGAACCCAAGATGTTCGTACCGCCGATACTTGCTTCAGCAGATACACTGAGGCTCGGGTCATTGAGTGTTTGTTGAAGTGAACTAACTAATTGCTGAATCCGCTGACTTGAATTATCTCCAGACAAATTAAGCGCCAATGAAATCATTCCTTTCGCGTGGACTTGCTACTAGTTGTATGGTGAAAGTTACAGGGGTTTCACGGATGTTCAACTATCTCCATGAAAAATGGGTAGTTGCACCTGCCTGATTGAAGCTAACCCGATAAAAAAATAGACGACGATCCCGTCGCCTATAAATGCAGCCTATTTGTTTCGCATTACACGTTTAACAGCCGGACGAAGTCGATTGCATTTATGGCAATAAAAGTCGTCTGATTGGTCGGCGTGTAACCACCTGTAGACTGAACCAAGCCCAGAACGCCCGCGCTAGCGAAGGCGATGGTACCATCGACAATCGTATTATCAAAAGCAACTTCCACATTCGTACCGGCCAGACGGTTCAATTCAGCGGCAAAGGTCGCTCTAAACGGCATACTTTACATCTCCCTTCCAGGTTACGCTGGTGTTACGGACCCAATTTGCGCGATTGGAATAAGCACGAGGTTGGAGGTGGTTTCAACCACCACGACGTAGTCCCTCTCCACGGCGATAATCGTACCGGTCACCGGTTCGAACGCAGTGGATATGACCACGTTCCGATTCAGATTATTGAGCAACACTTGACGGATGCTTGCGGGCTCCGCAGGATTCCCGCCCGTGGAACCCCCGAGCAGGTTTGCGAGCAGATTCTCCAACGATTGAAGAATGTTGGTACCGCCCACAGTGATGCTGCCCGAGGCGCTCGCACTCAGATTCGCATTCGAATTGGCAAGCCCTTGTTGAACTGCGTCGATAAGTTGTTGAGCCCGTTCTGCAGGCGTATCGCCAGGCAATCGAAGCCGTGCCACAATCATCATTCCTTTCCGCTGGACTTGCTACAGTAATATGTGAGGTACACAAGGGCAGAAATAGATAAATGACCATCTCCGCAGGGAAATGGTCGATTGCCACAGTAATTTTTGGGATGCTAAAGCAGGATACAGAACTGGCGCAAAAACAGCCATTTGCAATTCGAGATGCACCAATGCATGATGTTCGTATGGATGTGAAACCATTCATTAATAAATAGGGGAAATCGTATCGTTGGAGGGTATCATGTCGACGTCTTTCTTATTCGCAGATCACAGTATTACAGTATGGGAACCACTACACGCTGAGATTGTCTCAGAACACGAATGTATCATCAAATTGGCACCCATTCACTCGCCAAAAGACCATGAAACAAGAGCGATGGCACGAGAAACAGGTCTCGATGTTCCGCAGCCCATTGGCCGACTCGTCTACGATTTCCATCACGATGCATTTTTTCTGGTGGATATGTTAGAACCGGTGCATATGGGCTTAAAAGAACACCCCGCGCGAACAACCTACGCCGTTCACTTAAGTCTGCAACATGGATGAGGATATCCATTTGTCATCGCATGAACATCTCGACCGTCAGTCTACATCCCTATCCCCGAACTCAGGCGGCAGCTTTTTTTCCGTAACAGGTTGTTTGTCAGGCGCGTTACAGTATGTATCTCCACATCGGCCTAATCGGTATACTTGCTTATCTACTCGGCGAAACCCCGTTTGGTACACCCACTGGGCACGCTCCTCAGGGACAAGACTCTGACACCTAAGGCAATAAAACACCGTAAACACCACCCGTCGACGACATTCGACCTTATTCGACATCACCGACATCATTATAGGTTACGCGACTATATGTGTCTACATATGTAGACATAACTGTATAGAAAAACGTCACCCACATCTCATACGCAGTCATAAAAAAAAAGAGCCTATGCATCACTGCACAGGCTCTTTTTAAAAAATTACAGTCGAACTACGTTCGCTGCTTGTGGACCCTTAGGACCCTCAACGATATCAAATTCAACGCGTTGACCTTCATCAAGCGTACGGAAGCCATTGCTTTGAATTGCGCTAAAGTGCACGAATACATCGTCGCCGCCTTCAACTTCGATAAACCCAAAGCCCTTTTCAGCGTTAAACCATTTCACTGTACCTTGTTGCAAAAAAATTCCTCCATGGTGCTACATGCACACTTCAATTTGCACAAACACTGCCCAATACGACCAGGGTCGAGTTGAAAGCAGATATTGTATCGAACAAGTGAGATCCTTGCTCAATATGTATTCTACACCGATTTCCAGTGCGTGTCAATTGGGCATTGCTATCCAAACAAAATTCCTACGCCAAGAAGATGCGCGATGACACGACATGCGGTATGGTAATTCTATCACGAATGGAGGGATGACAAGTGGTCGAACACGTCGTGCTATTCAAATTTGGTCCCCATACCACAGACGAGCAAATGCAGGAATGCATTGAAAAAGCAGCCACACTTCAAGATGAAATACCGGGAATTGTTGACTTTGTGGCTGGACGGGACTTCTCAGGAAGAAATCAAGGATTTCAGGTGGGTTTAACCGTTCGCTTCAAAGACCGTGAGGCACTTGACCACTACATACCTCACCCAAAACACCAAGAATTTGTTCAATACACCTTAGATATTGGCCGCCAGGACATTATTGTGCTCGATTTCGAAATCTGATACAGCAACTTTCATGAAACGCTGGGGGCGTTCTTCTCCCCAGCGTTTCGTATGTTTCCCGTCGCGTATGAACTTAGGCACTTGCGCCGTCAAGACCGAGTTCCGGTGCAATCGCCGCTAGGGCACCAATCACCGTCGCGATGTGATCATCGAGGCTTACGCCCAGTTCCTCGGCCCCCAAGTATACGTCATCCCGGTTCACGCCACGGGCAAACGCCTTATCCTTTAATTTCTTCTTCACACTTCGCACTTCTACTTCTGCGAGGTTCTTTGTCGGTCGAACCATTGCAACAGCCATCACGAAACCAGATATTTCATCGCAAGCGAATACGACTTTGCTCAACGGCGTGTCGCGTTGCAGATGATTGTAATCGGCGTGTGCGCGGATGGCGTAGATGACGTCTTCCGGATAACCTTGTTCAGCTAAAATGCGGGATCCGACAATCGTGTGCTCTTCTTTTGAAGGGTACATTTCGTAGTCGAAGTCGTGCAATAGCCCGGCTATGCCCCACTTTTCTACATCCTCCCCAAACTTTTCGGCATAAGCGCGACAAGCCGCTTCCACCGCATACGCGTGCCGTAGCAAGGACTCAGATTTCGTATACTGTTTCAACAACTGTAAGGCGTCTGCACGCGTCTTCATGTAATCCCCCCAGAATCGATGTGGAACAACTTAATGTACTGTCAATTCTAAAAACACTTTCCATTTTACATCGCCGCACGCGAGATGGGCTAGAATTCATAGGAACCTGTTCTGCACTTTTCGTGTAAACGGTTTCGGTAGCTTTCGAGAAATCGTTCACCTTATACTGTACTTGCATATCGCATACCCCCACATGTGGGGCGGCCGTCATGAGGCCGCCCTTTTCATTGACCACAGGACCCTCTCGACGTAAACCGCGTCTTTTCTATCCATATAACGGAAAACAATTAAACAATTCGTGATCTCCCCTGTTTTAAGTGGCCTAGCACTCAACAATCACCTATTAGTAGAGAGGATACGTAAGGTACAATAAGAGTTTGTAGGACACGACATCTTATTCACCGGAGGACTCAAATGCCGAATCATAGATTACAGGTATCCATTAGCGCCATGTCCGTGTTGACAATTGGCGCACTCTTGAGCGGGTGTGGCAGTCAACCATCCGCCCAAACAGATTCCCCACCGCCCGCTACCGTGCCCAAAGGGACGTTGACGGCCGTGGCGAACGACAGCGCGTACGCCTACCTCAAAGGAAAGTGGGTCGACTTGCCGCCTAGCTCTGAAACCAGCGCGCCGACCGATCCATTTCAAACGCTCGATTTCTCAGGTGACGGAACGCCGACAGCCGCGACGGTCGGCAGCGACGGGAATATGTTCGACGGAAGTCAAGCGGCCCTTTGGGAATATAACAAGGGTTGGCAGGCCGTATCCATCAACGGTGACGGGACGATCACGGTACACGCGTGGTCACCTCAAAACATCCTGTACGCCGCGCCCGACGACGGTCAAACAAACGGGATTTGGCGACAATCTGGAGGGCACTGGCAACTTGTGAATGGCAGTGCAAACTTAGGTTACATCCAATCCATACAATGGTCGCCAGAAGGCACCCTTACGGTTGTGTCTGAAGCCTCGGACGGATCGACAACCGTTTGGCAGTATGTTAATAATCAATGGAAAAACTTGAACTCTGCGCACGTTCCATTTGCTGCGGACACAATCCAGGTATCCTGGTCTCCCGATGGCGTTCTTACGGTAGCTACAAACCATCATGGCGTCTGGCAATACCGTAACGGAACATGGACCCAACCAGGCGGCAAGAGTCCAATTGACACAGTCTCACAAGTTGGTTGGTCTCCGGAAGGAGAATTAGTGGTCTCGGGTGCAGGTGGACAATCCACCGGTTTGTGGGGCTTGGAGAATGGTACATGGTCTGCACTGGGCAATGCACAAGTGGCATCCCCATCACACGGTATCCGACAATTTGGATGGTCTCCCTCCGGCGTCCTCACCGTCAGTGATGCTGCGACAGACCACATCTACCAATTGAAGTCTGGGCATTGGGTGAGCATTTGGAACAAAACCTCTGCATCCGATCGCAACGCGAGTCCCCCAGCGTTTCAATGGTCGCCTTCAGGCGTGTTGACTTGCGATGGTGGAGATTTAGGCGGCATTTGGCAATACCAGGGCGGTACGTGGTCACAAATTGGCGGGGACAAGTCACCATTCCATGATATTACATCGGTGATTTACGGATGGTCCAAATAATTATTCTTGTAGAATTTTCCTAAACAGAAATTGAAAGCCACAAACGAAGAGGCTGTCCCTTAGCAGTAATGACCACGCTCGGGACAGCCTCAATGTGAAAGGTGGGCTAGCGCCAGCTAGAACCCAAATCTAGCATATATCGGCTGTCTCAAAATCGCTTCAAAAGGAACGTTCAGCTACAGCCTCAATGGTAGTCCCGTTCTCGTTCCCCTTGCCCTTGCTGCATATACTGCTCACCCAGCTTTTCAAACTGCTGGCCCTGCATTTGCTGCGTCTGCAATTGCTGCTGAGAATTCGCGATAAATAGGTTCATTTGCGTGAGCACCTGATTGGTCTGAAGATACTTGAGCGCTTGTCCCAGCAACTGAACGGATTGTTGAATACATTGCATGAGCTGTTCATTTGTCCGCTGTTGATGTTCCTGTGACGTCTGCCCAAATTCGGACAGTTGTTGCAAGAGGTTATCCGAATTCTGGCCTTCCCCGCTATTCGCCGTATCTTTGCCGCCCAGTTGCTTGATCATTTTCTGCATTTCAACGACTTGATTCCGCAGCCCAGATATTTCGTCGCCGAATTCTGCCCGGAAGTTCCTAGCGGCTTGCTCGGCCACTTTGCGAACCTCTCGTTCAACTTCCTGATCCACAATCATTCCTCCTTCGCGTTCCACTGTCCACTATGTATGATGAGCAATCTGGAAATTTCTAAACGGCGAGGATACGATAACCGGCCTACAACAAAACGGCGCCACCGCCAAGCAGCTTGTGCTTAGCGATGGCGCCTACACGAATCAACGCGACAGACAACGCGAAAATAAAAAGCTCATGCGAATGAATTCGCATGAGCGGTTAACAGCCAATTACAGCTTGTAAACGTTCGCAGCCTGTGGGCCCTTTGGACCTTCGACGATTTCAAACTCTACAGCTTGTCCTTCATCCAGGGTCTTGAAGCCATTGCCTTGAATTGCGCTGAAGTGCACGAACACATCGTCGCCGCCTTCAACCTGAATAAAGCCAAAACCTTTTTCTGCGTTAAACCATTTAACTGTTCCCTGTTGCATGCAGTAATTCCTCCATGGTGCCTAAAGCACACTTTCAATTTACACAAAAGTCGTTCCCCAGACAAAGGCCAGAGAATACGGCTCATGTATCAGTACATGTTCGTGCAGTTGCTATTTAGCGTAACTGTACACCCATTTTCACCAAGTGTCAATCACTCATCTGACTAGTGCGCTTCCGGAAGCATTCGTCAAGAAAGACACGTGCGCTCAATGGATAATCACACAACAGCTGCACGTCATCATTATACGCGCGTTCCACAAAAATATTCCCCGCGATTCCCCACGGCTTGCGACCTCAGCATTCATCGACAGCTTCTTGTCGAACCTCCACTGGATACTCGGGCTGTCGCTTTTCCTGTGCAAGCTGCTTTAACTCAGAAAACATGGGATCCTGCGCGAGATGACCCGCTTGTGATCGGTAATCACTGGACTCCAAATAATCGACGATTTGCCGGAGCGTTGCCATGCCTTCCCCCCTCGTCTAACGCATCTGGAACCTCACCGGGTGAAAGACCTCTTCCGGTGTGCTTTCATTTTTCCCAAGACAACCGCTCACGCCTCGGGCAACGTGTGGAAAGTCTGGAATAGCGCCCATGCTGGGCGCACAAAAAAACGGGCGGTCCCTATTCGGAAACCGCCCGTTTTTTTGAGAAGCAAGACATATTGTCAACGCCCAACCCTGAATCACAACTTACTTCGCAAATACCAAATCTCCAATTTGGGCAATGGTTTTTTGCGTTCTCACCCAACTGCTCGCGGGCGTTTGGGAGGGGTTATAGAAAACGAAAGCGCCTGGTACTTCATCGTCATTCGTTTCCAATACCCGTTCGGCCGCTGTTACACTCGATGCATTCGGCGTCTGGTAGATATAACCGTCGGGCACACAGGAGAACTGGTAATGTCCGCTGTCAATCTGAAACACGACATCATGTACGGTCTTGCCATACTGACCGCTCTCCAGCCTGTGTAACACCACGTCTCCCACAGCAACCTGGGCTTCGAGTGACTCACCACCCGCCTCAGCGTTGATAATGTGCTCCATCCAATACAAGTTTTGAGCTTCCGTACTACCGTTACTATTTGCAGCATCCACATTACTTGTCGTAGGGAGCTTTAGAACCGTTCCGACCAACAAATCTGCTGGATCCACCGAAGGATTGGCACTTTCCAGAGACTGAAGCGAAATTCCGCGTGCATGCGAAATCTTCCACAAAGAATCTCCTGGTTGCACCGTCACAGTGGTGGTTGCAGCAAATGCAGGTGTCATCGCTAGACCCCAAGCGGCAGCGGCTGTAAAGGTACCTACAAACAAACGTGATAAACGCATGCAAAACCGTCCTCTCGTTTATGCCTCCGAGGTTAGTTGTCGGGTTCGGATAACGAGCTACCCGTTGCAAACGCAATTCACCCCAGGTCAAACGACCAAAAATCCCCCGTACACCGGTTTTTTCGGTGATTCGGCTGTCATGTGATTACGTTCAACGAGTTTACAGGACAACCGCTCAATATTCACCCCTTAAAATCTTCCTGTAGTCAAAGAGAATTTATTTTCACATGCAGATTACGAGACAATATGAGCAATATCTGGGAGGGAATCATCACATGTCCAGTCAACGATTATCTGGCATCCATGCACTCGTCACAGGATCTTCTAGCGGGTTAGGCTATGCGATGGCACGCGCATTGCTGAAGGAGGGGGCCACGGTTGCCATTTCTTCGCGAGGTGGAGAAAAGTTATCCAAAGTGGTTTCGCAACTGCGCGAAGAAGGGTTCGACGCGCATGAGCTGACCATGGATGTGCGGTCAACCGACAGCATTCATGCGGCCGTTGCGTGGGTAAATTCCCATTGGGGCAAACTCGATGTACTCGTCAACAACGCAGGCATTGGCATGCGCACGGTCAATAAAAAGTTTATGTTTGAACCGAAGCCCTTCTACGAGGTCTCACCGGAGGGATTTCGCAATCTCATCGAAACCAACCTCACTGGGTACTTTTTAGTCGCGCGTGCGTTTGCGCCCATGATGGTACAGCAAGGCCACGGGCGAATTATCAACATCTCCATGAACCACGAAACGATGCGACGCAAGGGATTTGTTCCATACGGCCCGTCCCGAGCCGGGGCCGAATCACTGTCCTACATCATGGCAGAAGATCTCCGCGATAGTGGGGTCAGCGTAAATATTTTGCTACCTGGCGGCGCAACGCGGACTGGCATGCTGCCAGACGAATACGCCGATGCCTTCGATTCGATGCCCGGCATCTTGTCCCCCGATATTATGGCCCGACCGATTGTCTACCTGTCGTCCCCCGAGGCGGAGGGTGTGACCGGGGAACGAATCGTGGCAACAGAATTTGACGAATGGATTCGGACGCGCAAGTCACTGACCTAATTGCAAAAAATTGACCGCTTGCGACATAGCACGTTCTCACAAGCGGTCCATTCACTCATAGGGGGTGTTGCTTAGCAATTAGACAGATAGCAACGCTCATCTGAAACTCTAGCGCAGCAACGTCAAGTAAGCGTAAATGTAGGATTAAGTTTTTGTAAGATTTCCTTTCTCGAATTTTATTGCCAAATGTTCGACCGCGAAAAAATGTGGCGTCGCCACAAGAGTGTCACAAGAGGCGCCACCAACAGGGCAACATAGAGCATGAGTCCAAAGACCGTGCCCATACGCTCGTCAGCTCCAGATAAATACGTTACCCAGATGTCGTATAACATGTGCACAAACATGACGAGGATAATTCTCCCCGTAATGATCGTCATGAGCGCTAACAATGCCCCAAGCCCGCTAAATAGAAACAGTGCGCGCAACCGGTGGGTCTCAAACTCAAGAATGTGGCCTGCACCAAAAGATAAGGAGCTCAAACAAAACGCAATGGTAAAGGCGACAGCGCGCACCGAAGCCCGATGCCACACATGGCGACTCAGCATGTGCAGCACAACGAGGACCGTCCCTATCATGCTCCATCTCCACATCTCTTCCGTACCCGCCAAAACCCCTGTCAGGTAGTCTAAAACCCCAGGATGATTGGGCACATTCGATTGACCGAAGCTAATCAACACGCTGATGATGGCGCTAAACGCCTCCAGGGCAGCAATGAAGAAAGCCGGGACCAAGATGTACAAATAGAGTCTCCAGCCAATCCCAGCCACAAGTCCACGGCGAGTGCGGCCATAACGGCGCAGCGGATCACTTTTCCGAAACAAAGTGCGCCGAAAATGTGGCAACAACACCACTAAGGAGCCAATGCTGAGCAAGATGTAGACATAACTGCACGTAATCAAAACAGCTATATCCGATCCGTTGTACAAATTTGCGAGCGTACCAAACACTGCAAATAGCACCATATAGGCGATTTGCCATGGCCTCAACCCTAGACCAAATTTTTGCGGTATCTCGGTCCAGCGAGTCATCGTCAAACCGCCCCCTTGCGAATAAAAAAGACTCCACAATTTTGTATCACAAAACAGCTTATTGGCAAATGGAAAGAAAAAGGGCGCCCATTCAGGCGCCCTTTTGATGCGAAATTTCAGTGACGGGACAAAAGACGGCGATGTTCGCGTTCAAATGAGCGATTCGTGACGACTTGAAGCCCCGCCTCACGGGCCCGCTGTTCGGCAAGGTGGTTTTGGGTACCCGGTTCGAACCAAATTGCCTTTGCCCCGGCCGCAATGGCAGCCTCCGTAACAGCCGGCGCCTCATGCGGATGTGCGACCACGTTGACAATATCCACCGGTTCCTCAATATCCGCTACAGAAGGCACCGTCACATGACCTAACACCAGGTCCTTGTCCGTATTCACGGGCAAGACTTTATACCCCTGCGACTGTTGGTAAGCTGCCACGGAATATCCCCTCGTGGCCGGATTGGAAAGTACGCCAACAGAAGCGATTACGGCGGCATTTGCCATCAAATCACTCAATGCCTCGTCAGACAACATGTCAGACATCCTCCCCTTCCGAGTTGGTTCATGCCCTTATCGATCCAACATGGACCACCAGTGTCAACCCATTGGCCCCAGCGAAGCTTTACGCCTCAGAGGGTCGAAAGGTATGGCAACAGGTCTTGGCAGAGGATGGCGCATCCTGCTTCCCTTCCAGGTCGACCATAATTTCATCCGCGATTTCGACATTAAAGTTCGCTTGCGCGTTCTCATCGACTGTTACCATGATGGCGGGCGCCGCGCAATCATTGTTGTCTCGCCAGAAGTAACAATTCGAAACACTACATTTGACATTCACATTCATGCCGGTTCCTCCCCCTAAGTCGTCGCGAACTAGTACAATTCATCAAGCGGCTCATGCAATCCCCAATTGCTTACGCACATCTGGATTCATCCGATCCGGCGTCCAGGGCGGATCGAACACGACATCGACCTTGACGTATTCGACACCCTTTACTGGTGCAACGGCGGCCTCAATGGCATCCAGAAAGCCTTCGTGGAGTGGACAATCCGGCGTGGTCAACGTCATTTTGATGTTGACTTGTCCCTCCTTCGGTTCGGAGATGTCGTAAATCAGTCCGAGGTCAACGACATTCACACGAATTTCTGGGTCGAGGACGTGAGTCAACTGCTCCTTCACCGCAGTCAAATCGACCATGTCCATTCCTCCTCGAAGGTCAAATGGCTCGCTGTTATTCTCTGCTCGACCGAACCGTCTATCCTGGTGCAAAGTTGTAAATCCAAAAGCGTTATCCATGTCGAAAACCCAAGAAGATCCAGCGTTCGCAATAAAGACAAAACTATTGGAACTAGCAGGTAGTTTTGACAAGATATTTGACTTTACAGGAGGTGTGATGTACGATGTAGTCAATACCCATTTGCATGTTATCAATATTGATAATGCTGAAGCCGTTCGAACTGGCCTCCAATGGGTCAGTATCAGAACGGCTTTATTCATGCAAATGAATTTTGTAAGTGCGTATGCACCATGGAGGAATTGGGATGCAAGAAGGTATTGTAAAATGGTTTAATTCGGAAAAGGGTTTCGGTTTCATTCAAGTCGAAGGTGCCGATGATGTATTTGTGCACTTCAGTGCTATCCAAGGCAACGGTTTCAAAACCCTGGACGAAGGCCAACGCGTAACCTTCGACATCGTTGAAGGACCAAAGGGCCCGCAAGCTGCGAACGTTGTCAAATACTAAGTGACAGATAAAGCCCATGTCCGCATGGGCTTTTTTTGTGCCCTTACATACCTTCCCGTCCCTTTGTGTTTACAATGAGGAACCGATACACTGAGTAAGGACAAGAAACCTGGAAGGAGCAAGACAGATGATACCTCTCCTGATTGGCCTAGTGGCGAGTCTCATTGGAGTTGTTGAAAGCATTATTAAAATGGCAGAGCACTACGGGAACTATCCTGGCGTCAACGCGCACACTATCGTGATGCTGGTGGTATCTATCGTGAGTGTCATCGCCTCACTGAGTGCACGACATACACCAAAACTCAGCGGTGTCGTGATGATTATCTGCGCCATCTTAGGGTTCATTTTTGTGACGTACTCCTTCCTGCCTAGCGGCGTTCTGTTGCTGCTCACCGGCATTATCGCGCTGTGCAGCTCCCCAGAAGCGGGCAAGCGACGTATGAACGCATAAGCATAAGCAACGAAAAAGACGCCCCAACAAAGGGCGTCTTTTTCGTATCAGAAGTGCATGAACACAGTGTATGAGTCGATTAAATCTCAGGTAAATCCCGTACGTCCTGCGTCATGGGTGACTGACAAACCGGGCAACGCGGTTCCGTCTCGAATGTGAAATTCTGCCGCATCCAGACGTTACATGTGTCACTTGTGCAGGACCAGATAGGGGTTTCGACATTCGGCACCACTTCTTCATTCCGCTTGCCAAACATGGACTACATCTCCTAGTATATTGATGTCACGTACTCCAAAGAGTTTTGAGATAAAATTCTCGTAGTGGTCGGGGTACTACGAACCTCTCCTTGGGACCATTGGTTCTCGACTTAAAGAGTGTAGTCCCCGCCTTGCGAGCGTTACGAATGAGCTGGATGTTGAAGGGTTTATACCCTATCTCCGAATCTCAAACTAGGTTGTAGATCGCAAGGTTGTGCGGATCCGACCCATTTGGAGGTACGTGCAATGTATTTTGTTGGTATTGATATTGCTAAGCGTAATCATGAAGCCTGCATGATCGATTCAACTGGGCAGAGCCAAGGCAAGACTTTGCGCTTCCCAAATACTCAGGCTGGAGGCCAGAAGCTCATTCAGTGGATGCAGAATGTCGATCACGATTTGTCATCCACAGAAGTCGCAATGGAGGCCACTGGTCACTACTGGTTGGCTCTACACTCGTTTCTCCGTAAACATGGCATACGGGTGCGTGTCATCAACCCATTCAGTCGGATGCCTTTCGAAACATGTACATTCGACAAACCAAGAATGACACGAAGGATGCATTCATCATTGCTGAAGTGTTGCGCTTTGGACGATACAGTACGACAGAACTCGGCAGTGATGAAATTGTTGCCTTGCGTCAATTGAGCCGATTCCGATTCAGTCTGGTAGACTCAATTTCAGACCTAAAGCGACAGGTCATCAGCGTGCTAGATATGCTGTTTCCCGAATACGAGCGACTCTTCTCAGACCTATTTGGTAAGACGTCCTCCGAATTATTGATGGAATACACAACACCGGAAGAGATCCTTGCCGTAGATACAGAAGAACTGGCGGCCTTCATTGCCAAACATAGTCGGAACCGTCTCGGACTGGACAAAGCGGAAGAACTCAAATCTGCCGCTGCTGCGTCGTTCGGCATCGACACAGCACTGGACGCGTATCGACTGCAATTGCGCCTGCTTCTCCAGCAGATTCGCTTCACAGAGGAGCAATTGGATTCACTGAACAGTGAGATCAAAAAGCGTCTCGAAGCCGTGGATACCAACCTTGTCACAATTCCAGGTATAGGTCCCGTCTTGGCTGCTGCCATTCTCGGTGAAATTGGCGATATAGCCCGATTTCCAACTGGCGTAAAGCTCGTTGCATTCGCCGGAATTGACCCTACAGTGCGTCATTCAGGAGAATTCACCGGAACGCGCAACCGAATGTCCAAACGTGGCTCACCTTATTTGCGCCGAGCCATCTGGCTTGCCGCAAGTGTCGCGAAGGTACACAGTCCAATTCTCAGAGATTTTTACGAACAGAAGCGGGCTCAAGGGAAACACCATTTAGCTGCAACCGGCGCCGTGGCGCGTAAATTGACATACATCATTCATGCCGTCTTACGGGATAAAAAGCCATACGAGCCAATCGCGTAAACCGAACGTCCCGTCTGAATATTCACATCAAGTCTGCTTCTGACAGGCTTATATAGATGCGTCCAAAAATCACTTCCCTTCATTGTTCTTAGAACTCAATTGAGTGCTTGACATTAGATAGCTGGTCTTATCAATCCTAGGGTCGCAAACCGTAATTCCCTCGACGCACATCGTGTGAGCGATAAAGCAAGCGACCCTCCCGTGAGAAGGTCGCGTAAGAAATTCGCAATGATTTACCATTTTCAGTATAGCACAATTGAGTGCATACCGAAACCTTTGCGCTGACGAGGCGCTGATTCGCATCACACAACGAATTGCCCACGCAACAAAAAGGCCTGCGCACATGTGCAGCAGGCAAAAGTGAGGGCTTGAAGTATCACTCGGAAATATTCACTTGTTGCGCAAACGGATTTCCAAGTTCTCCACATAACCGATTCTACAGGGGATGCCTCGAAATCGCCTTGAAAAACAAGACGATTACTCTGTCTGTTCGCCTTCCTCGAGATTGAGGACTTTCGTATTTCCCAAATACACCACGCCGTCACTCGTTCCCGCAAAATACACGTCCCGAATCTGCTCTTGCGTGATTTCGTTTCCAGACAACTCCTGTTGGTCGTCCGTCGCGGCAAACGATGTTTCCGCCTCGAAGTGGTCATTCGTCGGGCGTTCGGCCATCCTTCAATCCCCCCATATCTCATCCCCCGGTTCACTCTGTCGAACCGAAGAATGGTTTGGAGGTATTGTTACCGATTTGCATTCATCTCCATGCGTATCCTAAGTGACTGCCCATTCCTTGTGCCCAAGGAGTTCCACCCGGTATCGGTGTGAACCCATGATGCCGGCGAGAGCGCGTGCTGAACTGACCCGAATCCCCATCACCCGTCGACGTCGCCAAAGTCGTCGTGGAAAACGATTCCCCGTCGGACCCCAACTGCGACGGCGAAATTAAAACTTGTCCTTGTTGCGTGACGACGGCCATTGGCACGACATCGTTCGTTTCGGCATTGATAGCTCCACCATCTACCGTTGCTTCGCTAAATGCAACCGTTCCTGCATTGGCGAGCGGATACAACTCTCCGTTGGTCGTCGATGGATCTTCGCTGATCCACTCGGCAGAGGTACCGATTCCCTTTTCATACGACGCATTCAATGTGACAGGAATCGTCTTCGTTTGCGTCTGGCCATCAGGAGACGTCACAGTGACGACCACATCCCACGTCGTGCCAGAAGCTTGTTTGACACTGGCATCAATGGTCGATCCCGCCTCAACGGTCATCACCGTCTTTGCCGCCGAGGGAAGTTTCTCCCAAAAGACGGTATTCACCACTTGTCCATCCTCGACTTGTTCAATCGTGCCCACTTGCAACAAATCATCAGAATTCACGCCGCCGAGTCCCACCCATTGAGCAGCGACACCTTGATTGCTGGTAGTTTCCAATGTGGGTACGGTCCAGGATCCATGTACACTAGTGAACGCCTTGGCCGATGTCTGGGGTGTAGCCACGTAACCAGCCCAATTCTCCGATGCTTGCGTACCTGTTGGCACATCTCCCGACACGGTATCAAAATAACTACCATTACCACCAGTACCCCCAGAAGAGGTCGTAGACGAACGAGGTGAAGTACTATAACCATTGCCGAAGGGCGCCCCATTGGCACGCCGTGAATCTGTCCATGTCATTGGCGTAAATTGGCTGCGCGACAAGACAAACCCCGCACTGCCTTGCGAGGTATCGACAACTGTACCATTTGTCCCCTTCCCAAAGTGATAAATCCCCGTCGTAACCAAACCTGCAGCAGATAGCGTCACCATCAGGGCAACAACTCGCGATTTATTGTTCACGCCGATTCCTCCATACCGAAACACATTTCTTTCATAGCCAATATAGAATGTCATCCTTGAAGTCATCTTGAAATCAGCTGGATCATCCTGCATAAAGTAACGAACCTAACCACAGTCTAGTCCTAGTACAAAAGAATTTGAAGGGATGAGCACAAATGAATCTGCTTGCGCATGAAATGGCGGAATTAAATGAACTCTTGATGAGCTGCACCAACTCGATTCAATCCATGGCACTGTTTATCAATCAGGCGCAAAACCCACAGTTGCGTGAGATGATTACCCGGCACTATGCCGTTCACGTACAGGATTACAATATGAAAGTAGAATTCGCAAAACAGCGTTTTGGCTCAACGGATCAGTTGAACGTACCTGAATTGCAGCAAATGATGCCGCAGACGACAAACCTCCAGAACCGTGGACAGGCACCTCACAATCCATTGTCGGCGCAACAGCCAGCGCCTGTCCAGCCGGAAATCCAATTAAGTCAATTAGATGACAGGGCCATCGCCACGTCCTATCTGTTGACACTAAAACGAGCAGGGCGCGAGTACGCATGGGCGACGTTTGAAACCTCCACGCCACAATTGCGCTCGTTCCTTGAAGACGCGTTTCGGATGTGTTCACACCAAGCATTTGAAGTGTGGCAGTGGATGGTACAACAAGGATGGTATCCCGCGGTCATGGCGCCGCAGCAAGCTGTACAAACGTTGGCTTCATCGTACAGGGAAGTGCCATATCACCAACCAGCGGACGCTTATCAGGAAGGCGGCAAGCCGTATATTAATAGATACCAATAAACCCTAAAACAGGCAACCCGTATGGGTTGCCTGCTCATCAAAAACCGCGATATACTGGTTCGCTTGTGCCCGGTGCAAGATTATTGAAGTCCCATTTGATTCGCACCCGGTGTCAACTGGTAATTTTGCATGAATTGCTGCACGGCATTCATCGGCATTTCAGGTACCTGGTAATATCCCTGGTGGTTCATGTATGACCACACTTCATAGGCCAGTTTGTCACAAAGGTTTGCGCCATCCACGAGATACTCGCGAAATTTTGGGTTCGCACACTCCAAACCGAATGTCATCCAGCTAATGCAGCCAAATTTCTGAAGGTTTAACATCGTCGTGGCTATTGCCTTGTCGGTCACGGGGCTTGCAGCCGTGGCTGGCGCCGTGACATTCCCCGGCTGTTGCCCGGCTTGCCCCATTTGCGAAAGGCCTAGTTTTGGTTCACCAAACGTGTCCATGCGGTATTGCACTGCCATGGTCGGCACTTGCTCTTGGCCCTGAATCAATTGGACACCGAGATTGTAATGATTGATACCGGCCTGCGCCTGCTTCTGCGCGATGCTTTTTAACCGCGTATCCGTAGCAAGTTGGGCGAACATGTTCAGCATTTGAATATGTGCCGACTTCGTCATCAGTGCCTCACTCATGGCGAGCATTTCGTGTGCCGCATATTGACCAGGCATATGTATTCCTCCTCGAGTACTCACTTTCCAGTGTGCTGGGTGTGCTGTAAGCCATCTTCTAGTCTTGAGACATTGACGTAACATTATGCAATCTTTATCCCATTCGCTGACGGAGATAATGCACATTGCTATGCTTCGAGTTGGACATGTTATGTGCCACATACTGTAACACCAGTACGAATTGTCACTTTCAGAAAAGATGGGTGATCAGATGCAGGCCAATAAAAAGCTCGATCTCGTCGCCTTAGCGTCGATTCCATTAATTATGACGCTGGGAA
Source organism: Alicyclobacillus acidoterrestris (assembly GCF_022674245.1). Classification (GTDB taxonomy): domain Bacteria; phylum Bacillota; class Bacilli; order Alicyclobacillales; family Alicyclobacillaceae; genus Alicyclobacillus; species Alicyclobacillus acidoterrestris. The sequence continues at coordinate 3,419,711 of NZ_CP080467.1, forward strand.
ATTCAATGTTGATACCCGTATTGCCAGAAATGGAACGACAGTTACACATCGGCTCGTTTCAGGTCAGTATGGTGATCACCGTGTATTCGGTTGTGGCGATTTTTCTCATTCCAGTTGCCGGTTATCTGTCTGATCAGTTTGGCCGTAAAAAGATCATTATTCCCAGCCTCGTCATAACCGGTATCGGTGGCCTTATCGCCGGTGGGGCCGCGTGGTTCATGCAGAGTAGCTATTGGGTGATTTTAGCGGGGCGTTTTTTACAGGGAATTGGTGCGGCGGGATCGTTTCCAATTGTATTGCCATTGGTGGGCGACATGTTCAAACGGGAGGACGATGTAAGCCAGGGGCTTGGTCTTATTGAAACGGCCAATACCTTTGGCAAAGTACTCAGCCCTATCCTTGGCGCAGCACTCGCCATGTGGATTTGGTACGTCCCGTTTTTGTCCATCCCGGTATTTTGCGCGGTCTCTGTCATCCTCGTGGCGTGGCTGGTCAAAGTTCCGCGAAAAACCAACGAGGAAAAAGTCGAGTTCCACACGTTCCTGGCGTCATTGCGCAGCATCTTCGCGGACAAAGGGCGATGGCTGGTTGCCATTTTCTCCATCGGCGGCATTTGTATGTTTGTCATCTTTGGCGCGATGTTTTACTTATCCTCCCAGCTAGAGGACGTTTTCCATATCGACGGTGTAATCAAAGGGCTGATTCTCGCCATTCCGCTGTTATCCTTGTGTATCACTTCCTATTTTACTGGTAAGAAAATTCACGACAACAAGGAACGCATGAAGTGGCTATCCTTTTCCGGTTGTGTGATTCAAACCGCAGCCATTACTGCCGGAGCGGCAGTGAACAATATTTATGTGCTGATTGGTGCGCTCGTCGTAGGTGGTGCAGGTATTGGGTTGGTATTGCCGTGCCTGGATTCCCTGATTACCAGTGGCATTGACAAGCAGGAACGCGGCAGTGTGACATCGCTTTACAGTAGCGTTCGTTACATCGGTGTAGCCGCCGGTCCACCTGCCGTATCCCTGTTAAGCAAGGTCTCGCATCAAGCCGTGTTCTTCAGCATCAGTGGACTGTGTGCCATCTCGGCTGTCGTGTCACTGCTGGCAATCAAGCCGGGATCGACAAACAAGGCAAGTACCAGTGAACATGCCGCGACCCATCGACAGATCCATGGCCAGGCACGTCGACCAGGGCCCATGTGATGTTGTGTTGAACACATATTTCATTTAGAACGCAAGAATCTTCGAATCTCCCCATTCAAAGTCTCGGCCGCTCTGGTCGGGACTTGATGATGTGCGCCCGGAATGACAACCTGAGTAGCTTGTGGAAGGCAATTCTTAAAAATCTCCCGATAGCGCAACAGACGTCTATCTTTTTCTCCAAACACCAAACGGATTGGCATTTGCATGGATGGTAGGTCATCGGAACATCGATAGCGAATGGCTTCACCAAACAAGTCAGCCACATTGCGCACATTACAACGAATCCCGGAAAGATACATATTGCGCAGCGCGCGTCTACTATCGGCATTGGCTACTGCCAGCGCCAGCGCCAACGTCTGCATGCCAGCCGGTTAGGCAAATTTCAAAGCCATGGACAACTCCATGCGCAATCTAGCATCACTGACCTCGGAAAATGCGCTAATTGGAATAATGCCATACGCGCGTTCAGGATAACGCCGCGCAAACTCCAAGGCAATTTGCCCACCCATGGAATAGCCAGCGACGACCGCTCGATATAAGTTTAAGGAGTCCATCAGGTGGCAGATATCGTCGGCAACGATAGGATACGACAGCGGATTTTTTGACACATCACTCCCTGCATGACCGCGCAATTCCATTAAAATCACTTGAAACTGTCGAGACAGGTCGATGGCTTGTTTATAAAACACGAAGGAACCGACCATCGGTGGTGGAACGAAGATGATGGGGACCCCTTGTCCAAACGTGTGATATTGGATACGAACGTCATTCAACACGGTTACCGGCAAATCAAACGCCTCCGTTTCTCAAAGCAGGCATCGCCTGCATAACGTAGGACGTTCAGATTACCCAGTTCACTGCCAACTTACGTGCATACGCCATCGATATCCATGGTCGATATCCATGGATGGTTTGGAGGGGGAGGTGAGAGTGTGTGCGAACTATGCGGTGAACACCTCGGTGGTTTTCAGTCAGGATTCAGCGCCCAAAAAGTACCTCGGGAAGAAGCGAAGTACCCGGATTATCTCATCTGTTCCCACGGTTGCAAAGAAGTCATTCAGTTAGTCAGCCACGTATCTGGAGAAGTGGAGTTTGAACTGTGTGCTATCGAGGCGCTCCGAATGGCACAAGTTTTGATAGCTGCGGTTCACGGTGACACCGAACCCGGCGACACACACGATTGAGGCAGCACACGTTTTGTTCGCCAGCCGTATTTTTGCAGCTTTACACTGTTTCGACACATTTCGCAAAATATCAACCGTATAATTGATCTAATCAATCATACAACCCTGCCACTTACTTTAACCATAACGCGCCGTAACCGACGTACTCTTGTGTGAGGTGACCATTGTGGAAGGATGCTTCTTTACCGACGCAGAACGCATGACCATCGATAAAGTGGTGCAGCAAACAGGTGCTGACCGCTGGCGTGTGGAAATTGCGGCACTTCGCATGCGTTCGCACCCAGAACTGCGTGGGTTCGACTTATTGCAATGGATTCGCGAATCCCTCTCGGACACCATGGATGAAATTCGTCAAGCATGAGATGAGCTCGGGGAATAAGCCAACCACAGGACAGAGATGATAATAGAAGCCAATGACCAAATTGACGTTCGGGGGAGGGAATTCCGAGTTGGCAATTTCTACGCTGACCCTTGAGGGCGCCACATGTCCCATGTGCGCGAATGCGGTATCCAATGCATTGCACTCATTACAAGGAGTTCAACATCTAGATGTCGATCTCGCCGACCAAATTGCCACCATTACGTACGACGACGATGAAACGACGGACGCGTCTATCCGAGAAACGGTCGACCGTGCGAGCTGTGCCACCCATTGACACCAAAACCTACGCCGCAGGCATCCTGCGGCGTAGGTTTCAGTACTATTTTGCAAACACCAAGTGATCATACTGTTTCACACGAACGCGTGATTGAACCCAATTGGACGAAGACGTCTCACTGGGATTGTAAAACACCGTCGCGTGCGGAACATCTTCCGCACCATTCAGCACATCCTTGGCCGCCTGTATACTAGAAGCGTTTGGAGTCTTATAAATCGCACCGTTCGGCACGCACGAAAACTGATGAACGCCACCAACGGTCTCGAACACCACATCATGAACCGATGTCCCGTGCTTACCGCTGCGCAGTCGGTGTAAGACGACGTCCCCAACGCCGATTTGCGCCATCCGGGATTCGCCGCCGGCTTCCGCGTTGATGACGCGCGCCATCCAATAGAGATTTTGCTTCGTCTCCACACGCGAACGTCCACTCGATTGAGCCGAATGATTGCGCACCGACTTATGCACTGTCCGGTTCTTTGTCTGTCTCGACTTCGCACGAACCGGTACCCGGTGTACTTGCTTCACCGTTGATGCGGATTTTGAAAAATGGACATCGTTCGGATCAGTCGCCCCATGCGCTGAGGCAACCATTAGACCCCAAACTGAAGCGGCCGTAGACACACCGATTATCAAGCGCGACAATCGCATGTCATCCACAACCTCTCATGTTGTCCACATCGGCTAATCTTAACATGAGCGGCCAATCAACGAAATGTAAAACATCTGTCTACAGAGGCGTACACTACCAAAAATAAAAAAACGTGGATTCGGCGCTAGCCAAAACCCACGTTTTTTTATGTTGGAGGCGCCAACCGGATTCGAACCGGTGGTAAAGGTTTTGCAGACCTCTGCCTTACCACTTGGCTATGGCGCCACGCTGCGAAATACGAAACCTTGAATAGACAGGCCGTTTTCGCGAACTTGGAGCGGAAGACGGGATTCGAACCCGCGACCCTCGCCTTGGCAAGGCGATGCTCTACCCCTGAGCCACTTCCGCACGAAAAGATGGTGGCTCGGGACGGAATCGAACCGCCGACACGAGGATTTTCAGTCCTCTGCTCTACCGACTGAGCTACCGAGCCAAACTTTGCGCAACAAGAACGGTACATTCCCTGTGAATCAGGTGTAAATCAACCCGCCGCACAGATGGTGGAGCCGATGGGATTCGAACCCACAACCCCTACGCTGCCAGCGTAGTGCTCTCCCATTGAGCTACGGCCCCGTTTGTAACGAACGCATTTCATTCTACAACATCATTGCTAGGATGGCAATACATAAAACTCAAAGGGTTTTTTGCATAAATTTGGATTACACCGCGCAACCTACGCTTGAACGTAACGACATGAGATGAGGAGGACGAATATGAAAAAGTGGGTGATGGCGCTGTCGTTAGTGGGGTGCTTAACCTGCTCCACTGGTACAGTGTTCGCGGCGAGTGATTCGAGTGCCAAACCGACACATACGACACTACACCCTGTCACGGCTGACGTCCAAGACGTCGATGGACCTGCTGTGCACAATTGGGGAGATATTAAATCCAGTGTACAGGTTACGCGGGATACACTTCGTGAAGCCTATCAGGCTAGTCACGATGCATACACGCAGAAGCTGCAAAAATACGCGAAGTGTACGCCAACACAAGCCAAGAAGGCCGTTATGGCAGAACACCCCGGGATGACGGTAGAGGAGTTGCAGTTGCGCAACATTCGGACAAACCTGGTCTACATGTCCATTGTGCGCGATGACGAAGATAAGTATCTCGTCATTGTCGATGCAGGGAACGGCAGCATCTTGGTCGACAGGCGAATTCCGACGCATCACGAGCGGGTTTTCGCCAATGGCGACGATTAAAATGTTTTACGCCTGCCGATAGACGATACGATTTTAACGCCGGGTTCTCACGGCAAAGAGAAAGGGCAACAGCGAAGTGCTGCTGCCCTTTCTCTTTTTGCCGCAGTGCTGACGTCAAAAGGCGCGAACCTTGACGTCGTTTACCTGAATTGGACCGACACCGCGTGGCACTTCTATCGATTCAAGGCGCGTTGCACCTAAGTGTTTCGTGATATAATCACATGCCACATTCGGATCAATTCTCTCTCCGCAGGTGTACACGTCAATACTCGCGTATCCATGCTCTGGAAAGCTGTGGATGGTGAGATGGGATTCCGAAATAATGACAACTCCGCTAACACCCTGAGGTGCAAACTTATGAAATGCCACTTCTCGAACCTCAGCACCCGCTTCCAGTGCCGCATTCACCATCGTACGTTCAATACCCTGAACATCATTTAACTTATCCGCATTGCAACCCCAAAGTTCAGCAATAACATGACGACCCATTGTATCCACAGCAAAAATCCCCCTTTGAGCCAATTCGCCATGCCATCCATGGCATGTGGAACCGTCCCTACACCACGGGGGAAAGTTAGTCCGCAGAGGTCCTAACCCTTTAAGTGTAGAGCCGAATTCCGTATTGATAAACGGAGCCAAGCAAAGATTACGAAGAGTAGTATAAGATCTGATGCGACAATTTGCAACAAGGAATTATTCGGAAAAACAGTTTATATCGCTGAGAGTGGTGTAACCAGACACGCTATTAAGCTGATGGCCGTCAAGCAGACCATTGTAATGCTTGCAGTGCGCCAGAGCCGGACGGATCGATTGACGTTTACGTATACTAGTGTGAGCAAGATTCCGGCCACCATTCCACCAAGATGCGCCAGCCAATCAATGTCTGGATGGGTGATGTCGAGTACGACGTTAATGGCTAAAATCATCAAGAGCTGATTGCGCACGACAGTCGGGAGAATCCGTAAAAAAGCAAGGCCTAGCATCGCCCCGAACAACCCGAATATCGCACCAGATGCCCCGGCGCTCACCGTGAAACCAGCGCCCATGGCAAGGCTCAACACATTCCCAAACAGTCCGCTGACCAAATAAATCACGACAAAGGCGTTTGCGCCCAGCAGGCTTTCTACCGCCGTAAGTGTCCACAAGGACACCATATTGACCAACAAGTGCATCAAGGAAAGGTGCACGAAGATGGCGGTCAGCAATCGAAAGATTTGACCATGCGTGACGAATACCCCGACCATGGCGCCTGCCCGCGCATCCCCCTGCACGCTATGGCCAAAAATTGTCTGAACTACCACGTACCAAATGACAGTGAGCGCAATGATTTTCCAAGATGCCGGCCACTGGGCTATCGTTCGACCACCACCGAAGACTTGAAAACCGGTGCGTTTCATACTCATCAAATCCTTTGCGAAGGCAATTAAGAAGAACGGGTAAACTGATGCGTCCGAAGAATATCCTCTTCGAGCACCGTATACCCCCGCTCGTACGCTTCTAGCATCTTTTCCGGGGAAAAGTTCGGGAGTACACTCGAGCGAAATGCCTCCACATACTGTTCACGTTCCTCATCATGCTGCAGCAGTTGGTCGATTTGTTCAGCCAGGGCCTCACTGTCCCCGACGGGTGCAAGCACCCCTGCCTGTCCATTCTGAAGAAGTGTGCGAAGCCCAGGAATGTCTGAGCCGATATTGGCTGCGCCATACGTCCCCGCTTCCAAGACGCAAAACGGCGTACCCTCGCTCTTGGATGGCAGTACGTGAATATCGATGGCGCCATAAAAGTCGGCCAACCCTGTCATAAAGCCAAGAAAGTGCACCCGGTCCACAACGCCTAACTGTTCCGCCAAGCTCTGCAATGACGCCCGCATCTCACCGTCGCCTGCGAGCAACAAGTGGGTGTTCGGCGTCTTCACACGAGCCATCGCTCGAATCAGTACATCCAAGTTCTTCACCGGATCAAAACGGGCAGCCACACCAATGAGCCGACTCCCACTATCGAGGCCTAAACGCTTCTGCCAAACCTCTGCACACGCCTCACGCGTCTTTGATTGCGGCGGCAAATCCACCGCATTAGGCACGTCAAGGACAGTGCCTGTCGGCAGAACGTCCGCTAGCGAAGCCTGCACAATGAACAAGCCTACGGCCTGTTTGAGGCTCCACATATGTAACTTCGGATACACGCGGGATTTCAAGGAACTGCCTAAAAAATCATAGTACGGATGACTGTGAATCGTGGACGTCCACGGCACTCCATTCCAACGCGTGGCGAGTGCCGCGAGGATGTTCATTCGAGGTCCATGCGCGTGCAACAAGGCCTTGCGCTCCGCCCGCAACAGCTTCTTCAGTTGCGCGACGGCATGAAGCGCATTGCCCCCGATAACGTGCAAGCGAACACCTGTGGTAGCAACAGCATCCGCCAAAGGACCTTGCCCTAAGCTGACAAACCGATAGTGCGGCGACTTTTCGAAACGCACAACCGCTCGCGCGAGGGTAGATATATGTGCTGCAGCGCCACCTCGCTCATTTCCAGCGAAAAATACGAAAATTGTGCGCATGTTGTTCCCCCATGTATCGTCTCACGAGGGACGATGTCCCTGCTTTGTGTGCCGTTCAATGTAACGTTCCATTTCATCGTCGTCAAACTGCAATGCATCGCGATACAAAAATAAATAATCAATGGACGTGCCGAGCTTAGCCGCAGTAAACGCCAGCATATGATTCCGCCGGATGGTAGGCTCTGGCCAGACGTCTTCAAACCGTTCGCTGAGGCGACGATACTGTTGTTTGCTCATGCACGGAATCAGATGAACGAACGCCTCAGGAGGCAACTCCAAGATATCGTAGTTTCTTCCGTCGTATTCGATATTGACTCCTAAACGCATATACCCCATCCCTCAGTTCGTGAAGCCACGGTGCATAGTTTTAGTATAGCGAAACCCGTATAGCCGCACAAATCGAGCCCCTTTTCAGCGCAATTGGATGCATGATTGCCTATCCATACGCTAAAATTGAGGTAGGCTGTCCGATAGCCGTTGGGTCAAAAAACTTTAACATTATATGAGGAAGGACGATGATTGTTGAACACCCTTAAGACGTGGTCGCTCATGGCTGTGTTAACAGTCATTCTCGTGCTCATCGGGCACTTCATCGGCGGTACGCGAGGGATGCTCATCTTCCTGCTCATCTCCGTGGCGATGAACGCCATTGCCTACTGGACGAGCGGTACCATGGCCATCCGCATGACTGGGAGTTACCCCGTATCCGAGCGTGAGGTTCCTGAAGTGTACCAGGTCGTACGCCGGCTCGCTCGACGCGCCAACGTTCCGATGCCGGAAATTTATATCACGCCTTCGGACCAACCCAACGCTTTTGCAACAGGCCGCAACCCAGCACACGCCAAAATTGCAGTGACAGAAGGCATCCTTCGCGTAATGCCTACGCGGGAGTTAGAGGGCGTACTGGCGCACGAAATGGCGCATATTAAAAATCGCGATATCTTAATCAGTAGTATGGCAGCTGTTATGGCTGGCGCGATTACCAGTATCGCCAACATTCTGCAGTGGACCATGTGGTTTGGCGGAAACGACCGCGACGACAATAACGGTAACGTCGCAGCTGAACTCGCCCTTATGATTTTGGGCCCCATCGCAGCAACCATGATTCAATTGGCGATTTCGCGTTCTCGTGAGTACAAAGCAGATGCCACCGGTGCTCGACTCGTCGGTGATCCACATCCGCTGGCAGACGCACTTGAACGGTTAGAATCTTTTAAGCATCAACCATTTGGACAAATGAATCCGAACCCGTCTACGGCACATTTGTTTATCATGAATCCACTGCGCGGTGAGTCCCTCGTGCACTTGTTCAGCACCCATCCGCCAATGGAAGAACGCATTCGTCGACTGCGGGCAATGCGTCCCGGCAGGTAACACCTACTATTTTCACACAAAAGCATCCTCACTCATAACGCAGCGCGTCGATAGGGTTTAGACGCGCTGCTTTATTTGCTGGATACAGCCCGCAGACCACCCCAATCACTGCAGAAAACAGAAAACTAAACACGACCACTGGCCACTGAACAAACGTCGGCACGTGTGTGACCGCGCTTACGGCGACACCCACTCCGGTACCCAACAGAATTCCCACCAGACCGCCAATCGCCGTAATCATGACGGACTCCATCAGAAACTGCAAAAGAATGGCTGTGCGAGTGGCACCCAGCGACATGCGAATTCCTATTTCCTGCGTCCTCTCCGTCACCGAGACCAACATGATATTCATCACGCCGACGCCGCCCACCAGCAAGGCGATTCCCGCAATGGCTCCGATAACCAAAGTGAGGATGGAGGTAACCCGATTAATCGTGCTTTCGACCGTCGTCAAAAAGCCTGTTGACGTCTCAAATGCATTCGCGTCCCCGGCATTGACATTGAGCGCAGTCACAATGTGATTGGCGAGCTCATCCTGATTGACGCCCGGTCGAGTTTGCACGTCCATCTCGGTAATGCCCCACGTTGGAAACAGGTTCTGGCATGTCGTCGCAGGCATATATGCGTAATCTGATCCGAGAAACAGAGAAAATAGATTCACTTGTTGTGAGGCCGTGACCCCGATGACCTGAAACGGGGTTCCACCGATGGTGACGATTCCACCAACCGGGTTCCCACTTCCAAACAACTTCCCCGCTAACGTATTGGACAAGAGCACCACAGGCCGTGCGGCAACGACATCGGATGCCTGAAACATATGACCCTTAATCACCTGAAATTGAGCCAAGGCGTTTAGATAGTCCGGTCCCGCGTCGATACTGGCGTTAATGGTATGTGTACCCGCTGTGACGTTGGTTTGTCCCGTAATGGTATAGTCCACCCGTTGGACGCCGGAAAATTGTTGGGCGATGTCGAGATCGGCTTGACTGACGCTCAATACTTGTCCAGGTTGTGGGAGTCCTGGAACGACCAGTTCCTTCGGCAAAATTTGAATCGTATTTTGGGTTTGACCGTTCGACAGCGCATTGACGACCGCCCGCTTGCCACCATTGCCGACGGCGACAATCGAGATAATTGAAGCCACGCCAATCAAAATGCCAAGCATCGTCAAAAACGAACGCAATTTGTTCGCCAGAAGGGATGCCATGGCCGACATAAACATCTCGCCGAAGTTCATTCTCGCACCTCCTCGCGCACAATGGCCCCATCGACGAGTACGATGGTCCGCTTGGCGTACGCGGCGACGGATGGATCATGGGTAATGAGTACAATGGTCATGCCCGACTGATGCAAATCCGAGAACAGCGTCATGATTTCTGAACCTGTCGTCTGATCCAGTGCGCCCGTCGGTTCGTCGGCGAGCAACAGACGTGGCGAATTGGCCAGCGCACGTGCAATGGCCACGCGCTGCTTTTGGCCGCCGGATAATGCCGAAGGCAAATGGCGGACTCTGTCTCCAAGCCCGACTTCACAGAGGAGCTCAGTGGCCCGCTGGCGCCTTTTTGCACGTGGTACACCCGCGTACATCATTGGCAATTCGACATTGCGCAACGCCGTCATTCGCGGTAACAAATGAAAGTTCTGAAAGACAAAACCGATATACTGGCTTCGCAGCTGAGCCAACTCCCGTTTGCTCCGCTTTGCGACCTCCACACCGTCTAATTCATACGATCCACCCGTAGGCAAATCCAAACACCCTAAAATGTGCATCAGCGTCGATTTACCACTTCCCGAGGGGCCCATAATGGAGACAAATTCGCCATCTTCAATCGTCAGGTCAATCCCGCGCAAAACCGATATCGTCTCTTCGCCTGCGCGGTACCGTTTGGTAATCCCACGAAGCGCAATCAAGACGTCTTCACCGCCTGACCATTCTGCAAATCGCTTGGAGGATTATTCAAAATTCGCTCTCCCGCGTGAAGCCCTGACGTCACCTCAACGGATGTATCGTTGGTAATACCAAGCTGCACAGGCGTAAGAACCGCCTTGCCACCAGTCACCACATAAACTGCATAGTTGCTGCCCTGCTGTACAAGCGCACCATACGGCACCGTCGGAACCTGTTTGTGCGTCGCACTGGCAATTTTACAATTCACCTGGTACCCCAAAGGCACCGTAAACGTCCCCGTCGGACGCACATCGACCTCCACCTGGCCCGTTCCATTTTGGTTCGTTGCCGCAAAAGGCGCCACCATGGACACGGTACCGTGGAACGTCTGATTCGGATAGGCATTACTCGTGATGGATACCGACATCCCCTTCTTCACGTGCGTCGCATCCACCTCAGAAAGCTCGATCACGATTTGTTTCTGCGGGCCAACCACCTCCACAATCGGCGATTGGTTCCCACTCGCATCCACGCCCTGCGGTGACGCCACGAGGACAATCCCATCAAAGTTCGCGCGCACCTCTGTCTCGGCCAGTGCCGCTTTGGCGCTCGCCAACTGCTGTTGTGCCTGCGTCACAGCCGCTTCTGCGGCTTCTACTTCTGGCAGCCAAACCTGTTTTAAAAGATCGGGCGCACTGCTATACCCAGCCTGCGCCTGGCTGTATTCCCTGTTCGCAGCAGTCAGGGCCGACTGCGCCGACGAGATGGCTTGTTGTTGCGCGGAATCGTCGGTCTGGAACAAAATCTGCCCCTTTTTTACGTGCTGACCGACGGTGACATCCATATGTAAGACTGGTGAAGTGAGCTGCGTTGGGTCAACCAACTGCCGCTCAGTCGGTTTCACTTCTCCAGCAGAAAAAATGGTACGCCGCATCGTTTGCAAGCGAACCGTGGTGACCTGCAAAGCAGGTGCAGAGTGTCGACGGTGAACCAAGGTCAAAACCACTGCGGCCGCGACTGCGAGTACAAGGACGATGGCGACAATCGTCGTCACAACGCGTCGATGCCGTCGTGCGGGTTCCTGCATCTTCATCCCCCTTGCTTGTCATACGCTACTTAACAACAACATACCACAAGGGAGGGGAGTCACGATGTCAGCGACTGCCATATGGCGCACGCGCATACGGGGTATACTCGGACTGGCGTGGCGGTGGTAATGGCTCTTCAAGTGCCGCGAAAAGACGGGAGGAAGAACTTGTAGAAATGTACGAGCTACCATAGGAAGGGCGACGTTCGAATTGCTCAAGCGTCTGCTGCATCTCACGCAACAATTTTTGCATTTGTTGAATCTGTGTCGTGAGCCGTTGCACGTCATTCACAAAACCTACCCCCTCAAAAGCACTAGACGCTACTTTTCACAGGATATCCACGAAATCGACCTTCATACAAAACGGGGGACGGCCAGGTCTACGTCGGACTAGCCCACCATACATATAACATAACGAATTTTCCCGACACGAAAACGAGGGGTTCTGAAGATGAATAGTAAAACGACTTGCCGTATCATCGGCTGGATGTTTCTACTCTTAGGGGTTGCTGGACTGACCATGGGCCATCTCGGATCATACCTGCAATTCACACAAATCGAGTCCATCATCAGCGTCTCACTGGGTGCGCTGGCCATTCTCGCTGCGCGCCGCCGCCGTCGAGTAGCGGCACTCGCCCTCCTCTTGCTAGGGGTCTCTTGCGTCGTTTGGGATTTGACAAACATCTGGTCAGGACAGCCGCTGCTTGGGACCATGGAACCGCTCGACGGCGTACTTCACACGCTTGCGGCCATCTGGGCAATCGGCACTTGTACATATGACGTATTGACTTGGCGCCGACAAATTTCTGCCATGTGATTTCACTGCATTCGACGGACATACTACCCTCGAACATCATTCATGGGAGGGGTATGCCGAATGAAAGTGGAACAAATCATGACCACCAACGTTCAATGCTGCTGCGGTACGGACTCCATCCAGAAAGCGGCACAAGCCATGAAGAACTATAACTGTGGTTCGGTGCCCGTTTGCGACAACAAAAAAGTCATTGGTGTCATCACTGACCGAGATATCGTGTTAAAGGCAGTAGCCCGCGGTAAGGCGGATGTACGCGTCGAGGACTGCATGTCCAATAAAGTTGTCACTTGTACGCCGGATACAGACGCGCACGAGGCAGCCGACCTGATGGCACGTCATCAGATTCGCCGCCTTCCCGTTGTCAACGCATCGGGCGAACTCTGCGGTATTCTGGCAATTGGTGACCTTGCAACCGTGGATATCCATATCAACGAAGCTGGGGATGCATTGAGCAAAATCTCCACACGCACGGATCAGCAGTCCAACATCGTTCACTAAATGACGGCAAAATGGCGATCCCGATGGGCGGGATCGCCATTTTTATGCCCGCTGTCACACGGATGGCTGCGACTGTGCCGGATTGACGTCCGCTTCACCCGGCGGACCTTTGACAGTTGAAGCTTCTTCGCGCTGAATCAACAGTTCGATATGGGCTTCCAACGTATGCGCAACCAATTGCACAAGCTTGTTCACAAACGTGAGCCCATAAGCCAGTACACCCTGTGAAGCTGCAATCAAAATTGGCCAAATCCAATCCTGCATGAAGGTCCCTTCCTCTCCACTTGAGTTATCCGTAGAGATGCAGCAGGAAGCGGCAAATGGGGACACAGCACACAAAAAGGCCCCACGTAGTCCGCCAACCTTCCCGACGGTTCGCGATACGTGGGGCAAAAAGCCTATGACTGCGAAGACTGCTCGGCCAAGTGCTCTTGGGCGAATGCGACCAATTTCCGTGTAATGCTGCCGCCAATTGACCCATTTTCAAAGGAACTCACAAATCCCCAATAGCCATCGGACGGCGGCGTAATTCCCAGTTCGGTCGCTACCTCGTACTTCATATCCTGCAGAGCACGTGTTGCCTGTTGAAGCAGAAGACGATTATTGTTGTTGGCCATTCGACACCCCTCCCGTGTCTTAGGCTCTCCCCGACACTGCGACCTACGCTAGTACATATTAGTACGTGGAACAATGCATGGAACACGCACACATGGACGAACATGAGGGCGTCGTTGAGACACGAAAAACCGGCGCCAGCAACTGTAACGTCGCATGGCGCCGGTGCGTTGTTTGTACGCTTACATCGCAGTGATTACCGTTGATCGACAGGGACGTAAGTTTGATTCACCTTGCCAACATATTCGGCGCGAGGGCGAATCAAGCGGTTGTTCCGATATTGCTCCAACACGTGCGCCGACCAACCAGAAATCCGGCTGATGGCAAAAATCGGCGTATACAGGTGCGTAGGAATTCCCATCGCATAGTACATGGAAGCCGAATAGAAGTCGACGTTGGCATTGAGACCCTTCGTCTCTTTCACGTACGCTTCGATCGTTTGCGACATGTTGAACCATTTCGTCTGACCGGCGAGCTCACCAGCCTCTTTGCTCAACTTGCGCAAATGCGTCGCACGCGGGTCTTCCGTGCGGTATACGCGATGGCCGAAGCCCATGATTTTACGCTTGTTGTCGAGCGCTGTCTTAATCCATTCTTGTGCCTTGGACTCTTCGTTAATCTCCAAGAGCATCTTCATGACTTGTTCATTTGCACCGCCGTGCAGAGGTCCCTTCAACGTCCCCACCGCTGACGTGATAGCAGAATACATATCAGACAATGTACCCGCTGTCACACGAGCCGAAAATGTGGAAGCGTTCAACTCGTGGTCCGCATGTAAGATGAGCGCGGTGTTGAAGGCGCGTTCCACGAATTCGGATGGCTTTTCTCCACGCAGTTGATAGAAGAAGCTTGCAGCTGCACTCAATGAAGGATCTGGTTGAATGGGCTCAAGTCCTTGGCGGATGCGTTCGAACGAGGTGACAATTGTGGGGATTTGTGCGACCAGCCGGGTAGCTTTTCGAATATTCGCCTCAATCGATTCGTCTCCGTTGTCTGGGTCGTACAAACCGAGATACGAGACAGCCGTTCGCAGGACTTCCATCGCATTTGCGTCTTTCGGAACGCCACGGAGGAAGTTCAAGACGGCTTCCGGAAGTTCGCGCTGTGTCGCAATTTGCTTCGTAAATGTTTCGAGTTCGGCTTTTGACGGTAGTTTGCCATGCCACAGCAGATAGACTACTTCTTCAAAGGAAGCGCCTCCACCGACGAGATCATGAATATCATAACCTTGGTAAATGAGGCGGCCCTCTTTACCATCAACAAAACAAATTTCGGACGTGTTGGCAACAACGTCTTCCAACCCGGCTTTAAACGTCGTATCAGTCGCCATAAAATAGCCTCCTCATCCCTATAACCTCTTAATGAAGGACGCATAAACTGCATGTTCGTCATGCACAGCCGTCCTTCATGAAAATATCCTCTCCCATTATACTACAAGTTCCAATATCGAAAAACTGAACGCCTCCGGCGTAAGCGAGGGGGCTTCACAACGATTCGCTCCATTGCAAAGCCCCACAGATTTACACAAAGGCCATCACGCAGGCCACAATCAACAACACCACACCCGACAGCTTGTCCGCCGAGATGTTCACGCGCTTCCCGAGATAGCGCCCGAGTTCCAGTCCTGCGAGCGTCATCAACAGACTCACCAAGCCAAATACGACTGCTGCGAGCGCCAACGGAGCGTCAAACATCCCTACGCCAAACCCAACCGTCAAATTGTCCAAACTCAGCGCCACTGCCAAGAAAATAATGCTTGCGCCCTTCGCTTTTACCGCTTTATCCGCTTCGTCCTCGTCACCGTCTCGCTTAAAAACACTGTAAATCCCCATGATGACGAGTACGGCGATGCCGACCCAGCGCGCCTTGCCGCCAATGCTGCCAGCAATCGACTCGCCTATCACCATCCCAATGACCGGCATGACTGCCTCAAATACAGCAAAGATCAGTGCGGTTCGCCATTGTTGCACGCGAGAGAGCTGCGATGTGCCGAGCGCAACAGATGCCAGTCCATTATTTGCGCCCATGGCCAAACCAAACATGATGAGTTGCCAGATCAGTGAAGTCCCCTCCCTTGACCAAATCCATTTCCCCACAGAGACTGCGTCGGAACATCGAATAAACGCAATACGTCTCCAACGTAGGACTGCGTCCCAAGAAACAACAACGTGTCCTCTTTGTGCGCCGCGTCTCGCGCGCGGTGGACCGCAATCTCGACATCCGGTTCCACAAAGGATTGGACGCCTTGCTCTGTGGCAACCGCTGTATAATCCCGCGTGTACCGCAAATGCGGATTCGAACTCGTCGTAAAGACAAACGCGTGGACGTACGGCGCAAGCGTCGATATCACACCGACCGCATCCTTGTCGTCGGGCAACGACAGGACTGCAGTAATTTTGCCTGTCGGTTGAACTGCCTTGAGCCACTTTACGACAAACTGGGCATTGACCGCGTGAATCGCCCCGTCGACCAGGCAAGTGGGCTCCTTTGAAATCACCTGCATCCGCCCCGGTAACCGCAGTCCCGAAAGATTGACCTCAATCGCATCACCAGACCGCTTAAGCGACTTGAGGACGTGGTGTGCCGCGACTAAGGATACCGCTACATTGCCCGCGTACAAAGCGAGTTCCGGACCAACCACCGCGCGGTGCTTCACGCCCTCTGCGTGTGCGTAGACCGTCTGCGCACCTCCTGTCCCGTTCACCAGTTCATACGAAAAATCTCGCCCCAATAGACGCGACGTGACTTTGCAGTCGCCAAAATGGGCCGCAATCTGGCCTTCCACCTCCGGCGCTTGCGTATAACTGACCGCCCACTTGGTTTGCGCGGTGATGACGCCAAGTTTCTCGCGAACCACATCTGACCACGTTGGCCCGAGCTTGTCCAGATGTTCCGGAAAAATCGGCGTCAACAAGGCACCTTGATGCACGACTTGATTGACGTCGTCGTGCAGAGCCCCTCTACCCAATTCAAACACGTTGACATCGGTTTTCTGCTCGCGAAACCAAAGACTCGCCATGACTGCCACCAAACCAACCGGTCCAAAATACTCGTCTGACGGCAATCGGGCGTCTCTAGCTGCCAGCTTGACACACCTGGCGAGTCGAACAAAATCTTCATTCGGCACGGTCAAACCATTGATCCGAATTCGCTCTAAAAAATCTACCAGATGTGGACTTGTGAATAACCCCACACGCAGCCCCAAACGTTCGAGCACCGCCGCCAATAAAATCGCGTGCGTGCCCTTCCCCTTACTACCCGTAACCGCCACATTGTACATAGACTCGTCCGGACGTCCAACCGCGTCAAGCAGCCACCGGGTCCACTCAGGGTGTCGGACATCCCGGTCGTATCCAGCGCGTTTGACTGCGGGGACGCGCGTGTAGGATTCAAAAATCCACGTAATCATCTTTGTGACTTCTTGCTCTAGCTGTGTCGCTTCCCGTTCCATTGCGTCCCCACCTCTCCATTCTTCAAGTGTAGCACATAAAAATCGTACGCCGCGCCTCCAGTTACGGAGTGTGCGGCGTACGATTGACCGTGAAAGCGTTATGATTGAAAAATCGAATTTAATACGTCAACTGATAGACTTGTCGCCGTGCTTCATAGGCGGAGATATCCTCATCAAACTGCAGCGTGAGGCCAATATCGTCCAAACCGTTGAGCAACATATGTTTCTTGTGCGGGTCCACGTCAAATGGAACTGATATTCCGTGGTCGGTCACCAATACCTGATTTTCCAAATCCACCGTGATCGCGTCCCAGGCCTGTGCAGCGTAACTCGCTGCCAATTCGTCTCGGACATCTTGTGGAATGACCACAGGCAAAACGCCATTTTTAAAACAGTTATTGAAGAAAATATCGGCAAACGACGGCGCAATGACGACCCGGAATCCATAATCGCTCAAGGCCCAAACCGCGTGTTCGCGAGACGACCCACAACCAAAATTCGCGTCGGCCAACAAAATGGATGCGCCCTGCGCCCGCTCGGCATTTAATTCGAAATCCGGATTCGGCTCACCAGACGACAGGTATCGCCAATCGAAGAATAAGAATTCACCAAAGCCATCCCGTTCAATCCGTTTCAAAAACTGCTTTGGAATAATCTGATCTGTGTCAACGTTGACGCGGCTGAGTAAAGCAACGCGACCTTCGTGCTTAACGAACGGCTCCATGCGCGACACCTCCTTGTTGTACTCCTGCAAACTCGCGGACATCGACAAAACGACCTTCCAACGCAGCCGCTGCCGCCATTGCTGGACTCACGAGGTGCGTGCGCGCACCGCGGCCCTGCCGTCCCTCGAAATTCCGATTCGATGTGGACGCGCACCGTTCACCCGCTGGGATGATGTCTGGATTCATGCCAAGACACATACTGCAACCCGGTTCGCGCCATTCAAATCCTGCTGCCATAAAGATTTCGTGCAACCCTTCCGATTCCGCCTGCCGCTTGACCTGTTTCGATCCCGGCACGACCAACGCCCGCACTCCACTTGCCACCTTGCGACCGCGAACGACCGACGCGGCCAGCCGCAAATCCTCGATGCGCGCATTCGTACAAGAGCCGATGAACACGTGTTGTACCGGAATGTCGGTAATCTTCGTTCCTGGTTCCAATCCCATATACTCGAGCGCTGCCGCGAGAGCCCGCTGTTCGACAGGCGTTGGAGCGGTGGCCGGATCAGGCACTGTACCATTGACATCTGCGCCCATCCCAGGGTTGGTTCCCCACGTCACTTGTGGCGACAGTTGCGTGACATCAAACACGATGTCCCTGTCAAAGACGGCGTCATCATCCGACTTTAATTCTCGCCAGAGGGCCACTGCTTCTTCCCACTGTTCGCCGCGCGGCGCGTGTGGCCGATCCTTGACGTAAGCGATGGTGGTGTCATCCGGCGCCATCAGCCCAGCCCGCGCGCCTGCCTCAATCGACATATTGCAAATGGTCATCCGTTGTTCCATCGTCAATGTCGGAATTAAACTACCCGCGAATTCAATGACGTGGCCCGTCCCAAAATTGACACCATACTTCGCAATCAAGGCGAGAATCACATCTTTCGACGTAACCCCAGGAGCGAGTGACCCTTCCAACTGAATCCGCAACGTCTTGGGGCGCGTCTGCCACAGACACTGCGTGGCAAGCACGTGCTCGACCTCACTGGTGCCAATGCCAAACGCCAACGCGCCAAAGGCCCCATGCGTGGACGTGTGGCTGTCGCCACAGACGATTGTCTTCCCAGGTACCGTCAGTCCCAGCTCGGGTCCAATCACGTGGACAATCCCTTGATGAGGGCTATCCAGGTCAGCCAGTTGAACGCCAAACTCGCGGCAATTTTCAATCAAAGTGTCAATTTGTTTCTTGGCGATTTGATCGCGTACATCAAACGGGTTGTCCGTCGGAATATTGTGATCCATCGTCGCAAACGTCGCGTTTGGCTGACGCACAGATCTCCCTGCCATGCGCAACCCGGCGAACGCCTGCGGCGACGTCACCTCATGAACAAGGTGTAAATCGATGTAGAGTAAACTCTGGCCATCTTCCAAAGTTTTCACGACATGTGCATCCCATATTTTATCGAATAACGTTTTGCCCATTTATCCGTTCAGCCTCCTCTGCACCTCGTGGCGAACTAATGCGCTCATTTCTTCTGTGCCGACAGGTTCTGAGTCGTGCCCAGCCAAATCCCGTGTACGATGTCCAGCCTCAATCGTCGCGAGCACAGCATCCTCGATTGCGGTTGCCGCCGCTTCTAGCCCTAGCGAATGGCGCAGCAGCATCGCCACAGATAAAAAGCCCGCTAGCGGATTCGCAATCCCTTGCCCTGCGATGTCTGGGGCTGATCCGTGTACCGGCTCATAAAGCCCCGGTCCACCACTGCCCAGGCTGGCCGATGGGAGCATGCCGATAGATCCGGTCAACACAGCCGCTTCATCGCTCAAAATGTCCCCAAACATATTCTCGGTGACGACGACGTCAAACTGATTGGGTCGCTGAATTAACTGCATCGCGGCACTGTCCACCAAGATGGGCTCGACGGTCACATCCGGGAAAGCTGCGGCAGTCTCCTGCACAATTTCGCGCCACATCCGACTCGACTCGAGCACGTTCGCCTTGTCGACAGAAGTCACTTTCTTCCGCCTGTTCTGAGCGATTTCAAACGCCTGGCGCACCACGCGCTCAATTTCGTGCCGCGTGTAATGCAGCGTGTCGACCACTGCATTCCCACCGTCCAGTCGCTGCTTCGGTTCACCAAAGTACAATCCGCCAGTCAGTTCTCGAACAATCACCATGTCGACGCCGTCGAGCAACTCTGGCTTGAGCGGGGATGCAAGCAGCAACCCGGGCCATGTGCGAATCGGCCGCAGGTTTGCAAATACGCCTAACTGCTTGCGAATGCCGAGCAATCCCGCTTCCGGGCGAACGTCGCCAGGCAGGTGATCCCACTTTGGACCACCGACGGCCCCAAGCAAGACTGCGTCAGACGCTTTGCACTTCGCGATGGTCTCGGGTGGTAGCGGATGACCCGTCTGATCATACGCCGCGCCGCCAATCAGCGCTTCCTCCAATGTCCATGTCTCGCCGAGTGTCTGCGCCACCTCCTCCAGCAGGCGCCGAGCCTCCTTTGTCACTTCTGGCCCAATGCCATCTCCAGGTAAAATGGTAATGTGTCTGGTCATAAGGTCCTCCTCTTGCAGTGGTTCGGGGCTCACAAAGAGCCCCGGCTATCGGCCGAAAACTTATGCCTCGACAGACGCTGCAGTGAGTTGCACGTCGTCGATCCGCTCCTTGACGAGCACACGGTTAATCGCATCGAGAAACGCCTTGGCCGACGCAGACAACACGTCGCTGTGAACGCCGCGCCCCGTGACGACGCGGTCATGGTACGCCACCTTGACGTACACTTCCGCGAGGGCGTCGCCTCCACCCGTCGTCGACTGAATGCGGTAATCAACCAGCTGAATAGGGTCTTCAACGACGCGTTCGAGGCAGTTATAGATGGCTTCCACAGAGCCGTTTCCAGTCGCTGCCTCGCGGATGACTTGTTGATTGGGCCCCCGTACGCCGACCGCCGCCGTCGTCTCATTCAAACCGTACGAAACATGCAAGAACTCCAAGTCGTACTTGTGTTCCTCCGTGGAAGATTGGACGACCAGCGCTAAGATGTCGTCGTCGGTAATCTCCTTCTTCGTCTCCGTCAAGGTCTTGAACTCTGTAAACAGTCGGTCAAACTGCGCATCGCTCAGTTGGAGATTCAAAGCTTCACACTTCTCGCGGAACGCGTGTCGACCTGAGTGTTTCCCGAGCACCATTCGGTTGGAATGAAGACCAACCATCTCTGGGCGAATAATTTCGTAGGTCAGCGAGTTTTTGAGCACGCCATCCTGATGAATCCCGGATTCGTGCGCAAACGCGTTATTCCCGACGACCGCCTTGTTGGCTGGCACCGCCATTCCAGTCAATTTCGCGACCAATTTACTGGTCAGCGCGGTCTCCGCCAACTGCGCCCGCGTCTCGCGTCCGTACGTGTCCTTGCGGATGGCCAAAGCAACCAAAATTTCCTCAAGCGCCGCATTACCAGCCCGTTCGCCGATGCCGTTGATGGTGCCTTCGATTTGATCTACACCGGCCTGAATCGCCGCAAGACTATTCGCGACGGCAAGCCCTAGGTCATCGTGACAATGTGCGGAGAGTTTGACGTCACCTAAATTCGGAACGTGCGCGCGGATGTACTCAAACATCTGCACATATTCACTGGGCGTCGTATACCCCACCGTGTCCGGGAGGTTGATGACCTTCGCACCTGCGTCAATCACCTGTGTGATAATCCGAACAAGAAAATCCCAGTCACTTCTCGTAGCGTCTTCAGCCGACCACTGGACGACGGGAAACCGAGAAGCCGCATAACGCACACAATCCACGGCTGTCTCCACCACTTGGTCTGGCGTCTTGCGCAATTTGTGTTCCATGTGAATGGGCGACGTCGCGATAAACACGTGTAACCGTGGAAACGCCGCATGGCGCAGCGCGTCCCAAGCTGAATCAATATCCGCCTTCGTCGCGCGGGCGAGGCCCGCGACCGAGCAATCCTTCACGCGATTGGCGATTTCTTGAACGGATTTGAAGTCGCCAGGCGACGACGCTGGAAAACCCGCCTCCATGATATCGACGCCAAAGCGCTCGAGTTGTAGTGCGATTTCTAGCTTTTCGCTTCCGTGTAGATTGACACCAGCTGACTGTTCACCGTCACGCAGGGTTGTATCAAACACGTCCAGCTTTCGCACTATCGACCACCTCCGGCTGATTTTGACCTGGGCGCTTGTTCTGAATAAACGGCATCATCGAGCGCAACTCGCGACCGACGACTTCGATTGGATGCTGTTGTTCGCGTCGGTTGATCGCGTTGAACATCGGACGATTCGCCTGATTTTCCAAAATCCAGCCTTTCGCAAATTCACCGTTCTGAATATCTTGCAGCACGCGCTTCATCTCCGCCTTGGTCTCCTCTGTAACAATGCGCGGACCCGTGACGAAATCACCCCACTGCGCCGTGTCGGAAATCGAGTAGCGCATGTACTCGAGACCACCCTCGTAAATCAAATCGACAATCAGCTTCATCTCGTGTAAACACTCGAAGTAGGCAATCTCCGGTTGATAGCCCGCCTCGACTAACGTCTCAAACCCGGCCTTGACGAGCGCCGACAACCCGCCGCACAACACAGCCTGCTCCCCAAACAAGTCGGACTCGGTTTCTTCGCGGAACGTCGTCTTCAATACGCCGGCGCGGCCTGCACCGATTCCGCGCGCATAGGCGAGTGCCAACGCTTCTGCCTGGCCACTAGCATCCTGCTGGACAGCGATCAAAGACGGCACGCCGCCACCTGCCTCATACACGCGACGGACGAGATGTCCTGGGCCTTTCGGTGCGACCATGAAGACGTCGACATCGGCAGGCGGTTGAATTTGCGAAAAGTGAATGTTGAAGCCGTGGGCAAACGCCAACGCCTTGGTATTGTTCAGGTACGGCTCGATTTCTTGTCGGTAAACGCCGACTTGCCGTTCATCCGGCAGCAAAATCATAATGACGTCCGCCCGCTCCACCGCTTCACCAACCGGCAGCACGGTAAACCCGTCGTCCTCCGCACGTGACCAGCTCGATCCCGGCCGTAACCCGACCACCACATCAAAACCGCTGTCGCGCAAATTTTGCGCATGCGCGTGACCTTGTGATCCGTAACCAAGGATAGCGATCGTTTTATCTGCTAAAACCTGTGTGGAAATGTCTGCGTCGTAAATTACTTTTGCCATAGCTGTACACACTCCTCAATAAAATTCAGTTTTTTTCTTTCCTCTGGTTCGCAGGTACACGCCCTAACGGATGTCCGTCAAATCGAAATCACATTGTTCTCGGACACGCGCCGGGCCTCTGTGACCGTCGCGACGTCGCGCGCCAACGCGGTGAGCCCGGTGCGCGCCAACTCCTTGATTCCGTATGGACGGAGCAACGCAATTAACGCGTCGATTTTCTCCGTTCGGCCCACGGCCTGAATCGTAATCGAGTCGCGACCGACATCGATAATGCTCGCCCGGAACGGCTCGATGATAGTCGTAATCACCGCCCGCTGGGCCACGGGACTGTTCACTCGAATGAGCGCCAGTTCGCGCGCGACCATCGGCTGATCCGTCAAGTCGGTCACTTTTAACACGTCAATTTGCTTATAGAGTTGCTTGATGACCTGCTCGAGCGCTGACGCGTCCGTGTCGTTCATGACGATGGTAATGCGCGATAACCCCGGCGTGTCGGTGACGCCCACGGTCAAGTTTTGAATATTGAAACCTTTTCGCAAAAACAACGCCGTAATCCGATTGAGCACGCCTGCCTTGTTGTTGACAATCACGCTAATGACGCGGTTCATGGCTTCACCCCCACCATCTGATGCAGTCCGTCCCCTGGCGCTATCATCGGGTACACGTTCTCCATCGGTGCCACCAAGCACTCGAGCAGTCCCGGTCCTGGCGCGGCGAGGAAGGCCTCCAACTTCGCAGGCAGCTCGTCATCCTCTCGAATCTGAACCGCCGGAATGTCGTACGCGGCGGCCAACTTCATGAAATCCGGCTGCCATTGCAACAGCGAGCTAGAGTAACGCTCCTGATAAAATAGCTCCTGCCACTGCCGGACCATACCCAATGCACCGTTGTTTACCACCACAATTTTCAACGGCAGTGCCAACTCGGCGACCACGGCAAGTTCCTGCAGCGTCATCTGAAACCCGGCATCGCCGACAATCGCGACCACCTGGCGAGTGGGCTCAGCTATCTGTGCGCCGATGGCGGCAGGAAGACCAAATCCCATCGTCCCAAGCCCACCGGAAGTCACCCAGTGATTCGGCTCGGCGAATGGATAAAACTGAGCGGCCCACATCTGGTGCTGGCCAACGTCGGTGACGATGGTAGACTGACCTTTCGTCAACCGCGCAATCTCAGAAATCAGCCGCTGCGGCTTGATGAGAGAACCCTCCTGCACAAACCAAAACGGCGTTTGCGCCTTGATGTCCAAGAGTTGCTCCCGCCACGATGCGATATCCGGTGCCGCCGCTTGTGCCGCAAGCAACATCGCGAGCGCCTCTTTCGCGTCGCCCACGACCGGTACGTCCGTCGGGACGTTTTTGCCGATTTCGGCCGGATCGATATCGACGTGGACGACTGTGGCTGCCGGCGCGAAATGCTTGAGGTTGCCCGTCAACCGATCATCGAATCGCGCCCCAAAGTTGAGCAACAAGTCGGTCTCATAGAGCGCTGTGTTTGCCGCCTTGCTTCCGTGCATGCCGCCCATCCCGAGAAACAGCGGATGTTCAGCCGGGAACCCCCCGAGCCCCAGTAGCGTGTGCACAACAGGGATGCCAAAGCGCTCCGCAAACTGCCTGAGTTCGCCACTCGCCCCAGCGTGGAGCACCCCCGCGCCCGCGAGGATGACCGGCCGCTTGGCTGCCTCAAGCAACCCCAGCACTTTGCGAATCTGCATCGCGTGCGGGACGACGGTCGGTTGGTACCCAGGGAGTTGAGGGGCGTCCTCGTAGATAAATAACGCCTTTTCCCCAGCCACATCCTTCGGAATATCGACGAGGACCGGTCCCTTTCGACCTGTATTGGCGATGTGGAAGGCTTCTTTCAGCACAGACGGGAGTTCACTCGCGTGCTGCACCTGGTAATTGTGCTTGGTAATCGGTGTGCTGATGCCGATGATAGAGGTTTCCTGAAACGCATCCGAGCCAATCACGGACCTCGCAACTTGGCCTGTGATGGCGACAATTGGGAGGGAGTCCAACATGGCATCCGCCAAGCCGGTGACGAGATTCGTCGCCCCCGGTCCAGATGTGGCAATGACGACGCCGGGCTTCCCGGTCACGCGTGCGTATCCTTCCGCCGCATGAATCGCGCCTTGCTCATGGCGCGCGAGAACATGTCGAATCCCACAGTCGTACAGTGCGTCATAAAGCGGCAGAACGGCCCCTCCGGGATATCCGAAGATGACTTCCACTTGCTCCTTGCGCAGCGCTTCGACTAAAATTTCCGATCCCGTCAGCATCGGCGCCTGCCATTCAGATGACGCATTCTTTTCTTCCGATATCACACGCATGTCTCTTTCCCCCTCTCCAGAGTGTTCACTCAAATTTTCATGACCGCACCCGTATTCGCGGACGTAACCAAGTACTGATAGCGCCGCAGATACCCGCGCGGAACTTCCTTGACAGGTGACGTGTACGCTTGTCTACGGACTTCCAAAACATCCTCGGCGACGTCGAGATGGATGGTTCTCGCCTTCAAGTCAATGCTGATTTTATCGCCATCCTCAATGAGCCCAATCAGTCCTCCTTCAGCAGCTTCAGGTGAAATGTGCCCCACACAAATCCCACGCGTCGCCCCGGAAAACCGTCCGTCGGTAATCAGTGCGACATCGCGGCCCAAACCGCGCCCCACAATCGAGGACGTCGGTGCCAGCATCTCCGGCATCCCAGGTCCACCTTTCGGACCCTCGTAGCGGATGACGACCACATGGCCTGCCTGCACGCGTCCACTGTCAATCCCCTGTTGTGCGTCCTCCTGCGAGTCAAACACAATCGCTGTGCCCTCGAATCGCTCGATGTCGGGATCGACCGCGCCCACTTTCAGCACAGCGCCATCTGGTGCCAAATTTCCATAGAAAATGGAGAGACCACCTTCACGGCTGTATGGGTTCTCTGCCCGGTGAATGACCTGCTCGTTCAGGATGGACGCCTCGGCCACAGCCTCCCCGATGGTCTTTCCACTGACTGTGATACGCTCTGGATGCACTGCGGACGTATGATCTATCAATTCCTTGATGATGGCCGATACACCGCCTGCCAAGTGGACATCGTGGATGCTGTATTCGGAAGCAGGGCTGATTTTCGCGAGGTACGGGACTCGCTTGGCAATCTCGTTGACCTCGCGAAGGTCATACGCGATGCCCGCTTCGTGCGCAATGGCCATGAGATGAAGTACGGTATTGGTCGATCCGCCCATCGCCATATCGAGCGCAAATGCGTCGTCAATGGCTTCCTTCGTGATGATGTCACGCGGGCGCACGTCTTCTCGAATCATGCGAACTAGGTGATGGGCTGCTTCTCGAATGAGGTCGTGCCGTTCGGAGGAAGTTGCCAAAATCGTGCCGTTTCCAGGGAGTGCTACACCAAGCATTTCCATGATGCAATTCATCGAATTCGCCGTGAACATGCCAGAACATGACCCACACGTTGGACAGGCAGTCTCCTCCAGTTCGACCAGTTCGGCTTCTGTCATTTGACCGGATCGGTAGCGGCCAACGCCTTCAAAAACCGTCGTCAGCGACAGATTGTGCCCAGTCTTGGAACGCCCGGCTTCCATTGGTCCCCCGGAGACGAAGACAGACGGGACATTCGTCCGTGCTGCGGCCATCAACATCCCCGGCGTAATTTTGTCACAATTCGGAATAAAAAACACGCCGTCGAACCAATGGGCATTGATCATCGTCTCTGCGCTGTCCGCTATCAGTTCGCGACTGGCCAGCGAATATCGCATCCCTACGTGACCCATCGCGATACCATCGTCCACCCCGATGGTATTAAATTCAAACGGGATACCACCCGCCTCGCGAATCGCCTCTTTCACAACCTCCGCAAAGGCTTTCAAATGCACATGCCCCGGGATGATGTCCACATAGGAATTACAGACGCCGATAAACGGTTTGGGCAGATCTGTTGGTTTTATCCCTGTCGCATACAGCAGACTTCGGTGAGGTGCCCTGTCTGCCCCTTTTTTGATCATGTCGCTGCGCATAAACTTCCTCTCCTAAACCTTCAAACTTCACGAGTTGCGCGAAAATTTAATCCGCCGGGAAGCCATTATGAGATGGCTTCTTCCTTGCTGTAAACTTTCATGCCAACATGGCGCGTACACTGTTGAAACGCTTGGTGCAATGCCTTGGTAACCGGTCCAGGATGCCCGTCCGCCACCACACGCTTGTCAACTTCGACGACGGGGACCAGTTCTGCTGCAGTTCCTGTCAAAAACACCTCATCGGCGACATAGACGTCATGTCGCGTGAACGGCTCCTCTTTGACGACATAGCCGAGTTCATGTGCCAATTCGATAATCGTCGCCCGAGTAATGCCCTCTAACGCACCGAGGTAAGCTGGTGGCGTATACAGCACATTGTCACGAACAATAAAGATGTTTTCACCAGACCCCTCGACGACGTACCCCTCTGTGTTGAGAACAATCGCCTCGTTGGCTCCAGCAGCTTGTGCTTCAATTTTAATTAGGACGTTATTGAGGTAGTTGAGCGATTTAATTTTCGGATTCAACGCGTCGGTTCTGTTCCGCCTCGTCGCCGCCGTCACCGCTGTGATTCCTTCCTCGTACAACTTTTGTGGGAACATCGACAACTGCTCCGCGATGATGAACACCTGTGCCCCTTTGCAGATATACGGGCTAATCCCCAAATCTCCAGGGCCACGCGTCACCACCAGACGAATATAGGCGCCCGTCAACGCATTTCGACGAACCGTCTCACACACCAGTTCACACATCTCATCCTGCGTATATGGTATATCTAGCAAAATTGATTTTGCAGAATCATAAAGTCGGCGTATATGCTCCGCAAGTTTAAAGACGTTGCCGTCATAGACTCGAATCCCCTCAAAAATCCCATCGCCATAAAGTAGTCCGTGGTCAAAGACCGAAAGTTTCGCATCGTCGCGCTCGACGAATTCGCCGTTTAGAAAAATTTGCGATGACATCGTATGAACTCCCCTCATTGCCTCATTCGGCGCTGCACGCAACGCGACCGAATCCACTAGTTTTTAAATATTCCCACAAATACAGTCGAGGCGCTCATGAAGACCGGGCTAGCCACCCAAAAAATATTGATATGACGCGTCTTCTTTGACTTGCAGGTCATTGTAGTACGGGTATATGTACGTGTCAATGTGCGTATGTTCTGATGTTTGCCCGAAAACGCTTTCCTATAAATCGAAAGAAAGCGGTTACCAAGGCGTTATAACAAGTGGATTACAATATTCAAAAAAATTTTTGAAAACCAATTTCCCTTGTGGTTAAAGGGAAAATCGGATCTTTAATGTCAGGAAACTTAACGTAGAATGGGATGTTTGGCGTACTGAAAAACCAGCCACCGACTATTCGGTGACTGGCTCTACTGGCATGACGCACTCAACTGCTTGGAGGTGGGAGAGATGCTGGAGTTCATCCACAAGATGACGTGCTGTAGTCGTTGAAAGTTCATGCGTTACTATCACGATTTCGGCACAACCTCCATCTACGCGCTTCTGCAGCACAGTCTCCATGCTGGCGTGCGCACTGCCAAACAATTGCGCAATGCTGGCGAAGACACCTGGCTGGTCGTGCACCACCAACCGAAAATAATACTTGTAGCGATCATCTTCCCGGTCCACCACCGGTTTCGCTGTCAGCGTGCCGTTCGGCGAACTAGCCACATATCCGAGTTTCAAATTGCGCACGAGAGAGATGACGTCGCCGACCACGGCGCTCGCCGTCGGCATGCTTCCCGCTCCTCGACCAAAGAACATGAGGTCTCCTGCAGCATCCCCACGAACGTACAACGCATTGTACGCGTCCGACACATGCGCAAGCGGGTGCACTTTCGGAATCAGCGTCGGGCGAACAGCGAGGGTCAATTCTCCCCCGTGATCTCGGCCGACAGCTAGCAGTTTGATGACATATCCCAATTCATCCGCATAACGTACATCTTTCGCGCGGACGTGGCGAATCCCCTCAATCCGGATGTCCGTCAGATGTACTTCGGTCTGAAAGGCAATCGAAGATAGAATCACGAGTTTTCGCGCTGCATCCAAGCCATCCACGTCACTCGACGGATCAGATTCGGCGTACCCGAGTTCCTGCGCCATCGCCAACGCTTCCTCAAAATCAATGTGCCGACTCGTCATCTCGGACAAGATAAAGTTAGTCGTGCCATTGATAATCCCTTTCAGATCTGTAACTTCATTGGCAGTGAGGTTCTCCTTGAGCGGCCCAACGAGCGGAATCGCACCGCCAACCGCCGCTTCAAACAGCACACTCACGTGATTTTCCTCGGCCACGCGAAGGATTTCCGGGCCATGTACGGCGATTAAGTCCTTATTTGCCGTAACCACGTGCTTGCCGTTTCGAAGCGCCTCTAAAATGTATGTTTTCGCGGGCTCGATCCCGCCGATTGTCTCAATCACAATCTGAATATCCTCGTCCCGCAGGATGTCATCGGGTCTGGTCGTGAGCCGTTCGTGCTCGAAGGTCACACCCCGATTCTTGTCCAAATTGCGCACGAGGATGGTTTTGACCACCGGACGAGAACCCGTCATATCGGCCACCTTTCCAGCGCGACGGCGCACCAATGACACGACTCCGGCCCCAACCGTACCGCAACCAAGAAGGCCAATCTCTAAATCCACCAGGGTGTCTCCTCTCTCCGACTGATCTTCTATCAACAATCTGTTCTGCTGAAGGGTGCACAATCACTGATCGCGAATATGAACCTATGTTATCTTTATTTACATATTCAAACAAGAGCGAATTGCACAAGTGACCAGCAATATTTCGTCTATTTATACAACGGCACCCCATCCCTGTCAAGCAGGCGAAGTGCCCCCATGACGATGAATCGCGAATGCGGATATCTACATCGAAAATTCCTTCTGGATTTCATAGTAAGGATTAAATCCTGCTAAAATGGTGAAGTATACCCGAGATGAGCTTGAAAGAGCAGTTTCTCGGATAGAACTTCGTCGTAAAGAGAGGTGTCCTCACGTGAACCCAGAAGCCAAATACTGCAATGAATCACGTGTGGTAAAAACCAGTCACGTACTCCCTCCTGACACCAACGTCCACAACACACTCTTTGGCGGACGCTTGATGGCTTATATCGACGACTGCGCATCCTTGTCGGCAACGCGACACGCACGCTGTCCAGTCGTCACTGCGTCGACGGACTCAGTCGACTTCTTGTCTCCTATCAGCATGTCCGATTCCGTGTGCCTAGAGTCTTATGTGACCTGGACAGGTCGGTCCTCTATGGAAGTCTTCGTAAAAGTGATCGCTGAAAATTTGATGACTGGGGAGCGTCGCATCGCTGCGACTTCATTTCTGACATTTGTGGCGCTCGACAAGGACAAAAATCCGGTAACTGTTCCCCAGGTAATCCCGCAGACAGATGAAGAGAAAAAGCTTCACGAAACTGCGTCGGCACGCGCGATTCACCGGAAAGAAAGACGGGAGCAGAGCAAAAAGTTAGCCGAGTTTCTGACCACAAATAAACCGTGGTAACCCATGAACGACATCACCGCCAACTTGCATAGGTGGTGATGTCCTCATCCTCTACTCGACATTCCTCAGGGTCACAGGGTGCATCATTGCGATTCATGCGTAGGCTCATACGATGAATGGAGAGAAAGCGCAGATTCCCTCGTGGACATTAAGACGATTTCTCCATCTCACTTCTCAATAAGTAACCTAAACCACGGATACTGATAATCAGTTTCGGGGAATACGGGTTGTCTCCCACCCGTGCACGCAAGCGACTGATATAGACATATAGTTCACTTCTGGAGATATTACGTTCCTTTCCCCACGCGTATTCAATAATGTCGTCGGTGCGCACTGGGTGACCCAAGTGAAGGGCGAGTAGATGAAGAATTCGGAACTGAATCTTCGACAAACTGACAGACAAACCGTCTTGAACTAACTCTTCGCGATGAAAATCAAGGACGAGTCCAGGTCGGAGCGCGACTTGCGTGAAATTTGTGTCCATGTCTAGCCTCCAGGCGTAGATATGTCGTACCCAAACAGAAAGACGTTCATAGAATGTTGATGAATGGTTACGATGATGGATCGCTTCACCGGGCTCACTCATCAACTGCCTCGTCTGTTTTCGATGAAATTCGACAAAATCCTTCAATCACCTTGAATTTGGAACACAATTTTACAGTAGCGCTCTCACTCGACCGCAACCCGCGCTTTCTCACTCTCCCCCGATAACTGGATGATTGAACCCCAATAGTGCGCCCATCGCTCGACGGTTCACCACAATATCTGCGAGTGTATAGCGCTCTAAAACGGCAAAATAGGCGTTTAACGCCTCGCCAAGCACATTCTTCAAACGACACGTGGGGCTGAGGATACAGGTTCCATTTTCTGCATCAAAGCACTCTACAAGATTCCAATTTTCTTCCATCTCGCGGACCACCTGGCCGATATTGATGTCCTTTGGACGCTTTGCCAAGCGAAAACCTCCATTGCGCCCGCGAATCGTATGAATGAGTCCAAGCTTTCCCAACTTATGCACACTTTTCATCAAGTGATTGGAAGAGATTCGATAAACCTGCGCAATTTCTTGGATATTGGACAGCTCCCCCTCTGGTTTCATGGCGACATAAATCAGTACGCGCAACGAGTAATCCGTAAACATCGTCAGATTCAATCCATCATCTCCTCTCCGTGCTTCCTCTCAACAGACAAAAACCAGACACAAAAAGATGTATTTAAAATATATCTTTTTAAGAATGGCCGTCATATAATGTCCACGTGCTGTACGACATGTGTTGCAACCAAGGAGGTCATTCCATATGCTTTCTACTGATACAAGGGACATCATTAAAGCGACCGTCCCCGTTCTCGAAACGCACGGCGAACAAATCACAAAACGCTTCTACGAGATGATGTTTACCGCACATCCCGAATTACTAAACATTTTCAATCAAGCAAACCAACATCAGGGTAGACAACAAACAGCACTCGCGAACGCGGTTTATGCGGCAGCTGTGCA
Source organism: Alicyclobacillus acidoterrestris (assembly GCF_022674245.1). Lineage (GTDB taxonomy): Bacteria > Bacillota > Bacilli > Alicyclobacillales > Alicyclobacillaceae > Alicyclobacillus > Alicyclobacillus acidoterrestris. The sequence goes on from NZ_CP080467.1 coordinate 3,451,799, forward strand.
TATTGATAATTTAGAGACCATTCTACCTGCTGTAAAGCATATTGCCCACAAGCACCGTGGATTAGGGATTCAACCCGACCAATACCCCATCGTCGGCAAGCACTTATTAGCGGCCATCAAGGACGTTCTCGGCGATGCGGCGACAGACGAAATTCTTCAAGCTTGGGCAGAAGCCTATCAAGTCATTGCTGATGCATTTATCAGCGTCGAACAGGACATGTACCGGGAGAGCGGTCAGCAAGTTGGGGGTTGGAGCGACTTCCGCTCGTTCATCGTATCGCGAAAAGTTCGCGAGAGCGATGTCATCACATCGTTCTACCTGACGCCGGAAGACGGCGGCCCTATCGCAACGTTCCAACCCGGTCAATATCTTACCTTGAAAGTGTCGATACCCGGTCAGCAGTACACACAAATGCGTCAATACAGCTTGTCTGACGCGCCTGGAAAACCCTACTATCGCATCAGCGTAAAGCGCGAAGACGCTCAAGGAAATGCCCCTGCTGGCATTGTATCAAACTACTTGCATCGCGATGTTCAAGAGGGCGACACCCTCCTCGTTAGCGCACCTGCTGGGGATTTTACCTTGATGGAGACCGACCGTCCTGTCGTCTTCCTCAGTGGTGGCGTCGGGATGACCCCGCTCATGAGCATGCTAAACACGCTGTTAGAGCGGCGTTCTCACCACTCAATCACCTACGTACACTCAGCATTGCACAGTGGGGTCCATGCGTTCAAATCGTCCCTCGAAGAACTCGCGCAAGCACATGAGAACCTGTCTTACTATACGGTATATGAACGGCCGTTGTCGGAAGATACGTCCTCGCCATACTTCGCAAAACAGGGTTATCTCGATAAGACGTGGCTGGCATCTGTGGTGGACGATCAAGCAGAGTTCTATTTTTGCGGCCCTGTCACTTACATGCGAGCGGTATATCACATCTTGAAGGAACTCGGAATACCTGAAGCGCGAATTCACTATGAGTTCTTTGGACCGCAGGGAGTACTTGCGTAATCTCCCGCAAAAAATTTAATCCATGCTGCAAACGTCAATGATGTGGGGCAATTTTTGCCCCACTTTTGCTGTTTCAGAACCAGATGCTCGGCTTTTCGGATAGCGGCGTTTCGTGTATCATTCACCCAAAACTATGCATGTCCAAGAGGAGGGGAAGAACATCCACTTTCAGAAGGAATTGTTTATGAACCAGTCGTTCGAAGAACAAGACCTGACAGAAGCGACGTTCGACGGGTGTCGTTTCGTGGAGTGCTCATTTCGCTATGCATCACTTCGTGAAGTACAAAGTACGCGCTGCTCATTTTCTCACTGTGATTTTCAAGGTTCTACATTCAATGCATCCACGCATTCCGAAAGTGCATTTCTAAACTGTGATTTTTATGCAAGCAATCTGTTTGCGTCCCGATTTGAAGCGTGCAAAATGACCGGATCGACGTTTGAACAAGCGAATTTAAGCGCCATCGTCATAGAACAGGGGGATTGGTCTTACACCAATCTGCGCGGGCAACACCTACAAAACTTAAACCTACAACACGTCAATTTCAGTTTCGCTGATCTGTCGGGTGCACGACTAGATAAATCCGACCTCCGCCATACGAACCTCACAATGACCACCTTTGTGAAAGCGAATCTTCGCGATGCAGATTTGCGGGGCGCCAATATGAACGGTGTAAACTTTCGTGACTTTGACCTGACCAACGTAAAAATAGATTTTACACAAGCGGTGATCATGGCCAAATCTTTCGGTGCTCGAGTTGAAGAGGATGAATAACAGAAGCTAGGTTGTCGGCGAAGCCATATCGCAATAGCGGATTAGTTTGGGTGTTGGCACCGATAATAAAAACGTAGCGCAATTCTGGTCGACGACTCGCCGATAATCTTTACACCTTCCAACACGGTATGAACAAGCGCACGAATCATGCGTACGTCTACCCCCATGCGTAGCACGTCGAGAATCCGTTGGTGCGCCTCTACCCAATGCGACTTCTGATTTGTGCCAATCGGAACGTACGTCAGCAATTTAGCTTCCAGTTCGTCGAGAAACGCTAACCGACCGTGAATCAACCCGTGCATTTGGTTCAGCTGCAGGGCTGTCAGGCGGCCCTCTACATACTGTCGCAGCAATTTATCAATCCGCATTTGTTGCTGCAAGCGTTCCTCGGCAATCTTCCGAAGATAGGCGCCAGCACTCGGGCAAGTAGCAATCTGTTGCGCCAGTACCCGCGCGATTTCTGTCCGTACCTCCCGCAAAACAACCCTGTCAATCTCCACCGTATGGCGATGTTGCAAGTTGCGCAAATCGGCGTCTGTGTACGCATGCGACGTTGGTCGGTAGTCTGTGAAGACAATTCGCAGCAGTTGCTTTGCAATCTGCTCCGGTGAAATTTCCCCGTATCTCCTGTCTGCCACGACAATCTGCATACACATAAAATCCCCCCAATCGATGCGTATGCGAAGAGAGGCCGTCCAGTTGCCAAGGATGCATCGAAGGAAGGGCCGAGGGCGATGAACCCACGTCATCCGATCCACCATCACAAACAAATCTAACGTCAATTGACACTTTGCAGTTTATTTCAAGGTTTATTGGGTAGACTACGAATATCATCTCAACATGAACTGTTTTCTAGGAAGGTGTAAATCTGATGACGACGTATATCGTACTTGCGGGCGTGGTAGCAGGTATCTTTGCACTTAATCGTTACCTTCACATTCGAACAAAAAAGTTGGAACAAGCTATCCGCTCCATGAAGGCTTGACGAACCACCAATTGCAACAATTGAAAACACCGGCCTTGCCCCACGTGCAGGCCGGTGTTTTATGTCTTGGGTCAAAGTCGCGCTAGAACGCCATATGGATTAGGATACCATGAAATCTATTGACTGAATAGCGTGACCCCGAAGACTACCTGATACATCATGTCTTACATCTACAACCTACATCATACGTCGTATCGTCACGCGCGCTCCATCTCAAGCCAACTGCACGCGGGCTAATTCATCCACTGTCGACGGCTCTAACGTGTAGAGGCTGTCCAATAAGCGGGCCTGGAATGTCCCTGGGCCATGTGCGAGCTTTGCTGCCTGTTCTGCGGCCACATTGTAACTCGTCACCGCAGCAATACATGCTTCTGCAAATGTGGCAGGCGTACTTCCCTCTGGTACCACGCCGACAAACGCACCTAACAGCGCCGTCAACATGCAGCCAGAACCGGTGATGCTGGACAAGAGCGAATGGCCATTTGCGAGCTGCCAGATATTCTCCCCGTCTGTAACGAAATCGACTGCGCCAGTGGCAATCACCACCGTTCCTTTCTCGGCGGCGTACGCCTTCATGGCCATCGGCAAAGCGTCATCCGCCGCCAAGGCATCCACACCCTTCACTTGCCCAGGCAGCCCCAAAAGAACGCTCATCTCCCCAGCGTTCGCCCGCAACACCGCAAGTTTTACGTCGCGTATGAGGTCCTTCGCCGTCTCTGTGCGATACGGTGTCGCGCCTACACCAACGGGATCGAACACGACGGGAACCCCTGCTGAATTGGCAGCACGACCGGCGATTCGCATCGCCTCGACCGTCTCTGGTATCAAAGTCCCCATATTCAATGCCAGTGCCGCCGCGATACTCGCCATATCTGCCACCTCCTCGTGCGCATACGCCATCACGGGTGAGGCGCCGATGGATAGAAGCGCGTTCGCCGCCGTGTTGGTGACGACGAGGTTTGTGATATTGTGAACGAGCGGCCGTCTTTGTCGGACCGCTGCCAACCAATGTCCCAGTTGCACGTGCATCCCTCCTGATGTCGTTCTCGGCAATGTATTGCCAAGTGAGTCCACTACCAATCAGTCGACGCGGGTCCAGTTTCGCCCGTCGTAATAGTACGATCCGCCCGGTGTCACCCCCGACATCGCCACCGGAATCGGCGTCGAGTGGTCAGTCGGTCCGTGACCGTGGCCGACGTCCCAGTCCTTTGCCCGAACAATTGCGTCGTAGATGAACGCCTTGGCCTGTGCAATCGCATCCAGTACCGGCGCGCCGCCTGCGAGAAGTGCCGTGATAGCAGCAGAAAACGTACAGCCTGTCCCATGTGTGTTCGCACTGTTCACGCGAGGTGTGAGAAAATATGTGAAGGTTCCCTGGGCATAGACGGTGTCAACGGCCACCATTTGATTGGAGGCTGCTGGCAACCGCCAACCCTCGGCATGTGCCACATCCAAATCCAAGTGGCCACCCTTGACGACCACCGCGTCTGATCCCCATTGCGCCAAACGCTCTGCCGCTAGGTGCACAGAATCCCAGCTGTCGACCGAGGCGCCTACCAGGACACCCGTCTCCGGGGCATTTGGTGTGACAAGCGCAGCCATCGGCAACAGGCGCTCGCGAAGTGTCGCGATGGCCGAATCGTCAATCAGCTTCGTGCCACCTTTGGCGACCATCACCGGATCGATCACGAGCGGCCTCGACACGGTGGCCGCTGTGCTCAAGACGTCCGCCACCGTGGCGATAATTGCTTCGTTGGCCAGCATGCCTGTCTTCATCGCGTCGACGCCCAAATCGTCGATTACCGCCTGAAGCTGCGCCGCGACAAACTCAGGTGGCGCCTCCATCACGCCGTGCACACCTGTGGTGTTCTGCGCCGTCAGCGCCGTCACAACTGACATCCCATAGACGCCAAATTGGTGCATCGTCTTCAAATCAGCCTGAATTCCGGCGCCGCCGCCGCTATCTGACCCCGCGATCGTCAACGCCCGGAACACGTGTCCCGTCTCATCCGTACGCACCCGCATACCATCCTTTCTCGCCACGTGATGTAAAATTGCACCAAAGGCCCCAATCACCAGTTCTCCAAGGTGTACGCCATCTCGAAGAAGCGCCGTTCCATGTGGCAACTCACCAGGAAAGCTTCTTGCATCGAAGCCCTGTCCTCGTCACTCGTGCGCTCCGCGTACTCGTCAATCCACCGGCATAACGCCGTGAGTCCGAAAAGCATGTCGTCGTTCGCGTAGAATTCAATCCATTCGTACAGCGGGTGATCCTTCGTCGGTTCATCGCGGTGGACGATGTTCCGGGCGAGATCGACATACGTCCAGTGACATGGCAAAACGGTTGCCAGCACATCTCCAAGCGTTCCCGCCTGTGCACAAACCAGCATGTGCGACGCATAATGGTGCGCAGTGGGCGCCATGCTCGCGCCTTGTTGCAATGCTTCGTACGACACATTCGCAAAGCGACACAACGTCAGGTGAGGATGCACTTCTGCATTCAAAATAAAGCCAATGCGCTCGTGAAAATCGCGCATCTCCTCACGCGTGCGGCACTTAGCGAGACCCAGGCTATAGACTTTGGCGTACGTGCTCAAATACAAGTAATCTTGCTGGACATAATGGGTGATTTGTGCGGGTGAAAGAAAGGCCTCGGCAATCCCCCGAACAAACGGGTGATTTCTAATCGCCTCAAAAATCGGATCAGCTTCGCGACGAAGTTCTTCTGTAAACCGCAAAATAAAAAGCCTCCCTATTGATAGGAGACCTTCGGGGAACGGAAGCGACACCCCCGCACACAAACGGGAAAAACGTCGATTCCGTGCCACTTCCCTACGCTGGTATTACCCAGTTCAGGTGCTAAGGGTTCAAGGGTGGTCACCCTCGTCTCAGCATCAAGCGCCCCTAGTGGCTCCAATGATTTGATTATCTCTACTCTACCACAATCCACCATCGCCGTGCGAGTATCGGTTGTTCAGTACTTCGTGACGTTGTAGAGATCTCCCACTAAATACCAGAATTGTGGGTATTCATTTCCCAAAACCCATACCGTAACGCCACGCAAACCATATTCATCCACCAGGGACAACTTAATGGCCCCACTCTGGGCGTCGTCAAACCAGACACTGTGCGCGGTCGATCCCGTCGTGTACTCGAAATGCGGCGACTCCGACTGACGATCCCATTGAATCGTCGATTGCTCGGCCAAGGCCAAGTTTTGCGCGTCGTTGTTCGACAGCCCACTGGCCCGTGTGCGCCCCTGCACGTACGGCAAAGGCCAATCGTAGCCATAAAGGCTAAAGCCCATGAGAATTTTATTCGGATCAATCACGGACGTCGCATAGTCGAGCACAGCGCGAATCTGGTTGACTGGGGAGATGGCCATCGGTGGTCCGCTCATCCCGAATGCACTGCACAGGGACGCAATCAAAACGGGCAGTGGAAGCGGTAATGTATCGCGATTTCACGATGTTGACCGACGCCTTTACACACTTGTACGCGGTCCACAAAGAGCGCCAAAATCTCCTTCGTAAGATGTGGGTTGGGCGTCTGCTTGGACAGATGGTTGACGAGCGTCTGGCGCGCGAGCTCGCCCGCGTCCACGACCTGATTGTCTTTCTGCAGCACCGCATGCAACTTTTCCTTGGCTTGTTCAAGCGCCCGTATCCGGCGTTGAATCTCCTGATTTAAACGCTCATATTGTTCGCGTTCTAAGATGCCATCTGTATATTCGTCAAACAGCTTCTGCGACTTCGCAAACTGCCGTTCCAACGCCGCATGAAGATTTCGAAGCTCCCTTTGTGTGTCGTGCTCAGGCAGCTTTTGACACGTCAGGCGTTCAAACGGAATCAATTCGAGTAAGTCCTTTCGGACTTGTGACAATACCGCCTGCTCCAATGCCAATGCCCGGATATGCCCGCTCTGGCATGCAGAAGCCCCTCTCTCGCGTCGCCGCGCACATCGGTAATAGGCGGTGCCTGCTCGGTTGTACGTGATGGTCATGCGACTTCCACACGTACAGCGCAATAGACCCTTGGTCAGCCATTGTTGATTCCCCGTTGGACCCGACGACACACGCTGCCGCTGTAAGCGCGCCTGAACTTGCAAAAACACCTCGCGCGGCACAATACCAGGATGCGCATCCTGGCAAACAGTCAACTGGTCCGAATCGGCCACATACACAGCCCGCTTGCGCCGCGACAGAGGATTTGACGCATCCGGCACAACCAGTCGCTTTTCACGGCGGCCATAGACCACATCTCCTTGGTACACCGGATTTCTCAGCACCCTCGAGACATGGCGCTGTGTCCACAAGCAGCCGCGTTTCGTGTAGCGTCCAGCCTGGTTTAAGGCTTCGGCGATTTTGCGCACGCCGTACCCTTCCAGATACATCGCGAAAATATCCCGAATGGTAAGGGCGACGGTTTCATCCACGACAAGGTGTTTGCTGTGAACATCGAGGATATACCCATCCGGAGGCTGCCCATTCCACTGACCTAACCTCGCTTTTTGAGCCGCCCCCACCCGCACACGAATCGCCGTTTTCTCGGACTCCGCCTGAGCCAGTGCACTGTGTATGGTAAAGATAAACTCCGCGCTGTCGCGCGCGCTATCAAAGTTTTCTTCCATAGAAAGTACGCGCACACCCGAAGCCATCAATGCCCGAAGCATCACAAGCGCGTCGACCGTATCACGAGCAAAGCGCGAAATCCCCTTGAACAACACGACGTCAAACTGATGCCGACGGGCGTCCATCAACAAGCGTTGCACCGCCGGTCGCCTGACCATACTCGTGCCCGTGATGCCCTCGTCTACATAAACAAAGTCCTCCGGCGTCGTCCACGGCGCACCCTCTTCCAAACTGCGCCGCCTAGCGTGTTCGCGACAATAGGCAATCTGATGCTGGAGGGAGTCTCCCCGCAATTGAGATTCATCTGACACACGCGCATAAATCGCACAAATGGTCATTCGGGCATCCGCGGTGTTTCACCGCTTGCTCCATCATGCGTGAGCGGATCGTCGTCCGAGTGGTTATAATTCAAATTTTGTTCGACGTAGATGAGGCGGTCGAGGAAATGTTGAGCCAATTCGTGTATCGCGGCCTCGCCGTACTCCAGTTTTACTACGGAAATTTGCATCTTCCTCATCTCCATCCCCCCATACGGAGATGGATATGTGAGGACGGTTTGTCCGCTTGCACCGAGCATTTTCGCATAGTTGGTCGCACGTCCATAGAGTTCGCTCCGTCATCCCCATACGCTATTGGTAACAATTTTCTGCCAATGGACGGGGGTGGCGTCAATATGAACGTCAGTGCCGTATTGCTCGGTGCGTTGGTCGGGATCGGCGCCAATCTCGATATCATGGACACCGATCCGGCAAATGGAGATGCAGCGCATCGGCGCGCACCGCTGTTTTACACGATAATGGCCGTCATGTCGGGGATTGCATCTTTCACGGGCGATAAAAGCGCCGAACGTATTAACCAGTTTATTCCCCTCGTCGCAGCGCGTCACATCGGCTCAGGGGTACTTGTCGCCATCGGTATTTGGATCACGCTTCACGCCCTGCGCAGCGACCGCCTTTCGCGAGATGCTGCCCCGCTGACATTTCACGCGCGAATGTTGGTCGGTCTAAGCCAAACGCTCGCGAATTTAACCGTTGGATTTGGCATCGGCTTTTTGCACCTACGTATTTGGTACACGATAGGTAGCGCCTCTCTAGCCTGTGCCGTGTTCTGGTTAAACCCGTTGCATGTCGTCACCCATTGGCGCACTCGGGTGAGCAGGCATGCGGGATTGATTGCGGGTATTCTGCTGGTTGTCGCGGGGCTCATCGTTTAGTTCCGCGCGTCCTTTCGTGCGCCGCGTCAACGCCATCGCAAGACCGCAAAGGGCAATGCTCCCCACCGTGATCCCCATGCTCGCTAGCACCTCAATGCTGTGCTGCGAATACGCGTCAACCGTGACAAACATCAACGAGGAGAAGGTCGTCAAGGAACCAATGAAACCGACGCCAATCCCAGTCTCTAACCAAACCGTACGATGCACAGCGAACGAAGAGATCATGGCAAGCGCGATGGCGCCCGCCGCATTCAAAATCAGAATACTCGTCAAGGAATCGCCACAGGAGAAGCGAAGCACACCGCCAACAAATCCGAATCCCATGATGTACAAAATCTTCATCAACTCCACCCCCTCTTACATGCAAAATGGCCCCTGCGAATACCTTCGCAGGAGCCATTAACCCTTTCGGGTGATGTTGGTGAGCTCCATCACCGATGCAATTATGCTATACATTATGCCGGTCCGCCCTACAATTGCGGGCGAAAGGCCAGGTCTGACACAGATGGACGAATCAAAATTCACCGCCCACGCATCATCCTGAGTCTCCATTGTCACCTATCGGCTGACTTTCCAAATTTCATTCGCTTCAGCAGCAGGCTGTTGGACACCACACTGACCGAACTGAGTGCCATCGCTGCGCCTGCGATAATCGGATTTAAAATACCTGCAGCCGCCAACGGAATGCCAATGACATTATAGAAAAAAGCCCAAAATAAATTTTGCCGGATTTTGCGCATCGTGGCCTTTGACAACTGGATGGCGTCCACTACGCCCTGTACCTTGGAATGCATCAACGCAATATCAGCCGCTTCCATCGCCACGTCGGTCCCCGTCCCCATAGCGATGCCGATGTCTGCCGCCGCTAGTGCAGGTGCATCATTCATGCCATCGCCAACCATAGCCACCACGTTGCCTTGCGCCTTGAGTGCCTGCACCTTTTCAAATTTTTCTTGTGGCATGACACCTGCTAACACATGTTCAATGCCAACTTGCTGCGCGATGGCCGTGGCGGTCCTCACATTGTCGCCAGTGACCATCCACACTTCTACGCCCATCTCTCGCAATTGGCCGACCGCGCGACGCGCATCCGCCTTCAGCGTATCCGCAATTGCGAGAATGCCTAGAAGTTGTCCACCCTTTGCTACAAGGACGGTCGTTTTTGCCGACGTTTCATATTCCGCAATCAAGTCCATCGGAACATCGTCGATGCCCTGCTCGAGGAACCAACGGACGTTGCCAATACGAATCAGCTGGCCGTCGATGTACCCCTCAATCCCCTTGCCTGAAACTGCTTGGACACCTGTCGCTTCCGGCCAGGGAAGTCGCTTGTTCTTCGCATAGTCCACGATGGCCTTACCCAGTGGATGTTCACTTTGCGACTCTAGCGCCGCTGCACTCTGTAGCAGCGCCTCCTCAGACACGCCATCTGCCGTCCAAAGCTGTGTTATCGCAGGATGTCCCTTGGTCACCGTGCCTGTCTTGTCAAACATCACCGTGTTGACCTGGTGTAGAAGTTCTAAGTGCTCTCCACCTTTGATTAAAATGCCGTGTTCAGCACCGAGCCCAGTGCCGACCATGATCGCCGTGGGCGTAGCCAATCCCAATGAACATGGGCACGCGATAACGAGCACCGCGACAGCAGCGACAAGCGCATGAGACCAACTGCCGAAGATGCCCCATGCGAGGAATGTCAACAAGGCAATACCTAAGACAACCGGTACGAACACACCAGAAATCTTGTCCGCGAGCCGCTGCACAGGCGCCTTGGAACCCTGTGCCTCATCCACCAAACGAATCACTTGTGCCAATGCCGTGTCAGCGCCGACCTTCGTCACGCGCATGGTGAACGCTTGTGTCTGATTGACCGATGCACCGACAACTGCGGAATCTTCCGCTTTGGTCACAGGCATCGACTCGCCGGTCAAAAACGACTCATCCACCAGTGTCTGTCCGTTCACAATCACGCCGTCAGCGGGAATCTTTTCCCCCGGGCGGACACGCACGACGTCGCCAACTTGCAATTCCTCCACCGGCACGTCGTGTTCGCCGTCGTCACGGATGACGTGGGCTACACTTGCTCCGAGTTTCGCCAGTTCTTCAATCGCCGAACTCGATTTCCGTTTGGCCTGCGTCTCGAGCAGCTTCCCCATGTAGATGAGCGTAATGACCGTCGCACTACTGTCAAAATAGGTGTCTGTCCTCCCCAAAATCGTGAGGACTACACTGTACACGTATGCCACGGTTGTCCCCAATGCCACCAGTACGTCCATGTTCGCGGCGCCACCGCGAAGTGCGTGATACGCACCTTTATAAAAACGCCAGCCGACAAAGAACTGAACCGGCGTGGCCAAAATCAAGCTCACCCAATTTGGCATAAATGCATTCGCACCCGCCAACATCACAAACATTTGGATGATGAGCGGCAATATCAGAAGAACCGAAAGCCCAAAGGTGGACAATTCGCGACGATACTGCTTCGCCTTTTGCGCGCGCTCCATCCGTTCCAGTTCATCCGTGGCCACTTTAGCCGAATACCCCGCCTTTTCGACGGCTCGAATCACGTCTTGTTCGGTTGCTACCCCCGGAAGATAAACAACCTTTCCCTTTTCCGACGCAAGATTGACGTGAACCGACTCCACGCCTTTGACGCGCGAAACTACCTTTTCGATGCGAGCCGAGCAGGCGGCGCAGGTCATCCCCTCAATGCGCAAACTCAATTCCTTCGTGGGAACTGTATACCCCGTTTTTTCGATGCGCAAAATCACATCATCCCAATCGGTCTCTCCATTCAGAACGACATGTGCGCGTTCAGAAGCAAGATTGACATGGCATGATTGAACGCCGGGAAGTTTCGATACAGTTTTCTCAATCCGAGCCGCACAGGCGGCACAAGTCATTCCTTCAATGGGAAGCGTGGCTTCTCGTAGTTGCTGGTTGTCCGTTGCCATAACATCAGGGCACCTCCCTCACCCTTTGGTAAACTTTCGCACCACATCCATCAGCTCATCAATTTTTTCTTCGCCATCTGTACCATTTGTGAGTGCCTCTTTGACACAATGGTGGGTATGCGAATCCAAGAGATTCAAGGCGACTTGATGTGTAGCGCTCTTGACTGCCGCGAGTTGTGTGAGGATATCCACACAATAGCGATCATCTTCAATCATCTTTTGAATCCCTCGTATTTGACCTTCAATTCGCTTTAACCGGCTAAGTAACGCCGACTTATTCGCTCCGTAGCTGTGATTGTGTTCTGGACTCAAAAAACAACACCTCACCCTTTTTGGCAAAAATGGGGCGATATCGTATCGCCCCACCCCCTCCATGAAGTTTACGCGACGTCGTAACCTGCGTCTTCAATCGCGTCCTTCAAGTTGGCCATGGTCACTTTCGACTCGTCAAACGTGACGGTTGCCTGATTTTGTTCCAGACTGACTTCCACTTTCTGTACCCCTTCAACCGCAGTGAGTGCCTTGGTCACAGAATTCACGCAACCGCTGCAAGTCATTCCCTGAACCGGGATGGTCGTTATGGTCATACGTCAACACCCCTTTCAACAATTACTATACCCCCGTACCGTATCCGTCGTCAAATTGCTTTGTAGCTGATTCAACTGAATCAACAACGCCAAGAAAAAAGTTCACTTCACCGTGAACTTTTTTCGGTTCCCTCCGTCTATTTATTCGTAACCCTTTGTTCACCACTGTTCGTATAGGAGTGATTTCATGTTTCATGCTGCGTTCGCAAACCCTTTTGATTTGACGCTATATCATTTGATAAACGGCTTAGCAGGACATCACCAGATTCTTGATAAAATCATGGTCTTCTTTGCCAAGGATGCGCTCGAAATTTACGCTGTTTTGTTTGTGATGGCTTTTTTCGCGCTCCCCAAACGCGACGTTGAACACCGTCACGCCCTTGTGATGGCAGGTCTTTCGGGTATTTTGGCACTCGTGATAAACGTCGTCATTTCTCACGTTTGGTTCCGCCCGCGCCCATTTACCGTTTTGCCACAAGGAACATACACAGAACTGGTTGCACATAGCACCGACGCCTCATTTCCTAGCGATCACTCGTCAGGTAGTTGGGGCTTTGCAGGAGGCTCATGGGGACATAACACCAAACTCATCAGTCGCACATTTACGGTGATTGCAATTATCGTCATGTTTGCCCGCGTCTACGTTGGCGTTCACTACCCCACAGATGTATTAGCAGGTATGGTCGTTGGTATCCTTTCGGGAAAAATCATGTGGACATTTTCACGTTTCATTTATCCGATTTCCACCCGTATCGCGAAGATATTTAAGTTCGGTCCATCTGCAAGAGTTGCCAAACACAGCAAGGGACGTTCCCACTTAGCATAACGAAAACCGGCGCAGGAAATTCCTGCGCCGGTTTGTTCATTCATCCCTCGTCCTAAAAGAACTTATACGCGATAAACGCAACCACAATCCCAACGATGATGCCGCCAGCAACTTCGCGCGGCGTATGCCCCTGACGCTTCCAATGTCGAAATCGATCAAATACAGACAAATCAATTTCCACGCCAGCGTTGTGAATTTGAGACATCAACTCATCTAAAATCATCGCTTGCTCACCCGCTTGGCGCCTTACTCCAATCGCGTCATACATGACCACGACCGATGAAACAAAGGCAATCGCAAACCAAGGCGATTTCCAGCCAAATAGGAGCCACATACACACGGTCAACGTGGTCATCAGCGACGAATGCGAACTTGGCATTCCGCCACTGTTGGTAAACTGATGCCACTGCCAAGATTTTTGTCGTATACGAACGAGTACGACCTTGGCAAATTGGGCGAGAAACATGGACATGAAAGATGCTACTAAAACAAATCCTCCAGCGTTACTCAATCGTCTTCCCCGTTTCCAATCGCATATATCCAATGACTAACCTACCGTCGTCATGATTCCGTTCCTGTCCTCTGATTCTTACGCGAACGCCAAGTCCCCCACACCCATATCGTCGTCACACCAACCCCGATTAGCCAAAAGAAGCAAAATAAAAGGAGTCCGATAAACGGGATATTGCAGAACGCCACCATGAAACTGGAACCCAGTAAAGATGTCAGCCAGGCTGGTCGTTCTGTCACCGAATTTCGCAGTGCCCACTTCCCTGCCCAGTGGGAAATCAAGGAAAATCCAATTGCACCTGCAATGGCATAGAAGAAAATCAAAACAAACGCCAGCGGCAAACCAATCAGCGTAACAGCCAGCAGAGCGATCATCGCCATCACCGCGACACTCACTAAAAAACCAGTGACGCCGGCTTTTCGAATCGAGCGGTCAAGAATTCTCATAGGGATTGTCACATGATTACGTAATCCAAGGGTAATCACGACGGATAACAGAACCACAGCAATGCTGAGAACCAATAACCCTCCCCAGACGAGAACGGCTAACACTCCGCCTACGAAGATTCCGTTCCAAAATGGGGTACTGAGTGCCGCATGATATAGTGCATTGATATGGGCACCAGGCGCTTCGTGAACCGCTCCGCCCAAGTCAACGACGATTCCCGCTCGTGCAGTTGACGTGAGTTGAACGTTACCATTCACGACCACCAAGATTTCGTATACATCACCCGACACTTTGACGTCATTTCCGACGACAAGCACATCCGCAACTTCCTGACCCTTCGGAATCGTGGTCAATTGCTGGCTGATGATCGAATGATTATCCCTCGCGACCAACGCGTTGCGGACATGGATAAATGGCACCACAGAAACAAGAACACAAATGACAATAAGCACTACCCAGGTTAGCCAATGCTTCATAGAATGACCTCACTTTGTAACGAGCGAAGCACCCGAGAAACGCCAAAGATTGAAATTCCCACAAGTCCTATCGTCGAGAGCAAAATACAGACCATCCACCAGTGCCCCAAGGAGGCCGGAACAAAGCTGAGACCATTCAACACTGCCAGGAACAAGTGAAACAACACCCGGATAAACATACCGACCGGTGAAAGGAGAACAGCTGCGAGGCCGCCAATTCCGATAAGGGCGCAAGCCAAATAAAAAACGGAAAAGTGCCGGACCTGACGCTCTTGATGTACCGCAGCAATCTGTTGGATCACACTATCCTCAAAGTTTATCGGCGCAAATGTCGTATTCAGCTGTTCAAAAACAAGCGCTGTCGTCTGTTGTAATTCCTTGACGAGTTCTTGACATTCATGACACGCCTGTAAATGCTGTTCGACCATGTTTCGCTCATCTATTTCCAGCTCATCATCGACGTAAGCTGTTAAATACATCTGGATTTCGTGGCAACTCATTCATTGTCGCCCCTTTCGTCTTGTAAGAGTTGACGAAGATGCATCCTTGCGTTGTGCAATCTCGACCGCACTGTGCCGATTGGAATGTCGAGAATCTGTGCAATTTCTTCATAGTCGAAACCATCGGCCCGCAAAACGGTGACCATGCGATGTTCCTCGCTCAAATGTCCCAAAGCATTCTCCAAATCTAATCGAATATTTGCGGCGCGATGTATATCGTCGTTCACAACAAACTTTTCCGAATCGAGTTCTATAGTTTGGTTTTTCTGCTTTGATTGTACCCAGTCCAATGCAGTTCGTGTTGCGATTTGTGCTAACCACGAAGGGAACGTCCGCTCGTCGCGCAGCCCAGCGAGAGAACGATATGCCTTGATAAATACCTCTTGTGCAACATCTTCGGTATCCTGACGATTCTGTAGTATGGCAAAAACAGTCCGATAGACAAAGTTTTTATAATTTCTCACAATGGCCGTAAACGCTTCTGTGCTTCCCTTGCGTGCGTTTCGGATCAAATCGATATCATTTGGGTTCAAATACGGACCACCCCCTCTACCCAGGTGCACATGCGTTTCCCGTGACGCGAGCCATAGTCGTTACAGTGTCTATGGACGGCCAAGTTATTCAAATAGTTCATCTCGAGTTGAATAAAATCGCAATGGCGACGAAGGGGCAAAGGCGAGGAGAGACGTTTTGGGGTCCATTCGGAGTCGTTTTTATTCCTGCCGTCAAACGGCTAGCAGGTGTAGTGCGTTGGTGGTCATCGGGGGTCCGCCTACCCACCCCCACTCATACGTCATCAACATCAAGAAATCGACCTCTGCACCCAAAGTCCGATAGTCGAATGCGCCCATCCAGGACTGATTGGGATTGTCCGCCGTCTTTGGCCCCATTGCAATGGAGACCGATAGACCACTCGCATGCAGGCTATCACGCAATTCAGCGATAAACTGGTTATACAATTGTCGATCCGTTGGCTGCATATGCTCGAAATCGACATTCACCCCACCGTACCCTTTGGTGCGGCATGTAGAGACCAAATTATCAATGACACGCCGGCGAATCGACGCGTTCGCCAGAATCGTGTGGGCCAATGTCGGACTAAAGTTGGTACTGTCAAAGTTGGTTACCGTGAGGAGGGGTCGAATCTGTTGCTGACGTGCTGATGCCAGTGCGACATCGTCCTTTGGCCCCTGCAGGCTGCCGTCCGCGCGGGCCTGATAACTAAACGAGCAAAAGTATGTCAAATAAGAGAGCTCCTGAAGAATCTGAGCATCGGACGGCGTCCCTGACGGAAGCAAATAGCCATTTACCTCAATGGTGCGCTTGGTCGTCCGACGCGCTGGGAGATAAATCCTCGTTCCAGCGGCAAGTGTTGCGTCTGCACTGTAACCCGTCCACTGACTAAACAGTTCAGGAGTCAAACCGAATTTTGCGGCCACCGACTTCGGTGTGTCGCCGCTTTGTACGACATAGGACTGCACTGCCATTGGATTCCCTCCGGGAATCAGCAGTGCCAGACCGGGTACGATGACGTTGCGCGTCGGAAGCTCATTGTAGTGGATGAGATCACGTACGGTTACCCCGTAATTTTGAGCAATTTGTTCGAGCGTCTCACCTGAGCGGACGCGATGTATACGCATGGCGGCATATCCTCCTATCCATCCATCCTTCCGTCTAACCTATGCAACATCCGCCCAGATGGCTATTTCATGACGCTGACAATTGCTCGGGCAATAATTTGTCGCGTTTTGTCCTATTCCCCCGACACGGAAACGCGTTTCGCCGTCTCCTTGTTGCGGACGAATATCTCCGCATTGTCTGTTTGATATACCACATGCCAGTCTGGATTGTTGCTGAGATACACGCTCAAGGCGTATCCAGGCGGCAGAATGGCCGAGTTAAATCCGTATTGATCTAACAACTCTGGTGCGTCCCAAGCCAAGTTCTGAAGATCCATATAATCCTGAAACGTATTGTTTTCGAGGAAAATATCGGTTCGGCCATCGACAAACGTCGGGATGTGTTCGTAAATCAAATAACCGCCAAAATCATACGCATTCAAGAGCGGACCCGGTACATCATGCTGCTTGAGGTAGTTCACCGCGTCAATGGGATATGCGTTCGAGGCAAAATGCTTGTTCACTGATCCGCGAAGATTCGGCACCGCGACAAAAAAATCGACGACCACGCCGCACATCAAAATACCGAGCACATAGCGAAACATCCGTGAGGGATGCAAAAGACCCCGCAACCAGTCAGAGAGCCCAAACGCAATTAAAGGCGCCCCAGCGATGGCGAGATACGGCATAAATCGTTGGTACACGAGCGTCAACGCAAAACAGCCGCCAAAGTACAGCACGTATTTAAGCGGAACCGAACGCTTTCGAAGAATGAGCAAGATGAGCACAAGCGCCACGAACGGAATCACGCCGTACTTGTAGTACTGATTATGAAAGTCAGGCGAATGCCACTCATTAATGCTGTTGACCATCAACGAGTTATTCGACAATAGCGCGTACGTAAATTCGTGATATGTATTTGGGTTTAGAAACCCAATGACAACCGCGGCGATAGCGGTCAGCAAGAGGTACATCCGCGCCCGATTTGACAACGACAAGCGGGATAGGCGCCCGACATTCGGAATCAAGCTAATCACCACTTCAAACACCAGCATGATGATGCCGATGCTGACGGAAGCGTGCGCGTTCGCCCAGATGAGAATAAGCGGTGGCACCAGCCACAGGGTCTTGAGATGCCCACGTTCCACGCGCGACAGTATCCACAAGAAGATGGCGAACATCGTGTAAGAAATCAACTGTGGGCGCAGCACCCAAAAATCGAGACCAGCTGCCGTACCAAGACTGGCTGCGACAGCGGAAAAAATGCGCTGTCCCTCAGAGACGTCACAGCAAAGTCGATATAGCACCAAGACAGTTGCGGTATGAAGGAATACTGCAAGTGCCCAAACGCCAATAAACCCGGCGTGTTGCGCAAGCCAGGCAAGCACAACTTCAAACAGCCACTCCTGGGTCACCCACGGTTTGCCTCGCATGGACCAGGAGAACGGATCCGTCGTCGGAATCGCGTGATGGGCCAAAATATACTGGCCAGTGGCCAGGTGCCAGGGGGTGTCGGGATCGGTCAAAGGAGCCCCGGCGTGGATGGCAAAGAAACAAATCCACGCCAGCAGGAGCAACATTTCAATACGCATCACGGACTCTAGCCTACGCAACCAATTCACCGACGACTCACCTCATTGGGTTTCTGTCACGCGACTGCAATTCGACAAACATCGTGGACATACAGGTCAGCGCAAAGGGCATGACGAGCATGCCAATGATGGCTGCAATGAGCAATTGCGTACCCGCCGATTGAAAGAACATGTCGCCAATCAATGTCATAAACACCTGCGCCACGAAACAAACGATGACCAGCATGACATAGAACCCGAGCAACTGTCCGCTGCGGAATTTCGTCAAACGCCAGGAACGGGCCATTGCGCGGAAAAACGACAAGCCTTCTACGACCACAATAGCCGGTAAAAACGAAAACCGAATAAAGTACAGAACGACGCCCACAATGAACGCCAACGTTCCCAAAATGGCGATAACCGTCGCCAGCGCGCCAAGCGCAGCGCCTAAGTAGTACGTGACAAGCGACAACAGTTCCATGTAACACACGGCCAACACGAGATACACGACGATTGCCAAAAACAACGTGGCCATGTTGGGAAGCAAACGCCGAAACGCCGCATTCCCGGCGTCCGCGATGGTCGTTTCCTGGCCATGCTGCAGAAACTTACTGCTCATCTGCGCAATCATGCCGTAGAGGATGGGCAGCACCAGAAGCAAGAAAACCGCGGACAGAACCAACATCCAGACCTCTGTGCGAACGGAGACCGCAGTCGATAAGACGCTCCACACATCGCCTTTTTTCTCCATATCCTGAACAATTTGATCCGCCTGATCATCAGTGAGCAAAAAATGCGTTCTGACATACGTACTCGCGATATAGTATGGAAATAAAATGGCCACCGCAGTGCCAATTAAGAAGCGAAACCTCCGGCGATACAGCAGGAAACTCTGCTCAAACACGTCGCGGACGGATCGCGGTTTTTGTACGTGCAATGGGAATCCCCCTTTGTGTCAACCGCAAACAAGACAAGGTTCGCGACCATAGACATCATAGCACAAGGCGCCCATCTGATGGAGTGCACGCCCTTACAGAGGCCGGGTATCCCTCGTACCAGCTTCCACGCCACTCTCTGCATCGAGCATGGCGTAAAGTCCTGCACGAGCGACGAGCTGTGCATGCGTGCCCTGCTCAACCAGACGGCCTTTATCAAATACGAGGATATTGTCGGCACGGCGGATGGTGGAAAGCCGGTGGGCGATAACAATGGTCGTTCGATCCTCCGCAACCGCGTGCAACCCACGTTGTACAAGTTCCTCCGTTTGACTGTCGAGACTGGCCGTGGCTTCATCCAGTATGAGAATTCGTGGATTGAGCGCCACAATGCGCGCGAACGAAATCAACTGCCGCTCGCCGGCCGACAAATTCGATCCTTTACCATAAAGCTGCGTCGCATAACCGTTTGGCAGGCGTCGGATGAGCACATCGGCACCGACAATTTCAGCGGCTTGATGTACTTTTGCATCGGAGATGTCCTCGCGAAACAGCCGAATGTTATCGGCTACCGTCCCCGTAAAGACGCTGACATCCTGCTGGACAATACCGATGATGCGGTGTAAATCGGCTTGTGCGTAGGCGCGAATGGAAATCCCGTCAACTGTGATGTCCCCCGCCTGTGGTTCGTAGAACCGCGTCAACAGACTCATCACCGAACTCTTTCCGGCTCCGGTTGCGCCCACCACACCGATGAATTGTCCGGGTTCAATCACAAAGTTGATGTCTTTCAGTACTGGCTGCTCTGGCTGATAACCGAACGTGACATGATGAAATTCAATTCGCCCGCGGATGTTCGCAGGATCGACTGTCACAGTATCTGGAGCGTCCACAATCTCCGGCTGCACAGCCAACACCTGACCGATTCTATCTGCGGCCACCATCGAGGACTGCAGTGTATTCCACTGTTGTGTCATAGCGTTGATGGGCTGAAAAAACTGCTGGATATACCGAATGAACGCATACAAAGTCCCGAACGCAATCCAGTGTTTCAGCACGGCCCCGCCACCAATCCAGACGACCGCCGCCACAGCGACATTGCCAAGTACCTCAAACGCTCGATTAAACCAAACGGATGTGCGGTACTCGTAGACATTGGCCTGGCGGTGCGACTCGTTGAGCTCCTCAAAGGCGCGGGATTGGCGTTCCTCCTGGTGAAAAATTTGAATGATGCGCATGCCTGCGAGATTTTCGGCCAGAAACGCGTTCACGTTCGACAAACGCGTTCGCGTGGTTTGATAGGCTCTTCGCAACTGGCCGCGAAATCCAATCGAGATGGCGAAGATAATTGGAATCAACACCATGCAATACAACGCAATCCGGCCATTGAGCTCAAACATGGCGACGATAATCATGATGATGCTGAGTGCGTCGCGAATCAAACTCAGAAAGAAGTTCGTGAAAAACTGACTGACGGTTTCTGTGTCGTTCGATACATTGGTCACGAGACGTCCGACGGCCCGCGTATCGAAGAAGCGCATGGCTTGCCGCTCAATGTGCGAGAACAGGGCTAAGCGAATTGTCCGAATGACGTTTTGACCTGCATTTTGCAATAACACGGTCTGGGCAAAATTGGCCGCGACACCGATGATCACGACGCCCACATATATCAGCGCAATCACCAAAACCCCATGATAATTGGGATGCTTGGTCGAGATGTCGCTGTCAATGGCCACTTTGACGAGGTAGGGCTGCATGACCGTCGACGCGTTGAAAATGACAACCAGTACGAGCACCAGCGCAAATTGCCAAACATAGGGTTTCGCATATGGAAGCAATCGCCCGAGGCTGGACATGCCCGCCTTGCGCCGCTGTCTGTCAGCAGATGGTTCCATCGTGCTCATGCGCGCAACGCCTCCCCCTGTTGTTGCATGTGATAGGTTTTCGCGTAGACCCCGTCCAAGCGAATCAATTCATCGTGCGTACCGCGTTCCACAATTTCGCCATTCTCTAAGACCAAAATCAAATCCGCATGGCGAACGGCGGACAGTCGGTGCGCAATAATCAAGGTGGTTTTGTGTTGCCGAACCTTCTCGAGCTCCTCAATGATTCGCTTCTCCGTCTTCATATCGACCGCGGAGAGACTGTCGTCGAGAATCAGAATCGGCGAGGACTTCAGAAACGCGCGTGCAATCGCCGTTCGTTGGCGCTGTCCGCCAGACAACGTAACGCCACGTTCGCCAATCACCGTGTCAAATCCATCCGGAAACGAAGCGATGTCGTCATACACCTGCGCTGCCCTAGCCGCCTCTTCAATCTGTTCGCGCGAAGCGTTTGCATCCCCAAACGAAATGTTTTCGCCGACAGAAGTCGAAAACAAAAAGCCGTCCTGCGGCACGTAAGCAATCGATTGCCGCAACGCTTCGAGGCGGATGTCACGAATGTCGTGACCATCGAGAAAAATGGTGCCCGCCGGCGGATCGAAAATGCGTGGCAGCAAATTCACCAGCGTGGTCTTGCCTGAGCCAGTGCGCCCGACAATGCCGAGCGTCTGCCCGGGCATCAAGTGAAAACGAATATTGCGAAGCGCTGGAACTTGACCGTCCGCGTACTGAAAGGAGGGCAGATTTACCTCGATCTCGCCACGAACGTACCCCAACTCAATTGGATGCGCACTGTCGGTGATGCTTGGCCGCTCGTCGAGCAGCACCTGCAACCGAGTGAGGGATGCCGAAGCGCGCTGAAAGTTGTTAATCACAAAGCCAATTTGTTGCAAGGGTTGCACCAATTGTCCGATATAGAGCGTAAATGCCACGAATGCCCCGAGTTGAATCTGGTGCGACAGGGTTAGGTAGCCGCCGTACAATAGTGCGATGGCGAAGCTAATGGAACTCATGGTCGGAATAAACGCCTGAAATGTGGCACTGCGCCGGAATAGCGTGAGTTGCTGGTGAACGATGTGATCGACCTTGGCGCGGAATCGCTCCGTCTCCACATCCTCGTTTGCGGTGGCCTTAATCAACCGAATCGAACTTAAACTTTCTTCGGTCAGATCTGACATGTCAGATAGGGCCTCTTGCACTTTGCGCGAGGAAGTCCGAATTTGCGGTCCGAACCAGACAATGAACAATGGGATGAACAGAAGTGGAATCATGCTGACGACAGTCAATTTCATACTGACGGTGGTAAACGTCATGATCAGGGTCGCCAACAGCAAAAACACCGCATTCGTTAATATGTTCAATCCGCCAGAGAGCGCCTCGCGAACCTGCCGGATATCATTCATCGCGTGGTTCAATAAGTCACCAATACTCTTATGTCGGAAGTACTCGGTGGAAAGGACTTCCCAGTGCGCAAACAGCCGGCGACGTAGCAGATACTCGAACTCGCGCCCGAGTTTACCGTTGCGATACTGCCCAATCGCGTAGAATTGAACATAGACGACACCCACGACAAACAGTAAGATTGCATACACCAGCACATCGCGCAAATTCAATCGGTGCGCTTCGAGGGCGTTCGTAAATCGCCCTAAAATATGTGGGAACTGAACATTGATAAAATTTGAGATGATAATTGCGAGAATAGAGATTGCATATGCCCATTTATTTTCTGAGAGAAATTGCCGCATCAGTGTCTTTGCACTCATAGATGCCCTCCTGCCACTTTGAGGTCAACCTTATAACCATACCGCACTTTCTAGTCACGAAGCAAATTCAATGAAATGCCGCTAGTGGGTCTTCTGTCAGAAGACCCACTCCACGACCAGGTATAACAGGACACAAATTCCCGCAGCAACCGCCGCACTTTTTGTCTTATAGTTGGCATACCCCATCACCGGCAGTTTCATCATCGCCGACATGGCCACGGTGTTGTCGCTTAGGGGCGAGGCAAAGCCCCCAAAGGTGCCACTGGCAAACACGGCTCCGGCGATGAGCGGCAAACTGCCCGCTCCAGTCGACGCAAGCGAAAATCCCAACGGCATCAACATGCCCCACGTTCCGAACGACGAACCGATAAAATAGGAAATGACGCAACCAAATACAAACAGGGCAGGGACGATAAACGCATGCGGAACGAAGCGCGTAATCTCTCGCTGGCAGAACGCTGAAAAACCGAGATCGCTCGAAACTGCGGACACAGCCCAGATGAGGACAAGCAGCACGATAACAGACATCATCTCGTTACCACCTGAAATAAAGCCGAACATGGTTCTGTCGATCGGCTGACGGCGAAACGCGTAAAACACAAACATAAACACCAAGGTGATAATCAGCGCTTGGAGCATGGCCGCTGACGCGTCAGCTTGAACGAGCGCTTGGAATAATCCCCGCCCGCCATTGGCAAATCCAGACACATAGGTCAGCGCGATGGTCAGAACAAGCAGGACGGCGAGCGGTAGGACCAAATTGATGGCGCTAGGCTGTACCCGCCCTGAGACAAGTTCCACAGGGTCTGGAATGTCCTTATCCGCATCGGGCTTTGTATCCCCACGATGTGCATCGACCGAGGCCACGGCGCCCACCGCGCCAGTCTCCATGCTGACGGCAGCCGTAACCTGGCGCAACTTTTGCGCGATGTGCACACGGTTTCGCGACCGTAGATAGTCAGGCTCTGCTTCACCCGCAACCGGAGATACTTCCTTGTGGTGGCTCCGCGCAAAAAACGTGAGAACGAACCCAACCACCAACATCACCCAAGCGAAGAAGTTAAACGGCAAGCTGGCTAAGAACAAGCTGTATGGCGTGTAGGTCGTATTCGTATGATGCAGGGATGTGTGCATGAGCCCCACCATATAGCCGACAAACGCCGTCCCCAACGGCACGATGGCACACAAGGGCGTGGCGGTCACATCGATGACATACGCAACCTTTTCAGGCGCCACCCCTAGCCTGCTGAAAATTCGCCGGACCACTGGCGCGATCGTAATAATACGAAAGTCCGGCGCCATGAACGTGGCAATGGACGAAACCCAAGTGAGTGCGAACGCGCCGCGTTCCGTCTTAATTCGCCTTCCCATCCACTCGGAAAAACCTGAGACACCACCGGTTACTCGAATCAATCCAACGAATGAACCGAATCCGTACAAGAACAAGACCAGGTTTAAGTTCCCACTGGTGGTCGTCTCGTGAACGACGTATGTCAAGGCTGCCTGCAGTCCCCCTAGCCACGAGGGATGCAGGATGTAGGCGCCGATGAATAACCCGACCGCAAGGCCAGGAATCACTTGTTTGGTCCAGAGGGCAATCGGAATGACGACAAAGAACGGAACCAGTGACACGATGCTTCCATACATGTGAAAACTCCTTCCTTCGCGAGTTTCCTCACAGGCAAAGACAAACCTTAAGTTGCCTTGGTCTACGCGAAAGCATGCACAGAGGCCCTACACGACTTATCCCTGACAAACGATTGGCGAAGACTTGTTCATACTCGTGCGGTCAGCAGTACAGAATAAAAATTCTAGCCAAGGAGTATCCAAAGAGGTGAACAACCATTGTGGTGGACGACGTTTGACATGATTGAGTCTGCAACCATTGCCTCGTCGCTCGGCACGTTGGCGATTGCCTTGTGCTCGCTCTACCAAACTCGAAGGAGTGTCATTGATTCGTTTGTGCCCGTGCTTTCGATTGACGGATTGACGGTTCATTCCGACGAATTGTCTATTCGACTTCGCAACTATGGCACAGGGCCAGCCCTAGATGTCACCATGTTGCTTCGGTCAGATAACCACGTCTTCACACCCGATGTATTTCTTGATGGTTATCCGATTTCTGTACTGCACGTCGGGACAAATGAATCGAAGGAAGTTTGTCTGAAACCCAAAGAACAGCCTGTCCCCGACTTAACCCGTGTCGCACTCACCATTCAATTTGAGTGCATTCGGCGACGCCACCGACAAGCGAATTTTTCTGTGGCGTCATTTCTGTGTGAACACGATATATAAGCGCCATGTGAACGGATAAAAAAAAAACAAGGCGCACGTCACCGTACGCCTTGTGGATGAACTCCCGCATTACGCGGTTTTCGATTTATTCGGTTGAATGCGCGTTGTAATGGTATCTTCCTTCGGTGAAGTACGTTGAATGAAGAATGAGAGCACGAACGCGACACATGTGACAATCGTCGCGACCATAAACGCCTCATTAATACCCACAACTGTGCCCTCATTGACTGCCTGCGTCATGTGGACATGATCCGTCGGGGCAATATGCCGTGCCGCGACCAACAATTTTGTGTGTGCCGCACCGCTATTGGTCATAATGGACACGAACAGCGCCATCCCAACCGCACCAGCAATCATTCGAAGCGTATTGACCATCGCCGTTCCGTAGCGATTCAGCGTCAGAGCCAGTTCATTCAAACCAGCCGTGAAGATGGGCATCATCAAGATGGACATACCAAACATCCGAACCGTGTACACAACGACGACGTACGTAAAACTGGTGTCGGTGTGCAAGCGAGACAGGGCGAACGTCGTCACCAGCGTGACAGCCAGCCCCACCACAGCCAGCCAACGAGCGCCCATCTTATCGTATAAGCGTCCCGTGATTGGCGACATGATGCCCATCACAATACCACCAGGCAACAACATCAGCCCTGAAAGCAGAGAAGAGAATCCGCGCACGTCTTGCATGTAAATCGGCATGAGAATCATGCCAGAGTACAACGCCATGGTGACCAAGACGTTAATCACTGTGGTCAATGTAAACATCGGGTAGCGGAAAATGCGGAATTCCAACAGCGCATGACCGACGACCCATTGCCGCCAAACAAATAGAATCAGTGCTACAACGCCAATGACAAACATGGAGATTACGTCGATGCTGCCCCAACCGCTGTCCCCTGCGGTAGAGAAGCCATACAATATACCGCCGAACCCAATCGTCGATAGAATGACGCCGAGCACGTCCAACTTCGGTCGGCTCGTCTCCGAAACGTTTTTCAGGACAAATATCGATATAATCAAGTCAATTAAGGCAATTGGCAAAATCACCAGAAAGAGAATCCGCCAAGAGTGATTCTCAACTAACCAGCCAGATAACGTCGGTCCGACGGCAGGTGCAAAGTTGATGGAAATCCCGAAAAGCCCCATAGCGCCACCGCGTTTTTCGGGAGGAAACAAAGTGAAGATAATATTTGTGATTAAGGGGAACAGAATACCCGCGCCTGCCGCCTGAACCACGCGACCCACCAAAATACACCCGAAATTAGGCGCGATAAAACAAATGAGTGTACCCGCCGTGAACAGCGACATGGCCGTAATGTACAACTGACGCGTTGTAAAGCGATCCATCAAGAACGCGGTAACCGGAATGACAATCCCGTTGACCAGCATATAAATCGTCGTCAGCCAGTCTCCAGTGGTGGCAGTGATGTGCAACCTGTCCATCATCTGCGGCAGTGCGACGTTAATCAAAGTTTGATTCAAGAACGCGACAAACGCGCCAATCAGAATAATCGCGAAGATAGGTCCAGTACGTACTGTACTGGGCGCGCGATTGTCCATATCCATCACTCCAAACATAAAATAAGGTTCTATTCAGTCGCTCGGTCATCAAGTGGAACTCGTTTTCCACGTCGGCGCCCGGTCAATTTGGGTGCAAATACTTCGCTTACGAAATAAAAGTAACGTCATTTATAATACAAAGTTCACGTATCAAAACACAATGGAAATAATGTGGACAAATCGTGACAACCGCATTGAATGCGGAGCACATGAAGACAACATTCTGCAGGGGATCCGGCAGATTACCGGTGCGGTGTCGAGATCGAACCGAAGGCGGGCATGCCGTGACGGCGCATAGACGCATGTGCATAAGCGAATATAAGGTAGATTCTGTGCACTATTTTCGGTTTTTCAGTAGATTCAGACCGATTAAGACACCTGAGATGCCTTATCTACTGAAATGCTGCCCGATAAAAACGAAAACCCGGGAATTAAGGTAGATTTTCTGCCTTATTGTCACCGAAATAGGCCGATCTGTCTTAATAAGACATCCGGCCGCAAGACATCCGGCCCGCCCCCACGACCGTTTCCCAGGTCACGGCACCTTCCCCCGCTGACCGCAGCTCGTTTGATCACGCCACTTCTCCGCAATCACCGCACTTTTTCCATGTGCACAGCAACACTAGAGGCAAGTCACGAGCGATGTGAATTCGTCTGGCGCTGATAGAACAAAAACAAGATGACCGGAAGCGCCAACGTCAACACCGCGTAAAGAAGAATGCGATGAAGACCGCCCTCATCGTACAAAATGCCCCCCAGCACGGGGCCAATCATCCGGCCGCAAGTAGCGGCGCTACTGACCAAACCCTGCAGTGTCCCCAAGCGGCTGGATGGCGAAATTTGCGCAATGGCGGCGGGGACTGCAGGCCACACGAACATCTCTCCGAGAGTCGTTAGAACCATCGCGAATACAAACACCGCATAGTGATGCGCAAACAACATCGCCGTAAAACTGAGGGCAAATAGGACCGTGCCACCGACCATCTGCATCGGCAATGCAGAGATACGCCGAGTGACAAATGCGACAACGGGCTGTGCGAGAAAAATCAAGAGCCCGTTGATGGTCCACAAAAGACTGTATAGCGACAGTGGATAACCGGACGCCTGCATGTCGACAGACACCGTACTTTGCCATTGTACATAGACGACCCACGCCGTGATGTAACCGGCCAGCAAGATGCCAATTCCGCCCCATGGGATGGTCTCCTGCAACCGAGAGTCGGCTTCCTTCCGCGCTGTCTGATGCACCTGCTGAAGTTGGTGCAAGGGTGCGCGCAGCGCGGTGACGACAAGCAGCAGTAAAATCGCATACCCCAGCGCAATACCGTAAAATACAGCGTGAAACGAGTGCGAAGCCATGAGACCACCGAGGGCGGTACCTAGCGCCACACCCAGGTTATTGGCGACGTAGAGAAAGTTAAACGCCCGGCGGCCACCACCCGGCCAAGCGTGACCCGCGACTGCATTCAACACGGGAAATGGAATGGCGCATGCCGTGCCAAAGAGGGCCATGACGCCTACGTATATCGCAAAATTTGCAGTAAAGGCGGGAATTACGATGACAAAGCAACTAACGACAAGCGTCGTGACCATTACTCGAATGGCGCCATAGCGATCATATAGCCAACCGCCGAGAAAACTGCCAAAAAGGCCTGTTCCAGAGTAGACCATCAACACGACACCGGCGACAGCCATACTTTTGTGCAAATTCGTGTGGATGTAAATGGCGTTCACGGGCCACAAGAGAGACAGTCCGCCTACGTTTAAAAGGCACCCGAGCCCCAATAACCAGATAATCATGGGAATATCTGATTTTAACTGTCGATGTAAACGCTCCGTGCGAACCATTAGACCCTCCTGAAACCGTGATACACGCGACGAGCAGCCGCGTAGCTTTATCGTAAAACTTCAATCATGTTCCGTCATGTTCTTTCGTGAGCCCGCGATAGTATAGCACGTTCATTGTCGCGTGCAAACCATGTACAATATGGATAGACAATTCGCCAGGGTGGGAGTGGGATGACGTGCGTATTTTACTCGTGGAGGACGAGCGGCGACTAGCGTCGGCGCTGAAACAGCTGTTTAAGGAGAATCAGTACATCGTCGACGTGGCACACGACGGGGAGATGGGTTACGACTTAGCGACGACAGACAGTTACGATATCGTCATCCTCGACATTATGTTGCCAGGCATGTCCGGTATCGAGATTCTCAAAGGTATGCGTGAACAGGATGTACAAACCCCTGTACTCTTACTCACCGCGAAAGACACCGTGGAAGATCGGGTCGTCGGTCTCGACGCGGGCGCGGATGACTACCTAGTCAAACCGTTCGACAACAAGGAACTTCTCGCACGCGTGCGGGCTTTGACGCGACGTACGGGGCAAATCAGCGGCACCGACGCGATGGAGGCCGGGCCTTTCCGGCTCGATTTCACAACGCGTACAGTGACCAGAGACGAGGAACCCCTGACACTCACGGCCAAGGAATTTCAGCTATTGGAGCTGTTCCTTCGCAATCAAGGCAAAGTGCTTTCCAAGGAAATCATACTCGATAGAGTGTGGGGGCCAGACGCCGATGTCATCGGCAATGCGGTCGAGAACTACGTACACTTTCTGCGTAAAAAAATCGACGAACCAGATAAACCGTCTTACATTGCAACCGTTCGTGGGGTCGGCTACATCTTCCAGCCTGATCCGCAAGCTTGAGACACGAAGTCTCTTGCATAGTACATGATGAACGATGTCAAAGGATAAAGAAGGTCTGTGATTGTTTAGGCGACTGCGATTTCGCATTACATTACTGTCTGTCATCTTGTTAATCGTTCTCTACTCCATCACCTCGTTTGCGGTGTTTGCGATTATCCGCGGCACGGCGATGCAGAGTATCGACGGACAGTTGAACCGGGCAGCCCGTGAAATTCTGACACCCGGGTTTGTCACGCCGCAAGAAATTCCCGGCGTCTATATTATCGAAGCGTATGGGGCTGGGCAGCCCTTATATGCATCGCCAGAACTCGCTGAATTCGGAGAGAACCTAGCCACGCAAATCAACAACCGGATATCGACCTTGACGACCAAGACGTACCTCAATTATACGTCGAGCAACGGCCACTTCCGCATCTTGTTCATTCCGTGGCAGTCCACCTCCGGTGGACAGCGAATTTACTTGGCGACCCTGACGGAGGATAGTGGAAGTCTCCGTTTGCTTGCGTACCTGCAGCATATCATTCTGATTGTCGGCGCATTTGGCCTAGTCGGTGCGACCCTAGTCGGCTTCATCCTCGCCGACCGCATGCTTCGCCCAATCCGATCCGCCTGGCAACGCCAACTCGAATTCGTCGCCGACGCTTCGCATGAACTGCGTACACCACTCGCAGTCATTCAATCAAACCTTGGTATCGTCATGGAACACACCGATGAAACCGTGCTTGAGAACCTGGAATGGCTGAACAACGCACACAGCGAGTCGCGACGATTATCCAAGCTCGTCCAAGACTTGTTGACGCTTGCGCGTTCGGACTCAGATCAAGTGCATATTGAGCATGGTGCCGTCGATTTGCGGGATCTCATCCTGCATATTCACGAGTTGTACGAGACGCTAGCCGAGATGAAAGGAATTCAACTGAAAGCTGACGCCCCCGTGCCAATTACCATTTCGGGCGATAGAGACAGGCTACATCAGTTATTAGTGATTCTGCTCGACAATGCCTTGAAGTTCACACAAGAGGGGGGAAGCGTCCACATCACGTTAACACAACAGCGTAACTTCGCTGTCATTTCCGTTCAGGACACAGGGCTCGGGATTGCGAAAGAAGATCTCAAGCGGGTGTTTGACAGATTCTATACGGTCGATCCCGCCCGCTCCCGCGAACAATCCGCGAAGGGCACCGGCCTTGGTCTCTCCATCGCAAGTTGGGTGGTGGCAGCGCACGGCGGTAAGATCGGCATCGACAGCGAAGGGCTTGGCAAAGGCACGACCGTCCATGTCGAGCTGCCGATTCCCACCAAATTTCCGCGCGTTGGCAATGGCAGTACAACGTGATGCGCCGCAGGCCCGCAGGCCGTGAGGGCACAGCGACACATCACGGGACCTGCACCATCACGAGCGCACATGAACCGCGATACCAGCACTGCGATAATACCGCTCGAGAAATGTGACAAAGTCCTTTTGCGCAGTGGCTGCAGAATACGTCTGCCCTGGTTGCACCTTGTTCAGCGCATCGGCCAGTGAGGTCGATGTGCTGGCATCGACCCGGTATGGGTCTCCGACCTCTTCATAGAAGCGATTGATGACATCCGTTGCTTCCATCATGTCGACATCAACCACAATACAGGCGTGCGCGAGCACGTAGCCCGGGTGCCTCGATTTCGTACCAGCCAGCCCACCACGCCAAGCTTGTGCCGTTCCAACCACTTTTTTGCCATCGACCAGCACATTGTAATTCCCATCACAGTAACTACCCGGAACAGCGCCCGTCGTCGCCACAAGGCCCATACTCGTAAACCAATCCAACATCGGTTGACAAAGCAGTTGATAATACGCGTCCGTCGTCACCTTATCTTTTGTGCGCGGAAAAAGCAGAGAGAAATTGAGCACCCCGGGCCCGTGCGGCACAGCCGTACCGCCGGTCGGACGGACGAGAATCGGCCAGCCCAGCCTGTCCATCGTGGCCATCGCAGCTTCTCCTTTGGGCCCCGCGACGTCACGTTTACTCACAACAAGCCCCCGAACGGGTGCGTGGCGCCATACGCGCACGGTTGGCATACGGTCTTGCCGACCGACTTCGCGCGCCCACTCGTCATCCAAAAGAATATTGCGCGTTGCGTCCAAAGGATCTTCTCCAGTATTCAGCTCAATGCTTGGTGGCATCAGCGTAAGCAGATGGTCCTGTATCATCTCTTGGTTTCTCCTTTTTATACGTCTCCGATAGCACGTCCATTCCCTCCTATGGTACCTAAACCCATCGACTTACGCTTGGGTAAGTGTCATCAAGAACTGGACAAACGCGGCAGTTACGGCAGGCAATCCGCTACTTCGGCGCGTGAGGGCCGTGATTGTACGCGCACCGAGCGTGGCATCCGTCAGTGTGACCATGGCCAAACGCCCTTGCGCTACGTCGTCGGCCACCGCCGATTTCGGCAATACCGCCATGCCCAGCCCAGCTTGAACAAAGCGGCTAATCGCCTCCAAACTGTCTGTTTCGACAACAGCGCGCAAGCCCTCCTGTCGAGCACCGAGTTTTTTGTCGACAATTTGCCGCAAACCAGAATCGGATCGCATTAAAACAAGCGGCATCTCCGCCATTTCACGGACCGAACAACGCGCCCCGGCCTGTGGGTGCGACGGCGCCACGACGACGCACAATTCATCCCGCCACAACGGCACGGTGGTAAACAGGTCACGGTCTGCAGGGGGCGTCGTGACAAAGGCGAGATCGATCTCGCGCCGCATGAGCCGCTCGCTGACCTCCTTTGACGATCCGGTCACAATATGAAATCGCACAGCCGGGTGCTTGGCCGCGTAGTTTGCAATGACATTTGGCAATAAATAGATACATGGGGTCAAACCGGAACCAAGACGGACAGTTCCTTGCTCCGGGTCAGTCAATTCTGACAACGCATCCAGCAACCGCGTTTGTGTCTGTAGAAGCTCGCGCGCTGTATCGTAAACTTTTGCACCTGCTCTGGTCAGAATCAGCCGTTTGCCAACTCGGTCGAACAAGGTTGTCCCCAAGGTGCGCTCCAACTGCTGAATCTGCCGCGTGACGGTGGGTTGTGTGGTGTGCAACACTTCTGCGGCAGCCGACACGGTCTCGTGCTCGACCACCATAAGAAACGTTTGATAGGCACCGAGCATTGGTAGGTATGCCTCCCTTTGCCATACGAAGCGAACAGGCGTTATACGATATTCGCATCCATTTCATACACATCATTCATTTTACACATATCAAATGAAGTCGTACACTGAAAAAGGATTTTCCTAGAGGGGGTCATCAAGTGTTTCATGCAGTGATTGGTGCGCAGTACGGGGACGAAGGCAAGGGCAAAATGGTAGACTACTTGGCCGAACAGGCCGACATCGTCGTTCGCTACCAAGGCGGCGGCAATGCGGGACATACGATTGTCAACAAGTACGGGAAATTTGCGCTTCACCTCGTTCCGTCCGGCATTTTCCATCCACATACAACGTCCGTCCTCGGTGCAGGCATGGTCATTCACCCAGGGCAACTGGTGAAAGAATTAGAGACGCTCGAAGCAGGGAACATCGACACGTCGCGCCTCGTCATCTCAGAGCGGGCGCATATGGTCCTTCCTTACCATATCTGGCAGGACGCGTGGGAAGAGGAACAGCGGAAGAAAAAGGTCGGCACCACACTGCAGGGCATTGGCCCCAGCTATCAAGATAAAGTCGGGCGCTTTGGTCTCCAATTTGGCGAACTGCGCGACTTGTCCCGGTTTGAGACGCGACTGCGCCAAGCCTGGGAGGCAAAACTCACCCGCATTCCTCAACTCAAGGACTATGGGCAATTTGATGAGATGTGGACAGAGTTGATGGCCGCGAGAGATCGTCTGCTCCCCTACATTCAAGATACGACCCCGCTGCTCTACGAGGCAGCACAAAAAGATTTACACGTGCTGCTCGAGGGACAACTGGGTATTATGCGAGACCTGGATTGGGGCATCTACCCATTCGTCACGTCCTCGTCGCCGATTTCAGGAGGCATTCCAGCGGGCGCAGGCATTCCACCTACGGCGATCCGCCGCATCACAGGGATTACCAAAGCCTATACGACGGCGGTGGGCGCAGGTCCGTTCCCAACGGAATTGCACGATGAACACGGAACATATTTGCAGGAAAAGGGCCACGAGTTTGGGGCGACCACCGGCCGTCCACGCGCGTGTGGTTGGCTAGATCTGCCGACCTTGCGATATGGCGCTTGGATTAACGGCTATACGGAGCTCGCGTTGATGAAGCTCGACGTGTTGTCCGGTCTCGACAAAATTGGCGTCTGCACTGCCTACGAACTGGACGGCGAATCGCACATCTGGCCACTGCAGGCGTCGGATATGGAGCGAGTGACACCGAAGATTGAGTGGCTCAATGGCTGGCAGGAAGATTTGTCAGACTGCCGCTCGTATAGTGACCTTCCTGCGAACGCTCGCGCATTCGTCGAGTATATCGAGGCGGCCGTGAACGTACCCGTAAACTTTGTCTCGGTGGGACCAGGCCGAGATCAGACGATGATTCGCAACCGTTAAGCCATTGCGAGATGGCTCGAAACAGGTACCTCCGATCAGTCGGATTAGAAAGAAGGATACACGGTGATAGGGATGAAAAGGGGGCGGCTCACGTCTATCCTGCGATATGCAGGAACTTGTGGCGCCGCACTGTTGCTTTTCGTGGGTACGACTGGCTGTCAAACATCCGGGTCCAGCGCGAATACCGCATCTCCGGCGGCAGCGACCACGAACGCGAAACATGTGACCGTACAACTCCAAAGCTCCGCGTTTAGTCCAGCGCAGATTCACGTGACACCAGGTACCACCGTGACGTGGAAGAATGACGACGCCGTGATTCACACGGTCACAAGCGGACAAAACGGCAAACCAGACGGGGTGTTCGACTCAAAAGATTTAGCGCCCGGCAAAAGCTTCTCATATACGTTTAAAAAATCGGGTACCTACCCTTACTATTGTGTTTACCACCCGAACATGGTTGGCACGGTGACCGTGAGTTCAACCAATGCCACAACCACGAGCGACGGCGGGGACATGAGTGGAATGGGGGGCATGGATAGCGGTGCTGCATCGACCACCAGCACAAGTGGTGCTATCGCACCGCTCGGAACCGGATCGAGTGGTGAACCCAAACTCGCGGACGACATGCGGCTCTTGCCCTATAAGATGGAAAATGGCTACAAGGTCTTTCACTTGACCGCGCAGCCCGTTTACTGGGAAGTCAAACCCGGCCAAAAAGTAGAGGCCTGGGCGTACAATGGCACCGTCCCTGGCCCCGAAATTCGGGTGGACCAAGGAGATAAAGTCAAAATCGAAGTGACGAACAAGCTCACAGAGGGCACGACGGTGCACTGGCACGGCCTCGACGTCCCGTTTAAGCAAGATGGATCCGGCGGTATCAGCCAACCCGATATCAAACCAGGGCAGACGTGGACCTACACATTCACGGTCAACGCACCGCCTGGTACCTATATGTATCACGACCACCCGATGAAAGACATGCTCAAACAGGAGCAAATGGGCCTCTTTGGCGCCTTTATTGTGGAGCCAAAGGGGACAGGCTGGAAGCAAGTCCACCCTGGCTACCAGGATGAGTATACGCTCATCGTCAACGACTCGCCGCAGTTCGGGTACACCATCAACGGCCTCTCCTACCCAGCGACGCCTGTGATGCCGGTCAAACTTGGCGACAAAGTGTTGGTGCACCTGATTAACATCGGCTCCATGGACCATCCAATGCACCTGCATGGATTCCATTTCCAGTTGATAAATCAGGACGGCTGGCCGCTATCGTCGCCGCAGTGGCTCGATACCATCAACACATCGCCGGGATCGACCTATGATTTGGCGTTCACCGCGAACCAGAAGGGCAAGTGGCTGTTCCACTGTCATATCACAGAGCACGTGACGGATGGCGAAAATATGAGCGGCATGGTGACGATGTTCAACGTCCAATGACCTCCGTTCAGCGAAGTCACTGAACACCACAGTGACTTCGCCAGACGACTTGAGCACGACGAAAAAGCCCCCTCGCATACGGCGATGGGGGCTTTTTCCTATCCTAAGGCTCAAATTTTACTCGTGGCGGATTAGACGACCTTGAATTTCTGCACCATTTGCTCGTGTCCTGGACCACAGAACTTCGAGCAGACAATCGTGTATGTCCCCGCCTTCTTTGGCGTCCAAACGACGGTTTTCGTCTGGCCGGACGCAATCGGCACATTGATATTCGTGCCGGAAATTGCAAATCCGTGCGATCCGCTCGTGCAAGAGAGATCAAACACGATGGGCTGATTGTCCTTGAACGTCGACTTGTCCAATGTCCAACTGTAATCCTGCGCAGTCACGTGAACGACCTGAGCGTCTTTCGGCACGCTGGTCTGTGCACTCGTATTCGAATTCCCAGAATCACTGGTACCGCAGCCTGTGACAGCAACAAGCACAGCGAACACGGGGATGGTCATCAGCGAACGAAATTTCATTAGTAAACACCCCTTTATGGCCTTTGTACAGGCACAACTGGAAGCACACTTCGATGATCATATCAAAATTCCGGCCACATAAACATGACAAGACGGTGAACGTGTGCGGGATATGGAACCGCTTAAATCATGCCGCGCGCCAAGGCGAACACACAAAAAAGCCGCCGCGCCACCCTGACTTGGCAGAGCGCGCAGCGGCTTTGACCGCAAAGCGACAATTACATCTTGGAGGCGATGAAATTGGCGAGATCGACTACGCGGTTGGAGTAACCCCACTCGTTGTCGTACCAAGCGACGACCTTCACCATGTCGTCGATGATCATGGTGGACAGTGCATCGACGGTGGAGGAGTGTGGATCCCCATTGTAATCACGCGACACAAGCGGCTCGTCGCTGTACGCGAGAATGCCCTTGAGCGGCCCCTCAGCAGCTTGCTTCAAAGCTTCGTTGACCGATTCGACCGTCGCCGTGGACTTCACTTGCGCCGTCAAGTCAACCAGCGAGACGTTCGGCGTCGGGACGCGCATTGCCATACCGTTCAAACGGCCCTTGAGGTGTGGCAAAACGAGACCGACCGCCTTTGCAGCGCCTGTCGACGTCGGGATGATGTTGAGCGCCGCCGCACGCGCCCGCCGCATATCGGAGTGCGGCAAATCGAGAATGCGTTGGTCGTTTGTATAGGAGTGAACAGTCGTCATCAGGCCTTTTTCAATGCCGAATACATCGTCGATAACCTTTGCGACCGGTGCAAGACAGTTGGTGGTGCAGGATGCGTTCGAGATGACGTGGTGATTCGCTGGGTCATACGCGTCTTGGTTGACACCCATCACGATGGTCACGTCTTCGTTTTTCGCCGGCGCGGAGATGATAACCTTCTTGGCGCCGCCTTGCGTGATGTGCACCTGCGCTTTGTTCTTGTCGGTAAAGATACCCGTAGACTCGATCACGATTTCAGCGCCGACTTCAGACCACTTGATAGCGCCTGGGTCGCGTTCTGCGAACACTTTAACGGTTTTTCCGCCAACGATGAGCGCACCTTCTTGCGCTTCTACCTCCGCGTCCAAAATCCCGTGAACGGAATCGTACTTGAGCAGAGCGGCCAACGTCTTTGCGTCGGTCAAGTCATTGACGGCCACAATCTCGATATTCTCGTTCTTGAGCGCGGCGCGGAACACATTGCGGCCAATTCGGCCAAATCCATTAATGCCAACTTTTACTGCCATGTCGTTTCTCTCCTCACACATTAGTGTCGATTTGAACCAAGCGTTTCGCAGCCCCTTCATCGGTCACGAGCGCATCGATGCGATACGCCTTTGCTGCAGCCGCAATGGCATTCGCTTTTCGTTTGCCGCCAGCGACGGCGAGTACTTCACGGACGTGACGGATGTCGGACAATCTCAGACCAATGGTCTTCATCGAATAGGCCACTTCCCCGTCTTGGTCAAAGTAATACCCAAAGGCCTCAGCCTTCGCACCGCGCGCTTGCAGGTGAGCCAATTCCTCGGCGCTGACCTGCCGACGCCGCGCCATCGCCATTGCATCGCCAATGCCATGCACGACGACGGTCGAGGCCCGGATAATCGGAAGCCGTTCCTGAACGTATGGGTCAGTCAGCAGTTGATCTACTGCCCCGGGCGATAATCTGTCGGGCACGTGCAGCATCATAGACGTCCCACCGAGTTTTTCGGCGAGCGTCGAAGCGATAGTGTTCGCTTGATACTCCACCGTCTCACCGACACCACCGCGCGCCGGAACCACTTGCAAGTTGCGATAACTCTGCCGGACAACCATATTGCGCGCGAGTGCGGCTACTGTGGTACCGCCGGTTACTGCGACAATGTCGCCTTCGCGAAGGATAGTTTGCAGATACTGGCCTGCTTGTAACCCTAATTGGTCAATCACCCAAGGTTCTTCGTCACTGTCGCCTTCAACGACCAAAACCTTAGGAATATGTAACATCTGCGAGAGCGTTCTGGCCAAATCAAACCGACCGGCTGCCGCAGCGGCGACTGCCTCTAGTTCCCCTAATAACGTGCTTCCCTCTTCTGAAAGTGATACACCAGCAGCGGAACTCAATAACAGTCCCTGTTGGCGCAGCACGTCCAGTTCTGCACGCAAGGTACGCTCGGATTGTTGCATAGCTTGTGCCAGTGCCCTCCGTCCAATCGGGCCAAGCAGGTTCACGCGTTGTAAAATGCGCAAGCGCTGCTGTAACACATCCATTAGTTCAGGGACAACCCTGCGCACAGCCGTCCAATCCGAAGTCTCCATACAGGCTCACCTATCCCGGTTCGAACCATCGGGACATTGAAAGTCCCGATGGTTCATTTTTCGTCCCGTTAACTTAAGTTTAGCGCAGCCGTTGCTACGGTGCAACCAAATACGCCACATTCCACAACTTTGGGCGATAGAAGGCCAAGCGTTATACCGACAAACACAAATAGGCTGTTTCTGTCCGCAAGGATATTGCAGACCGAAACAACCTATTTCGAGATTCTGTCATGCGCCGCAACCGCATTATGGGTGGATCAGATGCAACAAGTCACTTGACTTGCACCTGTATCGTATCGCCCTAAAACATGCGCTTGACTGCGGTCAAATGCTTGCCCCAGTAGTATCCTTTACCGAGCTTCATATAGGCGACTTTACCAGCACCGCCGCCCTCCTGAATCATTTCATTGTTCCCGATATAAATACCTACATGTTTCCCGTTGTCGAAGATCAAGAGATCTCCGGGACGCATGTTTGCTTTAGCGACTTTCCACCCCACCGACTTCCCTTGCACCTGTGAGGATGTGCTGAACTTGTAACCCAGCGCATGGTGATACACATACTCTGTGTAATTGGAACAGTCAAAGCCTTTCTGCCCACGGTCTTCATTGTGACCCCAGATATACGGGGTGCCAAGCTTACTCTTTGCCACGCGGAGGACGGCATTATATTTCGTCTGCCAACTAGCGCTCGGCAACCAGCTACCCTTGGTCTTGACATGTGTTACGCCCGGCGGCAAGTGTCAACGAAGGAGAAAACACGACGGGAGTCAGGGTCGTGCAGGCGAGCGCAGTAGCCGCCAACACGGTCTTGCTGATTCGGGTTGTGTTCGTCAAGAAGTTAATCACTCATCGTCCTTTCTTCTTCTTTGAAATCTGTCGCGGCGCATATACCTACCGTAACAAGACCCAATGGACGAATAAAAGGACAAATCATTCCCGCTCTATGCAAATCCTGACGCACAACCCCGTCCTTTCCTCACCTGCCATCTGAAATCCACTGTTTTCTGTTATATTTTTCGCAAATACACCTGCTCCACCATATGATGGTCACCCTTCTGCAAGATGAGATCAGCGCGTTGCTTCGTCGGCAGAATGTTTTCCCGCAGGTTTTTCGCGTTAATCTCTTCCCAAATCCGCAGTGCCGTCTGGTTGGCTTCTTCAACGGTCAAACTGGCATACCGGTGAAAATACGACAGCTTGTCGCGAAATGCCGTCTCGCGGAGCTTCTGAAACCGCTCGATATACCACTGCCGAATGAGCGCCTCTTGTGCATCCACGTAAATCGAGAAGTCGAAAAAGTCGGAGACGAATACATTCATTGGCTTTGCACCGTTCGTCGAACGGCTCGTCTGCAAGACATTGACACCTTCCAGAATGACGATGTCCGGCTGACGCACGACAATCTGCTCAGATGCCACAATGTCATACGTTAGGTGGGAGTAGACTGGAGCGATGACCTCCGGTTTGCCAGACTTGACGTCGGCCAAGAAGTGAATCAGCTTGCGCGTATCGTAGCTTTCTGGAAATCCCTTTCGGTGCATGATTCCGCGGCGTTCCAATTCGCGATTCGGATACAGAAAACCGTCGGTTGTAACGAGGTCTACCTTTGGATGATTGGGCCAACGCGACAGCAAAGCCTGAATGATTCTCGCCGTGGTACTCTTGCCGACCGCCACACTGCCCGCAATGCCGATGATGTATGGCACCTTTTCCCCCGTATCGCCGAGAAATTCGTGCGTTGCCCGATATAAGCTCTGCGTGGCACCAACGTAGAGGTTTAAAAGGCGGGTGAGCGGCAAATAAATTTCTTCGACCTCCGTCAGCGACACTTGTTCGTTGAGTCCGTGCAGTGTCTCCAACTCCGCTTCCGTCAACGTCAGTGGTGTCGCTTTCCGCAGATTTCGCCATTCATCCCGAGAAAACTTGATATATGGTGAAAACGTTCTCTTTTCCGTGCCCGTCTGACCCATTCCTCTGCCCCCAGAACTCCCACAAAAATGGGCCCGGTTCCCCGAGCCTAAATCCGGCATACCAGCCGGATGACAACCATTTTGTAGTATACAACTTCCAGAGGTCACAGGGAAACTTCGTGACAACTTCACTGTGCGCGTTGGCGAAAAGCGCGAGGAGAAATGCCATAGCGAGATCGGAATACGCGGTAGAAGTATGAATAGCTACGAAAACCACAGGAATCCGCAATCTGTTCGAGATTAAACGTACTGAACCGCATGCGGTCACACGCCATCTGCAACCGTACCTCGAGCAGATACTGCACGATGGTCTGCTGATACGTTTCCTTAAAAATGTGAACCGCCCGCGAGATGCTAAGCCCAGCAGCATCGGCGACGTCTTTCAGCGTGATGTCGTCCGGCGCATGGCGTTCGATAAACCAACGCATCCTATCTGCAGCTAGTGGGACGGTCGAGTGGCTGTTGGCGTCGTGTGCGTGTCGGTCTATCGTGAGGCACAACGCGCGCAACAAATAGTCACACAACTCCATATTTGGCGTACCTGGTCTTCGGTACTCCTCAATCAACTGCCGCCACAAATGCACGCAGTGTTCGTGCAGCGACAGCCGAGCGTGTGTGGGACGCCTGCGCTTCTGCCACCACTCGTCCAGCCATGGGCCCTGACACATTAAATATAAATCGATGGAGTGAACGAAGTCCTCCTGAAAGCGGTCGATTTGCAACTCGTACGCCTGGCCTGGCCCGAATAGCAGCAAATCGCCAGACTTGACGTGCATCATCTGATTGTCGACCAACGCGCGGGCGTGGCCATCAATCTGCAAGCGAAACAAGTAACACCCAAGCCCAGCGCGCTCCTGTTGGCGATATGGCGCCTCGTGTTCCGCATAGCCGACACGAATCACGCGCGTACCTTGTTGTGACTGACTCGTTGTATCCATTGTCAATGCCGATTCACTCCAATGACTGGAGATTTCGCAAATTCGATGTTACCAGATGATCTGACCTGCGTATACATCAAAATTGCGCCAGATGCGCCGAACGACGGGGATACAACACGCCATATCGGAAACCATCACCAGTGTCTTTGTGTGCGTTTGCCGACTTTGATGACAATTCATACAGACTTTTCGAAGCCTGGTATTAGACAAAGAGGCTTTAAGTCCACTATACTGTGGAGTGGAATTCTCACGTCGGATCACGGTACAATTGGTTGTCATGATCCAGCGGATATATCTCTTCTTCAAGAATGCAGTTATTTTGAGCCATGATGCACAGGCTACTCTAGGGGTGCAAAGAGCAAGGAGGTCCTCAACGTGACAGAGGCAACAAATGTGAACGAATCGGTCGACGTAACCGATGTACTTCTCAACCCACAGGTACAGAACTCCCTGAACACGGTCCTTGAGAATTTACCGCAACTCGCTTCTATCCTGAGTGCGATGACAAAGGACGAAGAGACCCTCAACGGCCTCGTAACTATCGTCGACAGTCTGCCAACCTTGGCAAAGATTGTCCACCTGGTAGACCGAGTTTACCGTGCTGCAGAAGATGCGGTGACCGACGGTGATACACTCGAAGGCCTGACAAAGATGGCACAAGGTTATCTGGAGCCAGCGGTAGGAACGATTCAAAAGGGCCGCCAAGCGTTCGAAATCGCCAAAGAGCGCGCTGAGAAGGACCAAACTCGCTATAGCGTATTCTCCGTTCTCAAGATGTTGAAAGACCCGACCGTGCAAAAAGCACTTCGCTTTACCCAAGCGATGCTCGACGCGCTCGGCGAAGTCAATAAAAAGTAAACTGCAGGAGACTGCAATTTACATGAAAAGGCCCTCGCACGACGTGTCGAGGGCCTTTCTAGGGTTCGCGTGTTAAGAGGAGATTCGACGCAATGGCAGACGAGCAAAGAACGACCTATCACCAACCAAAAACATCTCGCGGACAACGACGAGTCAATATCATCTTAGACGCTGCTGAACAGTTGATTGCGGAAATTGGTTACGACGCCATGACGACCAACGCAATTGCGCTTCGCGCTGAGACGTCAATCGGTTCGCTTTATCAATTTTTCCCAAACAAAGAAAGCGTCGTGCAGGCATTAGCGGACAGATATCGAAGCAGTTTAACGTCGCTGCTCGACGACGCCCTCGAATTGGCCTCAACGAACGTCAGTTTTTCAGAACAGCTAGAGTGCATCATCGACAAGGTTGTTCAATTTAAAGTTCAGCATGTTGCGTTCGAATTCATATTCGATTGGACGAGCTGCTTTCCGACGGAGTCCCTGGCGGATGAAGTCATGTCCAGGCTACTGTCCATATTGTCGCTATGGGCACCTGAGATGTCGATGCAGCAAAAACAACTGTACGCAGAAGTGTGCATCCGCATCATGAGTGCACTCCTTCCCGCGACACATGTGAATTCGCAAATCCGTCCAGAGATGGTGACAGAGCTCAAACGCGTGCTCGCAAACTATTTACTGCCGTTGTTCGGCTCAAATTAAGCGCGGTGTTGCCACCAAGACGCTGGTTATTGCACAGGCCACCAACCTTTGGGCATTTGTACGCCAATCGATAGATATCCTTTGACGGCGGGATGTTGGTCATCGACCTCTTTCGCGACGTCCATCAGGAACCGGGCGGTCTCGAAATCGCCCAATTGCTCACGCTCTTGAACGTCCACTATCAAACGCTCGACATACTCTGACCGCTCAGCTTCTGATACTTGGTCGCGAGCGAATTGGCCGACAAAAGCCTTTACCCGCGCCGCATCAGACCATTTGCCGAGCCGTGCCAACAAGATCGGCAAAATTTCGAGCCCCTCAATCGTGAGCATGGAATTGTTTTCTTCCACCGCAAGTTGTAACTGTTCATACGCAGTTTCAAAATCTTCGGCATCCAATAAAGTCTGAATATAAATGGACCGAATGTACGGCGCAATACTCGGATTCTTCGTCATCGTCTCCCGTACATAAGCTGCCGCGATAGATTGCGTCGGCGCGCGCAGGACGTACAGCCGCGTGATAAACATGAAAAGCGACACGACCACAAACAAATCGGTCGATCTCGCCAAACAAGCACTCACCTCGTGCTCAAACCACGCCTCGTTTTGCTCCTGCAACGCGACGTCAGCGAGATAGAGCCGTAGAGGCCAAGCAGCTTCTTCTCTAGACAGGATATCTTCAAGCCACTGGCGGCGAGCGAGTAAGTCGATGGGTCGTTCGTTTAGATATGCGTCTTCAAGCGCTGTCAGTCGAGATTTTGCGTCATCGTCCTGCATCCGTTCGCGTATCGTGTCAATTGCGTTCATCACGAGATAGTCTGCTGCTTCATTCAACTGTGCTTCTTGGTCCACAAAAGCCCCACCTTGTCCCCTGAAATGATTCTTGTCCCATTGTAACGTATAACCGGCCTTGCGAAGTGCTATGATGGTCAGGAATAATGGCATAGACAACGCATTTGCGATGTTGCAGCCGCAACAGTACGCAAAGAATAAGGAGAATGACCATGGCAAGCGCTGCTGGCGGATCATCCAATTTGCGCATAGAGATTCAACGATTAGAGGAACTGTCGACCGAAGACATCTTCACGGAATTACAACGCCAAGGCGTCGAGATAAATGAAGACCTGTTTCGCAAAGTCTGTCAAAAACACCATTCCATCAACGCAGTAGCACAGCGCTGGCAAGCTGCCAAAGGTACGTCTCCCGCGTTCCTCACGGCGGCGACAGTCGTGCTCTGGGACAGGCTCTGCACTGACCTGTTCTGCTGGGAGGACTTCGCGAGTCTGGTCCAAAAGGGCATCGATGATATCCGTTCGAACAACCGGATGCAAGCCATCGACAAGTGGCTGAATGCGTGGCGAGGGCTGCGCGCGTTCGCAGAAGAAAAGAAGGTTCGGGACATTTCTGTATTTGATATGCAGGTGCCGGAAAACGTGTTGCCAGAGGAACTGTTCAGCTGGGTCCAGGACGTCGAGATGGCCTTGACGGATCAGGTGGACGAATTCCCGCAACTGGCCACCGCTCTACTGGATTATACGCGGTCATTCCAGCAGACTTTCCCCTCATCTGCGACACCGATTTTACTCAATATGCAGAGCGCGGAGAGCATCGCATTATTCGTCCTCGGAGAAACGCGCGAGGCGGACGCTATCCGCGAACAATTGTGCGAAGAATACCCGGATGACGCTTGGACGTTCATCGATTGGGGCGACGAATACAACCCGAAGTATCAGCGAAACCCACGTCTCGCCGACGTAGAGAAAGCGCGGCAAATCTATGCGCGCGGCCTGGCGGTTGCCACAGAAGACACCGAGACGCTGCGCTCACGAATTGCAGAATTGACGTAAGTGTCCAAAGCGTTGGAGGGCGTTACCCCGTGTTTACTATCGTCAAGATCGTCGAATCACTGATTTTGCCGCCTGGGCTATTTGCGGTGATTATGGCCATTCTTGGATATTTCGCATACCGTAAACTCCGTCGTATATCGATTGCGCTGTTTCTCGTCGCCGCCATCGTGTATGCCAGCAGCACACAAATGGTCGCTGGCGCGCTCATCCGCCCCTTGGAAGACGCATACCCGCAGCCACGACATCCCCACGGGGATGTCATTGTCATGCTCGGGGGCGGGTCAGTCATCGGCACACCAGACATCAATGGTGAAGGAAATCTCAGCGGCAGCGCCGCCAATCGCCTCCTGACCACCGCCCGCCTCTACGACATGCTCCACCTACCTATCATCATCACGGCAGGACCCAAGCGAATGGTTCAAGGGCAAGATCAGTCCGAGGCGCAAATCGCCAAACGCGAACTTATCAGTCTCGGTATT
This sequence comes from Alicyclobacillus acidoterrestris, assembly GCF_022674245.1. Taxonomy (GTDB): domain Bacteria; phylum Bacillota; class Bacilli; order Alicyclobacillales; family Alicyclobacillaceae; genus Alicyclobacillus; species Alicyclobacillus acidoterrestris. Next base: position 3,496,626 of record NZ_CP080467.1, read on the forward strand.
CCAAGTGGGCTTATCTACACGGAGAACAACAGCCGAAACACCGAAGAGAACGCAGAATTCACCAAACCCATCCTCAAAGCGCATCACTTGAGGCACCCAATTCTCGTCACTTCCGCGTTTCATATGTCGCGCGCCGTGCTCGATTTTGAACATTACGGCATCGAAGTGACGCCGTTCCCAACTGATTACCAAGCCAGTACCATCTCTGGCAGCTACCAACTGGCCTACCTTCCGTCGACCGCGGCACTCGACGTCACTGAACTCGCCCTAAAAGAGTATGTCGGATGGGTGGCGACGAAGCTGGGTGTAAAGGGCTGAGGTCGCACTTTAGCAAAGCCGTCATCCAACTGGTTCCGTGCAATGCCCTGTGAAAAAGGGGTATAATTTTTGAGTGATGCAAGACGCAACATGTCTATCTCTGACTCGCCATCCGTTAATTCTCCCCCTCCACAATCGAGGGGTGGTTATACAAGCGTCGTCTACGCCAGGAGGGAACCGCATGCTCAAACTTAGTATTCTCGACCAGTCCCCCATCTCACACGGCAGTGACGCGCGCGTTGCCCTCCAACAGACCGTTCAGGTGGCCCAACTCGCCGATAGGTTAGGATACCATCGACTGTGGGTCTCCGAGCACCACGACGCGCCGACGCTCGCGGGATCGACACCGGAAATTTTGATTGCCCACCTGGCAGCCAAGACGAGTCGCCTCCGCATTGGCTCTGGTGGTGTCATGCTTCCACACTACAGCGCCTACAAGGTGGCAGAAAATTTCCGTATGCTCGAAGCGCTTTACCCCGGGCGCGTCGACGTGGGCGTTGGGCGGGCGCCAGGTGGCATGCCGCGGTCAACGATGGCTCTGCAAGAAGGCAAACCTCGGGGTGCCGTCGATTATATGCAGCAAGTCGCTGACCTTCGCGATTACTTGACTGACGCACTCCCGGAAGACCACCGCTTCTACGGTTTGACGGCATCGCCGGTCATCGACACAGTACCGGAAATGTGGTTACTCGGCTCCAGCGACGGAAGTGCCTATGTGGCTGCACAACAGGGCACGGCGTTTTCCTTTGCCCACTTCATCAACGGTGAAGGCGGTACTGCGGCCATGCAAATGTATCGAGATAGATTCGTGCCATCGCGATTGTGCGCGTCCCCAGAGACGAGTGTCGCCATTTTCGCCTTCTGTGCTGACACGGAAAAACGGAAAAAGAGGCAGATAAATTAGCCTCAGTCCTCGATTTGTCGTTGGTCTTTTTGGCCAATGGCCAGCGAGCGGATGGCGTACCCACCATTGAGATGGCACAATCCTACCCATACAGCCGCTACGAACTGGCGTTGGTCAAAGAAAACCGAAAGCGAATGGTGGTTGGGGATAAAGTGAGTGTCAAACAGCAAATCGAAGCGTTGGCGCAAGCATACGGAACAAATGAAGTGATACTCTGTACCAATACCGCCCGCTTGGAGGATAGGCTCCATTCCTTTGAATTGGTAGCCGAAGCGTTTGGCTTGCAAGAGAGAACCCCATCGGCGAACACAACCGCCGCGCACGCGCGCGACATCCCATCCCGGGCGCAGCACTCAGAGGAGGAATGAAACGATGGACAATCAAGAAGCACTTAAAAAGCGGCTCACCCCGCTACAGTACGAAGTGACCCAGCACAATGCCACGGAGCCGCCGTTTCACAACGAGTATTGGAATCACGACGAAGAAGGAATTTACGTCGACATCGTCTCAGGCAAACCGCTGTTTTGCTCTCTCGACAAATACGACGCTGGCTGTGGCTGGCCCAGCTTCACAAAACCCATTGACCCACAGGAGATTGTCGAGAAAACCGACTACAGTCACGGGATGATTCGAACGGAAGTACGCAGTGAAACGGCCGATTCCCACTTGGGCCACGTGTTTAATGACGGTCCACGCGAAGCTGGCGGGTTGCGCTACTGCATCAACTCCGCTGCCTTGCGATTCATCCCGAAACAAGATCTCGAAAAGGAAGGGTACGGCGCCTACGTAAAGTTGTTCGAGCAACAGCAAAAATAGGCTTTCATATGAAAAAAAGCAGCCTGCGCGGCGAACCGCCTGGCTGCTTTTTTTCGCCATGTGGAAGTCACGGTGACAAGGTTTGCACATTTTGCGAAGCAAGCACATGGCGTCGCTTCGAACGCCGCCCCCAGAGCGTAATGACCATGACACAAAGGACGACCAAAAGCGCGCCAAAGCCCGTAAGCCGATACAAATGCAGCGTCAAAAGACCGCCCGCTAAGGCCCCAGCCACATAGACGACAGCGGCTGCCATCGGAAACTTCCATTGACTCGACTTGCTGGAGTTTGAAGTGGAAGCTGTCGTCGTGGTGGATGGCGTTTTGAATCCTTTGAGAATCGATTCGACCGCAGTCACCATCATGCCTGTGATATACGTCGTCGTCACACCTTGAATATTAATTAATCGCGCGACGACGCTTTGAATACCCATGCCTACAGACGAAAGCGCGATACACAACTCGACCTGACCTTCAGATAGTTGCGGAACAACGACTAACATCACAGCTAACACGACCAGCGAGACCGCCTCGAGCGCCAGCGCCGCAAGCATCCGTCGACGAGGTGCCAAGGAGGCGCTCCCGGCGTGCAATGTCAGCCAGCCAACGATGACGCCGATAAAGAAGGCGACAAGTGCGATGCCGGATCGGACGGAAGACAGGATGTCCCCCGACACCACCTCAATGCCGAGCAACACGACATTGCCTGTCATATTGGCCGTGAACACGTGGCTGAGCGCCAGACAACTGAACGCATCAATATATCCACCTACACCGGAGAGAAGCAGCAGTACACTGTACGCCTGTTTCCCCGCCAATTTGTCAACCACTGCGGGTGCAGATGAATCGTTGCTCTTCGTCATAATCACCGACCCTTCCGTGAGATGTGAAAATAGACTTCGCAGCCTACCTCCCCTGCCGCGGATCTAGCCATCGCTGGATACCGTCACCCAAGACGTTGAACCCAAGTACCGACACGACAATCGCTAAGCCTGGTACGACGGCCAACCATGGCGCCTGTCCAAGATACCCCTGGGCATTTTGCAACATCGTACCCCAACTCGCCGTCGGTGGCTGAACCCCAAGTCCCAAATAGCTCAGGCTGGCCTCAGCCACAATCCCCGACGCCATCGCCATGGTCGCCTGCACGAGCAACGGCGTCATCGAGTTTGGTAGAATGTGTTTCCACATAATTCGCCAATCTGTCGACCCCAACGATCTCGCCGCAACCACGTACTCCTTCTCAAACTCAGCCATCACCTGTCCGCGAACGGTGCGCACGAAAATGGGCACATAGCCGATACCGATGGCAATCATCGCGTTGCGCGCGCCAGGTCCGAGCATCGCGGCTAAGACTAGGGCCAAAATGAGAAATGGAAATGCTTGTATCGCATCAATGATCCGCATAATAATCCAGTCATCGAGAAACCCACGGTAAAATCCTGTGATAAGTCCAATTGGAATGCCCACCACGAGCCCGACGACCAGTGCGCCGACCGCGACTTCCATCGACGTACGCGCCCCAATCATCGTGCGCGCCAGCTGATCTCTGCCCAACTGGTCTGTACCAAACCAGTGATGCGCGGATGGCCCTTTGAGAATATTCGTATAGTCGTTGACGTTGGGTCCGACTGGAGACAGGAGCGGCGCGAAAATGGCGACAAATACCACAACGCCAACTATGATACCACCAATCCACAACTGTTTGTTGCGAAATAACCTGCGCCCGCGCCGTTTGCGTGTCGTGACCGCAGGTGTGGTCGCAACCTCTTTGACGACATCCTTTGGCACCGCCATACTAGGACCTCCCTCCAGTCAAACGAATGCGTGGATCGACGAAGCCATAGACGAGATCGACAATTAAGTTGACGACGACGACAATCAACGCAGCCACCATCGCCGCTCCTTGAACTGTCGTGTAATCGCGACTAAAGACACTTTGTACGAGCAGTTGGCCAAATCCAGGTAGGGAGAAAATCTGCTCCGTGATGACGAGACCGCCAAGCAGGCCGGCAATCTGTATTCCAGCCGTCGTGACAACTGGAATCAGGGCATTTGGCAATGCGTGACCGACAATCACAACAAACCCGCGCAGGCCCTTCGCGCGTGCAGTGCGGACAAAGTCCTGGTCTACCACTTCCATCAGGCTCGAGCGCAACATCCGCAACAATACGGCGGCTTCGCGGATACCGGTCGCGACCATCGGCAAAATCATCGTCGATAAATTCTGCCCCGGATTTTGCCAAATGGGCACGTACCCGGATGACTGGAACAGGTGCACCTTGACGGTAAACAGCAACAAGAAGATGATGCCAATCCAAAATGGCGGAACAGCGAGGCCAATGGTCGACGTGAACAGCGCCACAAAATCAGCCCATTTCCCGCGATACACCGCAGCCAAGATACCGAGTGGAAAGGCGATAAGCAGTGCCACAATCAATGTGCCAATCGCCAACTCCACCGTCACTGGCAGCCGCTGGCCAATCAGCTTCATCACCGCTTCGTGGTCAATCAAGGACGTCCCGAGATTCCCGTGAAACAGTTTCCCCATCCACTGTACATATTGCATGAACAGCGGCTGATTCAGGCCCATTTGCGCGCGCAACGCCGCGACCGCTGACGGTGTCGCGTCCTGTCCCAGGATGATTTGTGCCGGATCTCCAGGGATTAAGTGAATAAGACTAAACACCATCATACTGAGAAATAAGAGAACGGGAATCATCGTCAAAAGGCGTTTCACGACGTATGCCATACCTAAACCTCCCGAAATCATTGCTGCAACTTGTACGAGTGACCCCCGGAGCGGGAACGATCTCCGGAGGCGACACTCGACTCACCGCTTCGTTCTTGAAGAGGGACGACGTCAAATGGACATGTCGGCGATGCGGAAAACCCCATCCGGATACGCCTGAAAGCCCTGCAGATTTTTCGAGTAGGCATACGTGTTATTCTGGAAATAGATGAAAATGTATGGGTCTTGTTTGTGCATCTCGTCCATAAATTGCGAGTAAATCGCTTTGCGCTTCGACATGTCGCCGACTTGTCGGGCTTCGTCCAGCAATTTATCAATGGTCGGGTCACTAAAGTTCGATCCGTTTTGCGGACCATTGGTATACCAGAACTGATAGGTGTTCTGATCTGGATCAACACGGCCCGACCACCCGAGCGCAGAAGCCTGGAAGGCGTGGTTCGTATTGTTGGACAACAGCGTACCGAACTCGAGCTGCTGAATCTTCATCGTGATGTTGTACTTCGCGAGCATACTTTGCATAATCTGGGCGACCTCGGCACTGACGGGGCTGTTCGCCGTTTGCAGCGTAAACGTAAAGCCGTTCGGGTCACCTGCTTCTTTTAAGAACTTCTTGACCTCGTCCCCATTTGGCGCAGGAGGTGTGTCCTGTTTTGCGTCATACACGGGTGACTTCGGACTAAACGGACCCCATGCCGGTGAAGCCTCGCCCTTGAACACCACATTCGTAATCGTTTGACGGTCAATCGCGGCATCCACCGCTTCCCGCAGATACTGATTGTTAAACGGCGCCTCGCTCGTATTCAAATAGACGCCTTGATAGCCTAAACCTGGCGTGTTGGAGACGACGAAGTTCGCATTCTGCTGAAGTGTCGACAGCGACTGTGCGGGCACTTGGTCGGCCAACTGAATGGCGCCATTCTCCAGGTTGGTCAACTCGACATTCGGATCACTAAACGCCTTAAATGTCACCTGCTGAATCTTCGGTGCGCCCTTCCAATAGTTTGGATTGGCTTTCACCGTAATATGGTCACCCTTCACGCGGCTCTCAAAGATGTAGGGACCTGTCCCCACTGGGTGGTTGGCGTAGTCGTCCCCATACTTTTTCACCGCAGCCGGAGACACCATCATCCCGGCCCTATCCGTCAATACGCCGAGCAGCGGGCTGTAAGGTGTTTTCAAATGCAACACGACCGTGTTGCTATCCGGCGTGTCAATCGACTGAATCATATTGAGTTCACTAGCTCTCGCAGAGGTCTTGGCCATGTCTCTCTGCAAATTAAACCTCACTGCAGCCGAATCAAACGTCGTCCCGTCCTGGAATTTGACGCCCGTCTGCAAGTGGAACGTGTAGGTCTTGCCGTCGGACGACACTTCGTAGGTCTTGACGAGATCAGGAACAATCTTGCCATCTGGCGTGAGTGCAAAGAGTGTGTCATAAATGTTGGCCATGACCTGGCGATCGACCAGCGCACTCGACAACGCTGGGTCAAGCGTCGATGGATCCGCCTGCAATCCCACATTGAGCACACCCGTCTGGCTGCCCGTGGAGGTCACCGTCGTGTTGGCGGCACTACCTGCCGTGCCTGCTGCATTATTTGTTCCACCGCTGCCACATCCGACAACGGCACCCATAGCAATCAGCGTAGAGATGACGGCGAGCGACGTTCCTGCCTTTTTCACCTAGCACAACTCCCCTACTATTTTTCTTGTGATGGTACAAAATATGGAAAATTCAAAATAGTTCCGCCGTACTTTGCAACAAACCGCTCAATGACCTGTAAATCTTTCAAAATGTGCCTGTACATCGCATCTCGCGCAGCCGTCTCGTCTCCGGCCTTCAAAGCGGTATAAATTTCTCCATGCTCTTGCAGGATATTTGTTTGCTGATTGTTGATGTCGAGTACGAGGGCGCCGTAATACTGAATGAGTGCGGACACGTTTTCCATGATGCGAACAAAACGACTGTTTCCGCCGCAAAGCCAAATCGATTGGTGAAACTGATTGTTAAGCGGAACGATGCCATGCCTGTCACCGGATGCCAAACACGCTTCTGTCGCCTCCAAGTTGGCCTGCAGATGTTCGTCATCGATTTGCTCAAACCGCCGTGCAGCCAACGCGGCCGCAGCGGGTTCAATCGCCAGACGAAGGTCTGATAATTCGTGAAAGTCTTCAATCGTGGGCACGAAGACGTGGAGCGCCCCACCTTGTTCTACGAGCAACTGGTCATTGGTCAGCAATCGCATGGCCTCGCGCACTGGACTCCGACTCACCGCTAACTCGGCAGCGAGCTTCGTCTCGACAATTTTTTCACCGGGCCGAAGTTCACCGCTCAAAATTGCCGCTCGCAAATGTTCATAAACTTGGTTGACCAACGGTAGCGCACGTTGAATCGGCGTCACTTTCTACCTCCCCTCAAGCAAACATCCCGTGAAGCTATTTGACTCAAAGTCCCTTCGGTCGACCGTCGACCGTATTTAATTTAGGAAGATTATAAAGCTAAATTTTCGGATAGGTCAATGTTTTATGTACATTCAAATTGTTTCATTTATATGAAAGCGTTTGCCAGAGGGGATAGAGGGAAAATGTACGAGGGCTGTGGGGGGTGCGGTGGCGGGATCGACGGGATCGACGGAGGGACGGGAGCTGCCCAAGCGAATTAAGGTAGATTATTTGCCCTATTGAGTTTAATACCGCCAATTTGGGCAGTTTAAGACATCAAAAGTGTCTTAATAGTCGGAAAACCAGCCAATGATGCGACTATTGGCAGAAATAAGGCACTTTTTCTGCTCTATTACTCCAGAATTGAGGCCTCTGGTCTTATTAAGACACTCTGCCGGAGAATCGCATTCGAAGGCACGGCAAATGGCGTTTCGTCTCTACTATCGCCACAATAAAAGCCACCGAAGACGAGGGGGATATGTCTCGATTGCGGCGCATTGGGGCGGAGGATTTGTGGGCATTTTGGCTGATGGCGCGGGCCGGCGGGATCGGCGGCGGGACGGGAGCTTCCCAAGCGAATTAAGGTAGATTATTTTCCCTATTGAGTTCAATACCGCCAATTTGGGCAGTTTAAGACATCAAAAATGTCTTAATGGTCGGAAAACCGGCCAATGATGCGACTATGGGCAGAAATAAGGCACTTTTTCTGCTCTATTCCTTCTTCATTGAGGCCTCTTGTCTTATTAAGACACTCTGCCTTAAGTCACTCTACTTAAGACACTCTGCCTTAAGTCACTCTACTTAAGACACTCTGCTTAAGTCACTCTGCGCCGGAGAACCACATTCAAAATCACGGCAAGTGCTCGTTTCGTCCCTACCATCGCCACGATAAAAGCCACACCAGGGTGCGCAGCACCCCAAAGAAACGCGCAGCGATGCTAGAGCTCGCAAGCCCACTCAATGAAAGCGGGTGCCTGGCGACGTGGCACCCGAATATAGCACAGGCTACCTTCGAAAACGCATAGATCACGGAGGTCGTTTACTCACCTGCGCAATCGCCAATCGGCGCCTTCGCGGCTTCGCGCAAGTGACGTAGTTCATGCATGAGGTACGCCCGATCCCGCCCCAAATCATCATGCAGTGTCAAGTAGACTTGGTACAATTTATCGTAAGTCGCGCGATGCGCGGGGTTTGGCGAATAGACTGCGCCGGGATGGCCGCTCGTCATCGATTCTACGGCCTCGGCGAACGTATCGTACCCGCCGTGCTCGCGCCCGGCAACCATAGCACCAAAGATAGCCGCACCGACAGCGACGTTTTCCGATTCACTGGGTACATATACCTTGCGTCCGGTGATATCGGCGTAAAGCTGCATCAAGAAGGCGTTTTTCTGTGCGATACCGCCACCGATATGGAGCGTTTGCACGGGCAGATTCGCCGCCTCAAACTGCTCGACGATGCGACGTGTCCCAAATGCGGTTGCCTCCATGAGGGCACGGTAGACCTCAGCGGGCGTTGTCGCGAGCGAGTAGCCGAGGACGGCGCCGCTTAATTGTGTGTCGGCGAGGACGGATCGGTTCCCATTCCACCAATCCAACGCGATGAGGCCGCTCTCCCCTGGCGCAAGCCGAGCAGCTTCGCGCTCGAGCCACGTGAAGATGGACACCCCGGCGCCGTCCGCGGCGCGCACCACGTCAACCGGCACGGACTTCGCATACCAAGCAAAGATGTCGCCAACCGCAGCCTGACCCGCTTCATAACCAAAGTAACCCGGCACAATGCCATCGCGAACAACCCCGGTAATCCCCTCGACGAGTACCTCGTGACTCGCCAACAACATATGGCAGGTCGACGTGCCCATCGCCAAGGCCAACTGCCCTGCAGCGGTTACACCCAGCCCGGGAACCGCAGCAAACGCGTCGATCACGGCGGTAGCAACCGGAATGCCAGCCGGCAGGCCCAATCGTTTCGCCACACTTGGCGCCAACCGTCCCGCGCGAGCACCGACCGGTACCACAGGCCCGCGCAGTTTCGTCGCCGCAAGATGCGCCAGTTGCGGATGTACTGCGCGCAGGTAGTCACTCGGCGGAAACCCGTCGCGCACGTGCCACATCGCCTTGAATCCCGCACCACCAGCATTTCGTACGAACGCCCCAGTCAAATGGAAGACCATCCAATCTCCAGCTTCCACAAATCGATCCGCCGCCGCCCAAATCTGCTCATCTTCCTCCAGCACCTGCAGCATTTTCGGCAGCGCCCATTCCGGGGAAATATGACCGCCGCACCGTGACAAAAACACCTCGTTGCGAGATCGCGCAACCTCTGTCAGACGCGATGCCTCTTTCCAGGCAGCGTGGTGTTTCCAGAGCTTCGGCCAACTATGCGGTCGCCGCCGATAGTCATCGCGCAAGCACAATGGCATTCCGTCGACGTCAATTGGCAAAAGGGTACAAGACGTAAAATCGATACCAATTCCAACGATGTCACTCGCGCGAATGCCCGCCTGTGCAACCGCCTGGGGTACGGATTCCTCAACAGCATCCACCCAATCCTTAGGATGCTGCAGAGCCCATTTGTCCCCAAGCGCCTCGCCCGTCGGGAGCCTGTCCGACAGCACGCCATGCGCGTATACCGTGCGGTGACGTCCTACTACCTTGCCCGTCTCGACATCGACAATCACCACCCTTGCCGACTCCGTGCCAAAATCCAGACCTAGCGTATATCTACTCACGAAAGTGGCCACCTTTCCAAACCAAATGTGCGCTTTGAGCGATTGGCCGATGAGGATCCGACATTACAACACGATCCGCTGCCGAGATGTCATCGACCGCAGGCATGCATCAATGACACGCATGTTGTTGACTGCGTCCACCGGTTCAAACGCCAACGGCTCTCCAAACAGGGCGCTGCGAGCAAAGCTGTCAGCCTGGAGCGTGTAGGGATTCAGCAGCGGGAATGTCTCCTCACGACTGTCCCCATCGGTTGCCACAAAAAAGGTGGCATCGCCAAGGAATGCGTAAGGTAGCTCGATCCGCCCGACGCTTCCGACGATTTCCAACGTGTTGCGGGAGGCCGCCCACATGCCGCAATCAAAGAGCAGTGCTACATCGCCAGGGAATTCGAGGAGGCCTGCTGCCATCATGTCGACGTGATCGTGTTCGGAAGATAAGAATCCCTGTACGGTCACGGCCACTGGTTCACGGTCAAGCAGCAACCGCGCCGCGCTAATCGGATAACAGCCAACGTCATAGATAGAACCGCCACCCATCGCACGGCGGTAGCGCACGTTTGCGGTGTCTGCCGCGTTGTTGAAGGTGAACGCACCACGAATGCCGCGAATCTCGCCGATTTCACCGGATGCGATAATCTCTTTGATACGAGCATAGCGCGGATGGTAACGATACATAAAGGCTTCCGCCAACAAGACACCTGCATCTGCACAGGCGTCTACCATCTCTTGCGCCTGTGCTGCGTTGAGCGCCAACGGCTTCTCACAGAGGACGTGCTTGCCCGCAGCAGCTGCGCGAATCGTCCACTCGTAATGAAGATGGTTTGGCAATGGGATGTACACTGCGTCAATGTCATCGTCTACGAGCAGATCTTCATAGCGCCCATATGCGCGTGCGATGCCAAATTTCTTCGCCGCAGCTGTCGCTTTGTCGGCTTTGCGACTGGCGATGGCGACGACTTCCGCAAAATCCGATGCTGAATACCTGGGATGACAGACTTCATTGCGATGTCCGCACAGCCAATGACACCAAAGCGCAGTTTCTGGTTTGTCATGCGAATCACTCCTTCTCAATGCGTATGAAACAGGATACACTCACTCTAGATGTCTCACTTGGCTCTATTTGTCAGACAAGGAGTGTCTTCATATGACGCCAAATCGGATGGCCATCTTTTATATCGTCACCATGTTTTACTGGTTCTCGACCTATACTTACGTGCCTTTACTATCTCCATATGTCACCGTCGGTGGCAGTCTGGCCATGTCTGGGATCATCGTCGGATCATACGGATTCTCGCAGATGCTCGTCCGCATTCCCCTAGGCGTGTGGTCTGACCGAATCGGCACGCGCAAGCCGTTTATCATTGGCGGTGTCGCTGTCGGAACATTAAGCAGTTTAGGGTTTGCGCTCACCCATTCGCTGTGGGCAGCACTCGTCTTCCGCCTGCTTGCCGGCGTGGCCGCAGCCAGTTGGGTCGTCTTCACCGTTCTCTACGCGAGCTATCACAGCCCAGAAAGCGCTCCCAAAGCGATGGGCGTCATCAGCTTCTTCACATCGATTGGCCAGCTTCTGGCAACCACGCTCGGTGGCATCGTCGCGCAACACAATGGTTGGCACGCGGCCTTCTGGCTCGCCGTCATCGGTGGCGTCATTGGAACTATCTTCAGTTTCGGCATCCGCGACAATCCACCTGTAGATGGTACGAAGGGAATTAATCCAAAGGAACTGATCACGGTCGGGCGGGATAAAATCGTGATCGGCGTATCCATTCTCGCAGTATTGGCGCAAGTGATAACGTTTTCGACGATGTTTGGCTTTTCGCCTACACAGGCTACACACCTTGGCGCAAATAAAATCGATCTCAGTGTGCTGACACTCGTGACGACACTGCCAAACGCCATCGCCTCCCTTTACAGTGGTGGAGCTTTGTCGCGCAAACTCGGTGAGCGCAACGTCGTCGTCATCGGCTTTATCATCGCGGCTATATTTACCGCCATGATTCCAGCCGTTCACTCCCTCACCTGGTTATACGTGACGCAGGCATGCAACGGACTCGGCCAGGGGCTGTGCATGCCTGTCTTGATGGGGCTAGCCATTAAACACGTCCACCCTACACGCAGAGCCACGGCGATGGGCTTCTATCAAGCCATCTACTCGCTGGGGATGTTTGGCGGGCCGGCCATCGTCGGCTGGATTGGCGACGCGTTTGGCCTAGCTGGCGGATTTTATTGTGTCAGCGGCATCAGTGCCATCGCCGTTCTCTGTACATTCGTCCTCGCACCAAAACCGACGCGGCAAACGCCGAGAGAACAGGCAATGGACGCCTAGTGAGCAACGCTACGACTGCAGAGCTGGCAACTCAGCAGTCTGAGCGTTACCCCTTTTTCGTCGACGTCGGTGGGTTCAAGACGACGAAATCCGTCGCGCTCGATGCCTGAACACTCGCTTGCCCTTTTTTCACCGACGCACCGCTAACCGCCGTGAGTTTCGTGCCGGACAACGTGTAAACTTTTGCGCCCTTCTCGATGGCGCTGTTTTGGATGGTCAACGTATACTTCTTCGCAAACTTTTGGGCCGCTCCCAGGTTCACTGCCATCTCGACAGCAAAATTCCCCTTCGGTAACGTAGCCCCCAAGGCGGCGGCCGCAGAACTCGCGGAAAGTTGCTGACTTGTCAGCGCCACTTCGGTGTCCGCCTGAACTGCATTCGCAGGCACCTGCAGCGTCACGGCGCTTCCATTGACATGTCCCGTAAGACGACCGCCCGCTTTATCGACACTACCGGCCAACAAACCAGTCACACCACTTGCGCTCCCAGGCTTTTGCCGCTTGGCCAAAAGTGGCGCTATCGCCTGTTCACCTACGCGCGCGAGCGCCTGTTGACCACTGGGCGTCGGGTGCACATCATCCTCGGCAATCCGTACATCGGCCGTTTGCTTTCCAGCGAAGGCAGTGTGCGCATCCGCAACAGCGATGTTCTTGTACTGTCCCGCAATCTCCGAGATTTCCTCGTTCTCCACTTCCTCCATCAACTCATCGATGTTAGACAAAGGAGAAGAACTAGGAAAAGGGTCATATAAATTGAACGCGACAATCGGCGCCGACGTCAGACTTCGGATGCGTGCCACAATCTTGTCAAAGTTCACCCCAAATTGGGCTAACACAGCTGCAGCCTGAATTTGCTGATTCGTACTCAACGTCGGAGCGCTTTGACTCGTAGCATCCGCCAACAGCCCAGCTTTATCGGCCCATTGCAACAAATCGTTGCTGCCGATGTCGAGGGTGAGTACGGAAGCGCCTCGTACCGCCCGGCTGAAACTCGGAGTATCGAGCGCCGCGAGCAAATCTGTCGATGTCCAACCGGGTACGCCGAGATCGGATACGCGGAATCCTTCGGCTTTCGCCATTAACGCCGGGTATGCCGATTTCGATGCCACCGAGTTGCCCGCTGTATCAGCCAAGTTATAACCGAACGTGATGGAATCTCCGAGTGCGACCAGCGTCCCCTTCGAAGCAGGCGCTTTCTGGCTCGCTACGGCCGCGGTCGTCACGCCGGAGGTGGCGAGCACAACCGCCACAGCAGTTTTCACGACATGAGGTAGATACCCAAACACAGTCGCGCACCTCCTTTATCCGCTGTGACAAATTTAATGGTTGTCATAGAGCGTGATGAACTACCGATGCGAATTTTCCCTCTCTATATTCACTCTACCAAATTGGTCACAACCTCGCCTAGGTATGTCTTCGAACTGAACGATATTGAACTCAAATTTCAAACAGAGACTTCGTTCCGTGTCGAGAGACACACGTGACGCGTACGATTAACACAATATTCAGTTTTAATAAGTCGATTAACCACAATTTAGGTGGACACGGCGTTTTCTGTAATTCCAGTTACACTTTATTCCGTACAGAGTCTCAACGAAGCGGCAAGCCATCCCTGCACAGTAACATTGGCGAGTGCGAGTAGTTATATTCCCTCATTGAATACTTTGGATCACCTTTTCACCCAGTTCTACTCATTCCATCCCATCCCAATAGTAGTCATGATCGTTGTTTCCAGTGAGGAAAATAGTCTGTCCATTGGAAACTAAGACTTGGTAATTTTTTAGCCCCCTTACTTTTACCTCCTTCTGTGTCTTTATATCAAATCCACCGCACGCCTGAGTGTCTATTGCTTTCCACCACACGTATCGACCATCTGTATGAACATACGATGCTGAGGTGGCTATATTCCATGTTTGATTTGACTTTATTGAATAGCATTCTACTCCGTTTGATTTATCTGACCAAACCCACGTACCGTCTTTCGCATCCATGTCAAAGGAATTTGCGTTACTTCCCTGGTAGAGAATTCTTTTTGACGACAAATCTAATGAGTTAAGCGTCACCGTATAGGGCTCGCTTTGATTAAAGCCACTGTCCGGTAGAAAGTGACTGCCTGGTGTCCAGACGATAGCGATATAACCGTCAGACACCGCAAAGTCTTCGATGACATTATCATTCTTACCACCTGTCGAAGTAGTCAGTATGTTTTGTGTCATAGTCCTTAATTCGACATGATGAACGTCGATCTTTACGCTGTCTCCGTTTGAACTCTGGACACCGTAGTAAAGGTTATTCGCATCCAGTTGAAACTCCATAATTTGCTGATTTGTTCCAGGCGCTGGACTCCATAATTTTGTTGTAATACCGCTTTGAACGTTATATGCGTATATGATTTCACCGTTATCTGGACCTCCCATTCCTTGAGATTGGTATATCCAGCAAACATAATTGTTACTTGCTTCTATGTAATCTGGTTCGTATCCAAGGATTCTTGAAGGTTGTGGTAGAGATTTATTGTCTTTTAACTCAACAACAGAACCATATCCTACTCTAATTTTTGTTTTGGACAGATATTGGGCAGCCTGTTTCTCTGCCAGAAATCCTAAGTCAGGTGAATATGCCGATGGCTTTAGGTTACCTGTACCGTGATGAAGAGTACCTTTATATTCCTCTGAACCAGTGTGGGTCTTATTCACCTGTGGAACCATTATTGGCTTATCCTTGGGGTCAGTCGATGTAGCGTTAACGCGAGTTTCATTTGCGATTGAAGGCGCAGAACACCCGGTAGTCGTTATTACGACAATTGCCAGAATGCCGAAAAACATATTACGCAATCCGTTCATCTCCAATGAGCACAAAAAGGGGGGCATCTTACCCCCGCACCTGCCCGTCACCTCGCACAATATACTTGTAACTCGTCATCTCCCGCAGCCCCATCGGCCCACGAGCGTGTAATTTTTGCGTCGAAATGCCAATCTCGGCGCCAAAGCCAAACTCAAAACCGTCTGTAAAGCGCGAAGACGCATTGTGATAAACGACTGCCGCGTCCACGCGTGACAAGAAATTCTCGGCCGCAACCGCGTCCTCGGTGACAATCACCTCGGAGTGAAGTGTTCCATAGCGACGAATGTGATCTATCGCGTCTTCAAGATCATCAACGACTTTGACCGCGAGGATTAAATCAAGATACTCTGTAGCCCAATCTGCTTCGTCCGCCATCCGGATACGCTCAACGCCAGCAGCAGACAGAATGTCGCGCGCCCGCTCGCAGCCGCGAATCTCGACACCGAGATCCATCAGCGCCGGCACAATGTCCGGCAACCAGGCGTCCGCCACCGCCTGGTGCACGAGCAGCGTTTCCGCTGCGTTGCACACCGATGGGCGCTGCGTCTTCGCGTTCGTGATAATCGCGCGCGCTTTCGCTAAATCAGCGAACGCATCGACATACACGTGGCAGTTGCCAACCCCAGTTTCAATTACCGGAACGCGGGCGTTTCGGACAACGCGTTCAATCAACCCCGCACCGCCGCGAGGAATCACCAAGTCGACGAGGCCCACCGCTTGAATAATCCAATCGACCGAATCCCGTTCCACGCGTTCAATCAACTGAATCGCATCGCTCGGTATCCCACATTCTGAGAGCCCCTGGTGAAGCGCCCGCACAATCGCGACATTCGACGACTTCGCCTCTCGACCGCCGCGCAACACGGCGGCATTGCCCGTCTTCAGACACAGTGCCGCGGCATCTACTGTGACGTTTGGTCTCGATTCATAAATCATGGCGACGACGCCCATCGGCACCCGAACCTTCTCCATGCGCATGCCATTTGGGTGTTCAATTACCTCGAGCCTATCTCCGACCGGATCAGCCAATTCAGCCACCTGCCGCAGCCCGGCCATCATCTGATGAATTCTGTCCTCTGTCAGCAACAATCTATCGATGCGCGCAGCGGGCTGCCCAGCGCGCTGTGCGGCAACGACATCCTCGCGATTGGCTGTGAGGATGGCTTCCCGCGCGTCCCAGAGCGCCTGCGCCATTTGTGCAAGCGCCATGTTCTTGACGTCCGTGGAAAGTGTCGCCAACGACCGACTGGCTATTTTAGCCCGCCGAAGTCGCTGGTGAACGTAAGTTTCTAAGTCCAATTGCGCCGAAATATCCTCCACCATTTGTTCCACTTCACACCCCGCCATACGCATGCGCCCCCTCCATGACGACCAGGTTGTTGCGATGCACGACTTCCGTCAGATTCTCCAATCGTTCGCCGCGATTGCGCCTGTCCATCAGCATGTCGAGATCGCGTGCGGAAAAGTTTGTAATGCCCTTACCAATCACGCGTCCAGTCACATCCGCCAAGGCGACTGGGCTCCCTTCGTGAAAATCCCCCTCGACTCGTACGATGCCTGGCAGCAACAGGCTTCCGGTGCCTGCGACCAACGCCTGAACCGCGCCGTCGTCCATTTGCAACACGCCACTCGCGTGCGGTCCGTGCACGAGCCACGACTTGCGATGGGCAAGCGGCGCCGGGCGCGCATGAAACAGCGTCCCAACCGGTTCCCCGTCGGCAATTCGCAAAAGCACATCCGGCTCTTCACTCGATGCAATCACCACATCAATCCCCGATTGAACGGCTGTCTTGGCCGCAGAGATCTTGGTACGCATCCCACCCGTGCCCACAGCACTACCTGCGCCACCGGCCAACGCTTCAATCTCTCCTGTGATTTCCCATATTTCTGCAAGGCGTGTGGCGTTCGCGTCCGCCTTCGGGTCACCTGTGTACAACCCGTCAATATCCGTCAGCAGCACCAGGCAATCGGCCTCCGAGACGAGCGCCGTCAAGGCGCCCAACGTATCGTTGTCCCCGAACCGAATTTCATCCACCGCCACCGTATCGTTCTCGTTGACCACCGGCACAATTCCGCCGTGCAGGAGTGTCAACACGGTGTTCCGGATGTGAACAAACCGCTTTCTGTCTTCAATATCGAGCCGTGTTAACAGTACCTGTCCCGTCACAATGCCCCGGTCTCCAAACAGTTGGTCATAGGTCTCCATCAATAACGTCTGTCCAACGGCCGCAGCAGCTTGCTTCTCAGGTAGCGTAATCGTCGCCCTATCCCACCCGAGACGCCCCAGGCCCGCCGCGATTGCGCCTGATGACACCAAAATCACCTGACAATCCCGACTTTGCCGAAGCAAAATCAACTGATTCACCAACCGTTGCATCTTCTCAATCGACAACCGTCCATGGCCATCGGTGATCGAACTCGATCCGACCTTGACCACCATCCGCCTTCGCTTCGCACCTTGGCCCATCACGCGCATATCCCCCGTAAAACAAGGATTATTCTGACTTTATTTATTGTACAAGAGAATGGAGTAGGAAACATCTGTGGAATCAAATTCCTCAGGAAATACCGAATGCTGGTACAAAAAAAAGGGGCAAGCTGACAGACAGTCAACTTGCCCCTTTTCCTTTGTAACGACACCACGCATACAGCAATATTTTCTACTGATTACTACTTACTACGCCGCCTTAGAATCCTTTAAAGCTGGAACCCTTGGTGACGAGTTGCAGTGGAGAACTGACCGTCTTCGGCACGCTCTGGCCATTGATGAGCTTGACTGCATTATCGACGCCAAGGATACCTTCTTGTGTCGGCTGTTGTGCGATATCTGCATACATCAAGCCGTTGTTCACGTCCGTGATGGCCTCTTGCTCACCATCGATTCCAACGATGTCGATACCTTTTTTCCCGGATTGCTGAATCGCTTTCAACGCGCCCAATGCCATTTCGTCGTTTTGTGCGAACACACCGTTGATGTCAGGATGCGCCTGCAAGATATTCTGCATGACGTTCAATGCCGTATTTCTATCAAAGTTCGCCGTTTGCTTCGCAATCACTTTGATGCCAGGCGCAGTGGCAATCTCTTGGTCAAAGCCTTTTTCACGGTCGATTTCGGAAGAGGCCCCAATCGTTCCTTGAAGCTCAACAACCTGTCCCTTCCCGCCAAGCGCTTTAATCAATTGATCCGCTGCGTCCTTACCGGCTTCTACACTATCGGACGCGATGAACGTAGCCACTTTTCCGAAGTTGACACTTCTATCGAGCGTGATGACCGGAATATTTGCCTGATTCGCCAACTTCACGGCGGAGGACAAGCTGTTGCTGTCAACCGGATTTAACAGGATTGCGCTGACATGTTGCTGAATCAAATCCTGTACCTGGTTCAACTGCGTAGCAGCGTCATTGTTCCCGTTTTCAACGGTTACCTTCAAACCATCCTTTTGCGCCTCTGACTGTACGCCATTCTGCATCGCCACGAAGAATGGGTTGTTCAATGTCGAAACGGCGAAGCCAATCGTCTTTCCAGAAGCAGACGAAGATGACGAAGATGGGGTAGCGTTTCCACTTGTGCTGCTCGTATTTGAAGCTGTGTTGCTCGACGACGTGGAACCAGTCGTGCCACATCCGGATACGAGAACGCCTACTGCCAATGTGCTCAATGCTGCGATTTTCCAAGTTTTCATGAATAATTCCCCCTATGATTTTAAATTAGTTCTTTTTGCGGTCGAGCAGGATTGCGACCAAGATGATCAAGCCTTTAACAGCGTCTTGCCAAAATGAATTGACATTTAAAAGGTTTAATCCGTTGTCGATCACCCCCAAAATGAGTGCACCCACCAGGGTACCGATGATGCTACCTTCACCACCAACCAAACTTGTACCACCAAGGACAACTGCGGTGATGGCATCGAGTTCATACCCTGTTCCGGCAGTTGGTTCTGCTGTGCCTAACCGCGACGTCAAAATCAACCCTGCGAACGCGGCCAGTACACCGGCTACCACGTAGACCCAAACGAGATAGCGATTTACCTTGACACCAGCAAGCTGTGCAACCTTCTCATTCCCGCCAAGCGCGTAAATCTTGCGGCCAATGACCGTCTTTTTCAGCACAATCCAACCAACAATGAAGACGACGGCGGCAATCACTACGGGAATTGGAATGCCAGCTATGAGCCCAGTCCCTAGATTCGAGAAAGAGTTCGGCAAGTTAAAGATAGGCATCCCGTGGGTATACACTTCTGTCAAACCTCTAAACAACTGCTGGGTGCCAAGTGTCACAATAAATGGTGCCAGGCGTCCATAAGATACCAAGAGTCCATTGAGTGCACCGCCTGCAGCACCGACGACGATACCGATAATACAAGCCAGAAATACGTTGACGTGCGCGACCATCAAGCCAGATGAAATCACGGCACTCAGGGCCAATGTGGAGCCAACCGACAAGTCAATTCCCGACGTGAGAATGACGAATGTCATGCCGACACCTAACAATGCATTGACCGTGGTCTGTAAAGCGACGTTCCGCAAGTTGGAAAACGTCAGAAACTGATTGGACAAAATCGACATCACGATAAAGATAAGTACAAGTCCAATGAGCGGTCCAAGCCGGTATTTTTTGATCACGTTCACGATAGTTTCCTCCCGGTCGCCAACTTCATAAAGTTCTCGTTGTTCATTTCTTCGCCCTTGATTTCACCCATGACTTCACCCGCGTGCATGACGTAAATCCGGTCACAGATTCCCATGAGTTCTGGTAAGTCGGACGAAATCATCAAAATGCCGCGCCCTTGCGACTTAAACGCATTCATCAGCTCGTAAATTTCCTGCTTTGCACCAACGTCAATCCCACGTGTTGGCTCATCGAGAATCAGCAAAACCGGATCTTGCGCCATCCACTTGCCGATGACAATCTTTTGTTGGTTCCCACCGCTCAAGCTTCCAGCAGGCTGATCGATCGACGCGACCTTGATGCGCATCTTGTTCACGACTTCTGAAGTGAAATCCCGCTCCTGCCGATTCTGGATGAACCCAAATCGGCTTCTCAGCCCCAGTGTCGGAAGTGCCATGTTTTCACGCACGCTAAACGGTAAAATCAACCCTTGCGATTTTCGGTCTTCCGTGACAAAAGCTAAACCGCTGTCAATGGCTTGCTTCGGCGTCTTGAAGCGAGTTCGCTTGCCGTTGAACTCAAACTCTCCTTCAACAATTCGATCAACGCCCGCAAATGCGCTTACAAGCTCGGTGCGCCCAGCGCCCATCAAGCCACCAAGTCCGACAATCTCGCCGGCTCTCACTTCCAACGTGGCCCGCTTGACTTTCGGCGTCTTGACATCAACCGCCTTCAGCAAGACTTGTCCAGGATTGGATGGGGTCTTCGGATACCTATCATCCACCGTGCGTCCGACCATCATCGACACCAATTCATTTTCATCCGCGGTCTTCATATCCCGGGTAGCGATAAACCGACCGTCTCTGAGAACCGAAACCTTGTCAGCAATTCGATACAACTCTTCCATCCGGTGAGAAATGTAGACAATACCGACACCGTTTTTCTTGAGCGACTCAATAATTTGAAACAATCGTTCCGTTTCACTTTCGGTCAATGCAGCTGTGGGCTCGTCCATCACCAAATACTTGACGTCTTGTAACAGAGCCTTGCCAATCTCCACCAATTGCTGCTCGCCGATACCCAGGTTCTTCACCAATTCGCTAGGATGGCGCTGCAAGTTGACTTGCTGCAAAATACTTTTGACCTTTTCGTTCAATTTGCCGCTTCGGATAAAGCCCGACTGCTTGTATTCCTCTTCGTTACCAATCAAAAAATTCTCTGCGATCGACAGATTCGGAAACAGGTTGAGCTCCTGGTGTATCATCCCAATCTGATGTTTTTTGGCGTCGTCGACACTTTTGATGTCGACCACCTGGTCATCAATGACGATTTCACCCGCATCAGCCTGATATTCACCCGTCAAGATTTTCATCAACGTCGACTTGCCGGCGCCATTTTCACCGAGCAACGCGACCACTTTTCCGCCTTCGACAATCAGTTCAACCTGTTCCAGGACGCGTACACCTGAAAACGATTTACTAATGCCGCGCATCATCAGCTTCCCCACACGAAACACCTCCTTAGAATACGACTCCCGCGTATAAAACGATGTTTGCGTAAGGCGTCCATTCACCGGTTCGCACGATAACGCTTACACTTTCGGTAATTTTTTTCAGCTCTTCGTGGGACACCAGCTCTACTGCATGTCCAACCTTTTCAACAATGGTGTCGTAGATTTCATGGCCTGACTGTCTTAGCTCATCTGCGACCACGGCCTTCTCCACTGCTAACTCACTCAAAATAACGGTGAGTACATCTATAAAGGACGGGAGGTTTTCGCGGATGGCCAAATCGACCATGCGAACCCCTTTCGGTACAGGCAGCCCGTAGTCCGAGATGACCAAGGATTGCCCATGTCCAAGCTCGGCAATGATCTTTGACAACTCACTGTTCAAGACGCCCTGTTTCTTCATGTTGTCACCTCAGTGTCAATATCATAACCCATGTGGAAACGTTACCACAACAGCATACAAAAAAACAATATGGAATTTCTATTTGGTCGATTTTCTCTCAACTAACTTGGCATCAAATTCTATTTTCATTTCCGATACGCGGTTCTTAAACAGCGAAAACGCAGCACGTCCCATTTCGTTTGCCGGTTGGCGAACCGTCGTCAACGAAGGCGAGGTGCATTTTGCCATGTCAATATCGTCATAACCCACTATCGACACGTCGTCGGGTACTCTAATACCAAGCTCATTCGCGGCCTGGATCACGCCAATGGCCATCATGTCGTTTCCGGCGAAGATGCCATCCGGCGGACAATCGCTTGTAAAGGCCTTCTTGGCAGCCTCATAACCGCCAGAAAACCGGAAGTTCCCCTGCAGTACAGTGGTCTCCAAGCCATGCTTCTTCATCGTTTTTAAATAGCCACTCAAGCGCGCTCTAGCGGAGGTGGATTTTCTCGGTCCGGTCACGTGCGCGATGCGTTTGCAGCCAATCGAAATCAGTTTCTCTGTGGCGATTCTGGCGCCCTTTTCGTGATCGACATAGATATAACTTTCATCGCTTGTCACCTTGCGATCGACAAACACACACGGTACTGGCGAAAGCGTGCGAATCAAATCGCGCTCTGGACTCCGGTTGCCAATGATAATGACACCCTCCACGCCCCTTCCTTTGAGCACGTTGAGATACATTTTTTCACGCTCGAGATCCCAGTTCGAATTGCACAAAATCACTGTAAATCCGCTCTCAATGGCCGCTTCCTCCGTGCCGCGTGCCACCTCAGCGAAAAATGGATTGGCTACATCCGGAAGCAGCAAGCCGATGGTCGACGTCTTCCCGCTGACTAAGCCACGCGCAATCGAACTCGGTTCGAAGTTCAATTCACTCATGGCATCGACAATTTTCTTCCGCGTTTTTTCCCCCACATAGCCGCTGTTGTTGATGACTCGGGACACTGTAGAAACCGAGACACCCGCGAGTTTCGCGACTTCTTTAATCGTGGTCGACATGACTGGATTCCCATCTTTCAAAATGAGGTAACGTTTCCACAGATGACTGCAAAAACTCTACAATCTCGCCGTGTTCTGGAATAGATGTCTGCGCGCCGGATCGGGTTACGGCAATTGCAGAAGCAGCAGAAGCGAACCGCAGGGACTCCATGGGATTCTCACCAGAAAAAACGCTCGCAAAAGCGCCAATAAACGTATCGCCAGCAGCTGTCGTATCGACTGCTTGTACCCGAAACGCCGGTACATGAACCGTCAATGCGTTATCTGCATACAAAGAGCCACTTGAACCGAGTGTCAAAATGACAGCCTTCGCTCCAAGCGTTACCAATTGCTTGGCGGCGTCCGCATAATCCGTATGTGTACTCAGCGGTTTCCCCAACACCACGCTCGCTTCGGTCTCATTGACCACGAGAATGTCAACCAACTGGAGAATATCCTTCGGAACGGCATGCGCTGGTGCCGGATTGTAGAACACCTTTGCAGACTTCTCGTGAGCAACCCGAATAGCTTCATAGCTGGACTCAAGCAAAATTTCATTTTGAACCAACAGGGCGTCAAAGTTCGCATTCCCCAGCGCAGTTCGGACATCGTCAGGCGTTACCTTACCATTCGCGCCTTCCGACAAAATGATATTGTTCTCTCCCTCGTCATTCACCGTGATGAATGCCAATCCCGACGTGCCTTCCTTCTCAAGGATCTTCGAGGTATCAATTCCATCGCGCGCAATTGACGCGATAAGTTCTTTTCCAAACCCATCTGTACCAACAGCACCTACCATTTGAACTGAGGCGCCCGCCCGTGCTGCGGCGACTGCCTGGTTCGCGCCTTTTCCGCCAGGAATATAACTCGTCCCTTTTCCCTTAATCGTCTCACCTGGGAGCGGATGGTGACTCACGCGGTTCACAACATCCATATTCATACTGCCAACCACAACGATGTTCAATCTATCACTCCTAGTCTCTTTATTCTTCATAACCCTAACTTTAATTAAATTTAACACAAGGAGCCATAAAGTATAGGCTTACATTTTGTGGACAAGTTCAACGCAATTTGTGCAGATGGCATAAAGCGCTCCCTATCAACATTATAACGGAATTAGGCAAATACTTGAAACGAAATATGAAACAACCGCAAAAAATGTATCTGCTTACAGCACGGTAGTTGTCGCTGATGTCGCTTTACATTTACTCAATAAACTGAAACGCTGACAAACCCGCGCGTCGTGGCATGACCATAAAAGCCCCACGCTTCACCAGCGTGAGGCTACACGTACGTACACCGTAAATTAAACGTTAACGCGCTTCTGCAGGCGCGCAATGGCGTCATTCGCTTCTCGCAACACAATGTCCTTATCGACGGTGTGTAAGCGCCTGTCCTCCATCAACACCTTGCCGTCCACCATCGTCATCACGACATCTGAGCGCGTAGCGGAATACACCACGCGAGAAATCGGATCGACATCGAACGACGGATACACGTGAAAATCATTCAGATCTAGCATGATGATATCCGCCTTTTTGCCCACCTCAATGCTGCCAATGGTGTCCTCCTGTCCGATGATTTCGGCACCCCCCATCGTCGCCATGCGCAGGACCGTCCGCGCATTCATCGCGGTGGGACCGTAGATTGGTTTTTGAATGAGGGCACATAAGCGCATCTCTTGAAACATATCCAAATTGTTGTTACAAGGGGCACCGTCGGCACCGAGGCCCACGTGGCAGTGCGCGTCCAACAACTGCGGAATTTCGGCAATACCGGAGGCGAGCTTTAAATTCGATCCGGGGCAATGCGTCACTTTCACCCCTCGCGTTCGGATGATCTCCTTCTCCTCATCGTCGAGCCAAATACAATGCGCTAAAATTAAGCGCTCATTGGCAAGCCCTAGATGATTGAGGTAGACGACATTCCGCATCCCTCGTTGCGCTTCGACCAATGCGATTTCACCGCGGTTCTCAGAAGCATGCGTGTGGACGTGGACGTGATACTGATTCGAAAGATCGCGCACTTGAACGAGTAAATCCTCCGTGCAGGACACCACGAAACGAGGACAAAATGCGTACTGAATACGGCCATTCGCGCGATTGTGCCATTTCTCAAGGAGCTGAACGCTCTCGTCCAAAGAGTCACTTGTGTTTTCCAACAAACCGCTCGGGACATCGTCGCCGTAGTCCATCATCACTTTGCCGGATACGGCGCGAATTCCCGACTGCTCGATAGCTTGAAAGGCGTGATCCGTATGATGTACGGTCTCCATGTCGACGATGGTCGTGGTTCCACTTTGAATCAACTCGCCGATACCAAGCATGGCAGAGTAGTAAATGGAATCGCTGTCGTGTGCGGCCTCCAGCGGCCAAATGCGCAACTTGAGCCAGTCCAACAACTCCAAATCGTCTGCTCGACCGCGAAACAGCGTCTGGCATAAGTGGATATGTGTCTGTACAAATCCCGGTAAAACAGTCTTGCGGCGTGCATCAATGATTTTATCGACCGGTATGTCACCCAGCGTGCCAATCGCCGTAATCCGGTCGTCCTCAACCAAAATATCCCCGTAAACAATGTCATCTGACTTGTTCATGGTGATAATTTCGGCGTTTTGTATGAGCGTCTTCAGCAAAATCCCTCCCGTGTAGGGCTGTGGAATATCATCGGCCCGGCACGGATGTCTTAATAAGACATCCGCTCATCCTCGGGCGCCAATAAGACATGAAAACTGCGCTAATTCTAGGTTTTTCACCATTATCGGGTAGCTTTTAGTTAGATAAGGCATTTTATGTGTCTTAAATCTGCCGAACCTATCAAAAATCCAGAAATAGCGCAGATATCATGCCTTATCTCGCTCATGTGACTTATCTAGCTCATGCGCCCCATCGGCCCCGGTGCCGAAACCCGCCCAGGTGCCTTACACGCGCTTCGGCAATATCGCATCAACCACGTCAGCTACCCCAACAAGCCCCACAACCGTCAAAAAGATCTTCTGGATGCCCTTGTGCGCGTCCGTCGGATCGAAAAACTCCTCTAGGGTGTGCAGGCCCCCGCTGATACCGCCGCCACCAAGCGTGACGGCAGGAATCCTTAGGCTGATAGGGACATTCGAATCCGTGCTCGCCGCGTCGTCCAAAATCGCATCGTCACCCAACGCCAGACTTGCGGCCAACGACGCCTGAACAATTGGCGCATCTGCCGATTGGGCACCGCCAGGCCTATCCCCAATGCGTTCCACGTGCACTTGGATATCACGAGCGCCCCAGCGTTCGTTCTCCAATACCGCCGCTTGCTCGATTAACTGAAGAACTTGTTCTTCCAGTCGGGCAAGCTCTTCCTGTGACGACGAGCGCATGTCCACCAACATCGTGGCAGTCGCCGCAATCGTATTCACCGATGTTCCGCCACTGATTTCGCCAACCGTGAACGTCGTCTTTGGATCCGCCGGCACCTTCACCTCAGCAATCATCGCAATCGCGCGCCCAAGCGCGTGAATGGCACTCGGTATCCCAAAATCGCCATAGCTATGGCCGCCCTTGCCTTGATATGTCACACGGTACCGTCGACTGCCCGTCGCCAAATAAGTGGTACGCGACGGTTCACCCGGCTCAATCGAAATAAAGCCGTCAATGTCCGCATGGTGGCGGAAGAATGCCTTTGCCCCGCGCAGATCGCCGACGCCCTCTTCCCCGACCGTCGCGCCGAAAATCAAATCACCTTGTGTCTGAATCCCTGCGTGGTTCAGTGCTCGTAAAATCGCCAACACCCCAGCTAATCCGCGACCGTTGTCGGAAATCCCTGGCGCATAATACCTGCCGTCCCGCTCGCGCGCAACCGTATCAGTACCCGCTGGAAACACCGTATCCAAGTGGGATGAAACAAAGAGTACCGGTCCATCACCGACACCTGGTCGTCGGCCGAACACGTTCCCCTCCTCGTCTATCGTCACGTCGACAAGCCCGAGTTCTTCCAGTCTGCGCTTGTAGTCCCGCCCGCGTTCATCCTCCTGAAAGGAAGGCGCCGGAATAGCTGTGATAGCAATTTGCTCCTGTAGCGTATTCTCGCTATCAGCTTCAATAAACGACAGCGCCTGCTGAATGGATGATTGCGACAACAATACGTCAAAGCGGTCTGTGATGGTCTGCGACAAATCATTCTTGCTCAACGATGATGAAGATACTTGCTGGTTTGTTGACAAAATCATTCCTCCAAGGGGCTAAATAATTCCCAAGTTTAAAGATTAAGAAAAAAGAGACTTGGTTGCACCGCGATTCACATAACAAATCGAAACCAGTGTACCACATCTGTGTGTGCGACGAGCGGCAGAGGGCATCATCAACGGATGATGATGCCCTCACAGATGCTCTTTTACTGCGCCAAATAACCTCCGTCAATCACAACCGCTTGCCCGGTAATACCGCGCCCCATATCTGAAGCCAAAAACAAGGCATAGTCGGCAATTTCTTTGGTCGTCAGCAATCGCTTCTGAGGAACGAGTGGATAGATCACTTCTTCCAGCGCGTTTTGCTCAGAGACGCCACGCGCTTTTGCCAAATCTGCCAGTTGGTTACGCACCAAGGGCGTGTCAACATAGCCGGGACAAAGCGCATTGACGGTGATGCCGTAGGATGCGCCCTCGAGTGCAGCGACTTTGGTTAAGCCAATGACGCCATGCTTCGCCGAATTATAGGCGGCTTTACCAGCAAAGCCAATGAGACCGTTGACGGAAGCGACGTTTAAAATGCGGCCGTGTCCCTGCCGCTTCATGTGCGGAAACACATATTTCGTGGAAATAAACGGCCCCACCAGCATCAGCCGAATCAGCTGCTCGAACTTGGCCACCGGAAAGTCCTCTATGCGCGCGACATGTTGCATGCCAGCGTTGTTGACAAGGATGTCGATCCCGCCGCACCGCTCCACAGTAAATGACAATAGGCGCTGTATTGCGTCTTCGTCACCTGCGTCAGCAGCACAGGCTACCGCCTTGTATCCTGACTGACAGAGGGTGTTGGCGACGGCCTCTGCCGACTCTAGTCGAATATCCGAAATGACGACGTGGGCACCTGCCGCCGCAAAGCCCTCGGCGATAGCACGGCCGATGCCGCTGGCAGCGCCAGTGACGATGGCGGTTTTTCCTGTAAAGTCCCAATTCTCCTTTTGCACACGCATCGTCTCCTATGCAAATGCGTCGTAAACTACATCGTCCGCAACGACGAACGAAGGTTCAGTGGCCTGCTCTACGTCACTGAGCGTGTAGCCCGCCGCCACTTCGACCAACTTCAAGCCATCCGGCGTGATATCCATCACAGCCATATCTGTGATGATGCGGTGGACGACCGCTCGCCCAGTCAGCGGTAACGTGCACTGATTGAGGATTTTTGGCTGTCCGTCCTTGTTGAGGTGCTCCATCACCACGACCACCCGTTTCGCACCGTGGACGAGATCCATCGCGCCGCCCATGCCTTTCACCATTTTGCCGGGAATCATCCAATTGGCGAGATCTCCCGTGCGAGATACTTCCATGGCGCCGAGTACCGCGAGATCAATATGGCCGCCGCGAATCATCGCAAACGACTCTGCACTATCGAAGAACGCCGCACCCGTGACGGCGGTGACTGTCTCCTTGCCCGCGTTGATTAAATCGGGATCGACCTGTTCATCCGACGGATAAGGTCCAATGCCGAGCAATCCATTTTCCGAGTGGAGCATCACTTGTTTCGAATCGGGAATGAAATTGGCGATCAGTGTGGGCATGCCGATGCCCAAATTCACGTAATATCCGTTCTCAATCTCTTTTGCAGCACGGCGTGCAATACGATCACGGATCGACTGTTTGTCCTGCACCTTCATGGATGCATGCCTCCTTACGGGTGAAGCCCCCGCGCCGAAAGTCTCGCTTCGTATCAAATTCGGGCGATGGTTCGTTTTTCGATTCGCTTTTCCTGCTGACCGACAATCAGCATTTGCACGTAAATACCTGGTGTGTGAATGTCGTCCGGCGCTAGCTCACCCGCTTCAACTAAGGTCTCGACTTCCGCGATGGTCATTCGAGCTGCCGCCGCCATCATGGGGTTAAAATTACGGGCCGTCTTGTGATACCGCAAATTGCCCATCGTATCGCCGACGGCGGCACGAATGAGGCTTACGTCCGCCACGAGTGCCGTTTCTAACAAATAATCCTTGCCACCAAACGACCGAACTTCCTTTCCATCTGCAATCGGTGTACCCACGCCCGCCGGACTATAAAACGCCGGAATTCCGGCACCGCCGGCGCGAATTCTCTCAGCAAGTGTGCCCTGCGGCGTAAGCTCGACTTCAATCTCACCCGCGAGCACCTGGCGCTCAAACTCTTTGTTCTCTCCTACATACGACGCGATGATCCTGTCAATCTGATGGTTTTTTAAAAGTATTCCGAGACCCCAGTCATCCACGCCGCAGTTATTCGAAATCACAGTCAGGTGTTTGCTTCCTTTGCGTGCCAGTGCCTGAATCAAGTTTTCTGGAATGCCAACCAGCCCAAAGCCCCCGACCATAATCGTCATGCCGTCTTCAATCCCCTGAATAGCTTCGTCGAACGAAGTCACAATCTGTTTCACGTTCGTCCCCCCTCACCGCAACTGTCCATTCATCTCCAATGACTACCTACGCACCGCAAGGCACCATCTCGTCACCCGATGCGCGAATTGGCGCTACACTCGTTCGACGATGGTCGCGACGCCTTGCCCGCCGCCAATACAAAGTGTCGCAAGACCATATCTCGCTTTGCGGCGGGCCATCTCATAGAGCAGTGTCACGAAAATGCGCGTGCCGCTCGCTCCGATAGGGTGACCGAGCGCGATGGCCCCGCCGTTGACATTGAGAATCTCGCGAGGAAACGAAAAGTGACTGGCAAAAGCAAGCGACTGCGCGGCGAATGCCTCGTTCGCCTCAATCAAGTCCATCTGTTCAATCCGCAAGTTCGCCTTCGCCAATACCTTCTCTGTGGCGGGGACCGGGCCGATGCCCATCACGGCCGGATCGACGCCCGCCGTCGCATTGGCACGAATCACGCCCATAGGTGTCACCCCAAGGCGCTCCGCCGTTTTCAGCGTCATCAGCACACAGGCAGCCGCTGCGTCGTTGATGCCAGACGAATTGCCCGCAGTGACCATGCCGTCCTTCTTAAACGCGGGACGAAGTTGCGCGAGCGCCTCCATTGTCGTGTCTGGGCGCGGATGCTCATCCACTTCGAAGCGCGTCACATTTCCCTTTTTCCCCGATATCTGAACCGCTACGATTTCGTCGCAAAATCGACCCGCCTGGATAGCGGAGGCGGCTTTCTGCTGACTTTGCAACGCAAACTCATCCAGCTGCTCGCGCGTCAGGTTGTACATGTCACATAAGTTCTCTGCAGTCACACCCATGTGGTAGTCGTTGAAGGCGCACCATAGGCCGTCTCGAATCATACTGTCGACCACCTGTTGATGGCCCATCGAAAATCCTTGGCGCGCGCCTTGCAACAAATAGGGCGCCTGACTCATATTCTCCATGCCGCCTGCGACGACGATGTCGCTCTCACCTGCGACGATGGACTGCCATGCGAGTTGAATGGATTTTAATCCAGAGCCACAAACCTGATTGATGCTCATCGCGGGTACTTCCTTTGGCAACCCTGCTTCCATGGCAGCTTGGCGGGCTGGGTTCTGTCCTAAGCCGGCTTGCAGGACGTTCCCCATGACGACTTCGTCGACTGCTCCTCTGTCGATACCGGCACGCCGCACGGCCTCCTCAATGACAATGGCGCCTAGCTTCGTCGCCGATACCCCCGATAGGGCTCCTTGAAAGCGACCGATTGGCGTGCGCACCGCGCTGACGATCGCCACTTCTTCCTGCGACACCTTCATCTCCTCCTTCATTCAGCTCGTCTTATCGATGAGTCAAGGTACGACCACCAGTCTTGCGGCAGCGCCGTTCGCAAGTTGATCAAACCCAGCGTTGATGTCATCCAGCGCGATCACGTCCGTCAACAGCTTGTCGACCGGCAGCTTTCCCTGCGTAAACAACCTCATGAAGCGAGAAATATCGCGGGCCGGCACGCAACTTCCGACGTACGAACCCTTCACCGTCCGCTCCTCTGCGGTGAGCGTCACGTAGGAAAAGGCAAACTCGTGTTTGGGGTGAGGTAATCCGGTGGTCACCGTCGTGCCACCCCGGCGGGTAATGCCGTAGGCCACAGCCATCGCCGAAACAGCACCCGCCGTTTCAAACGCATAATCCACACCGCCATTCGTTCGATCCCGAATCAATTGCACAACGTCTGCATCGCGCGAGTCAAAGACATCTGTTGCGCCAAGCGACGCTGCAAACGAGCGTTTATCTGGATTGATATCGACAGCGATGACACGCGCCGCCCCAGCCGCCAACGCTCCTAAGAGCGCACTTAGTCCGACTCCGCCCAGTCCGACAATGGCCACCGTGCTGCCAAACGCGATGTTCGCCGTGTTGACGACAGCGCCCACACCGGTCATGACGGCACAGCCAAATATCGCAGCTTCTGCAAACGACACCTCTTCCTCGACCTTGACCAGAGATCTGCGGGAGACCACGGCGTACTCGGCAAAACCTGAGACGCCCAAGTGGTGAAGATAAATATCATCCCCGTTGTGGATTCGGCGTCCGCCACCTAATAGCGTCCCGGCTTGATTGGCGGCGGCGCCAGGCTCACATAGCGCCGGTCGGCCTTCCTGGCACGGCAGACAATGTCCGCAGCTTGGTACAAACGCACAAACGACGGTGTCACCGACCTGTAAATCGTCCACACCCGCACCCAATTCTTGAACAATGCCAACCGCCTCATGCCCGAGAACCATCGGTAACGGCCTTGGGCGGCTGCCATTTACGACGGACAAATCCGAATGACACAACCCAGTCGCCTTAATCTGAATGAGGACTTCACCCACCTGTGGTGAATCCAACTCCACCGTCTCAATCACGAGCGGCCTACTCTCTTGATAAGGCGCAGGGATGCCCATTTCGTGCAAAACAGCAGCCCGTGTCCGCATAGCACTCCCTCCAGTCAATTACGCTTGCCAACTTGTTCAACTCGCTATCGCAAACCATAACGCTTTAATTTTTCGTACAACGTAGAGCGGTGAATCCCGAGTTTTTTTGCCGCCAGCGACTTATTTCCGTGTGCGTCCAATAAAGCCTGACGAATCACCGTCATCTCGTGGTTCGCCATTACCTCCCGAACATTTTGCGCTGGCGAAACGGTTGGCTCGTTTGTACTTGGCGTCAACTCAACACCGCTTGATGTGACAGGCGACGTTTCGTGATTCTGCATCTCAAAAAATTTGGTTAAATGAGGCGGGAAATCGTGTTTTGTAATTCGTGGGGTGTCCGCTAGGCTCACCAAAACCTCTACTGTATGCACAAGCTCTCGAATATTGCCCGGCCAGTCGTACTGCATGAGCAATTGAACGACGTTTGAGTCAAAGCATACGTCGGGTTTATTCAAATGCTTCGACACTTGCTCAAGGTAGAACTCCAACAACAGCGGGATGTCTTCACGACGCGATCTCAGGGGCGGTAGATGCAGCCGAATAATGTTTAAACGGTAGTACAAATCCTCCCGGAACTGCCCACCCCTGACCATCGCCTCCAAATCTCGATTGGTCGCTGCAATGATGCGCGTATGAACACGGCGCTTGGTCACACCGCCAACCCGTTGAATTTCCTTATCTTCTAAAAATCGCAATAACTTCGCTTGCATGTTGAGCGGCATATCGCCGATCTCATCCAAAAACAACGTGCCCATATGCGCCAGTTCTATCTGTCCAGGCTTACCGCCTTTCCGGGCGCCGGTAAAAGCGCCGTCGTCATAGCCGAACAGCTCGGCTTCCAGCAGCGGTTCAGGAATCGCGGCGCAATTCACACTCACAAACGGTCCGTTGGCAAACGCGCTCTCGTAATGAATTCCCTGCGCCAGAACCTCTTTACCTGTACCGCTCTCGCCGGTGACAAGTACCGTGACAGGCGTCTTTGCAGCCTTTTTCGCCATCTGTTTGATCACTTTGATGGCGTGCGTTTGACCAATCGTTTCGTCAATCGTATACACGCGCTTCTGTAGGGCGACATGTTCTGTCGGTACCGATGCGCTATGTTTCTGGCTCTCGTTGTGAAGCATCACTTGAGTTCGTTCAATAATCCGGTACAAATCGCTCATGCTTTCAAAAATCAAGACGCCCACCGCACCAATGACTTTGCCGTCTTGCCAAATAGGAATCCGATGGACAACCATGTCGTGGCCCTGAATGCGTTGCAAGTGTCCACGCTCAGGTATCCCGGTTTCCAATACATGATGAATTCGGGTGTTTTCGATCACGTCTGTCACATGCTTACCAAGCACCGCTTCCTTCTCCAAATTGAGCAATTTGAGATAAGCCTGATTCATCTCCCGCACTCGCCCATACTGGTCGACAAGTACGATGCCCTCGTACATCGTGTCCAAGATTAATTGGAGAACATCGGCAGAATCTTGAATCGCATGCATCACGAGAACACCCCTTTACGGTATGTAGAAGACTACACCAACGCATGAGAAATTGAATGTAGTCGCTTACATACCATTATAAGTGACACTTCTATTAGTAACACTTCCATGTTTACCAATCTGTGGAGGAGATTAGTTCAACGGAATGCTATCGGATGTTTCGATGAAATTGGCGTCGTTGACGACCTCCAGATTCTTACGCGTCGCCCGACTCGTCATGCTCATAAAGATGAGAGATGCTAGGGTCGCCACGCCCATCAACCCAAACGCTCCGGTTATCCCCCAACTGCCGAAGGCTCCCAAGGTCAGAGCTGGCGCGATGGCGCCGCCTAAGTGACCAATACCGTCACACATCGCGAGCCCAGAACTGCGCGCGCGCGTCGGGAAATGCTCTGCCGTGATGATGTAACCAATTGCCGACAACATGGCAATTGTCATCGTGAACAGGAAACCAGCGACAATCACCATTATGGGCGACGGTGCAAACCCTGCGATGATGACCGCCACAGCGCCAATGATGCCCATACCGATGAGCGAATATTTGCGCTCAATGCTATCGCCAAAGAACAACACGTAGAGTGCGCCGACGATGAACCCAATTCCTGAAATCGCCGAAAATCCGATGCTATTCCCCAGTCCAAATCCGGATTGAACGAGTACGGTGGGCGCCATCCCGAGATAAGCATAATCGCCGACATACCAGAGAAACCAATAGAGCAGCAAGATGATCATGCGCCAAACATATGGCGGCTTAAATAATGACCACAACGGGAATCCCTGCGCTTTTTCCTCCAACGGAATCTCTTTGACAGGTGGGAGCGTCGTCGTCCCCATCTTGGCCATCGCGCGCTGTTCAATGCGATCCACCAATGTAACCGCTTTCTCATAGTGGCCGTGAATAATCAACCATCTTGGCGACTCAATCAAGTCGTTTGCCATAAACAACATAGTGAGTCCCCCGAGGCCCCCAAAGAACAACAAAGCTCGCCAGCCCCACGAATAGTGCGGTACGACCCACATCGCCGCAAACGGAACTGCGGCCAATCCAGCAAAGGCGAACACATTCGCCAACCCTGTAAACCGGCCGCGCAATATCGCAGGCGAGATCTCCCCCATATAGGTCGACACCTGCGCAATCATCGTGCCAATGCCCATACCGACGATAAACCGCCAAACAATTAACCAGGTTACGTTTGGGCTGAATGCCGTGGCAAACGACCCAATGGTGTATAAGCCGATGCCCATCAGCAACGCCACTCGCCGTCCGTAGTAGTCACTGATGATACTCACGAGGATTGCACCAACGATGTAGCCAAAAAGGCTAGTTGAAACAGCGGTCGAAGCGAGG
Source organism: Alicyclobacillus acidoterrestris (assembly GCF_022674245.1). Lineage (GTDB taxonomy): Bacteria > Bacillota > Bacilli > Alicyclobacillales > Alicyclobacillaceae > Alicyclobacillus > Alicyclobacillus acidoterrestris. Next base: position 3,531,181 of record NZ_CP080467.1, read on the forward strand.
CTGGAAGAGACGTGAAACTGCTTCGTAATCACCGGAATACCATACGAAATATTCGTAATATCAAAAAACGAGAAGAAATACCCCAAGCCAAGTACAATCAATAAGCGGTACCCATGAGGCCAAACGGGAATCCGTTCGAGCCTCGACAATGGGTTACCGACTACGTTGTTCGCCATTCGATAACTCCCCTTTCGAAATCACATTCTACCGGTGACCATTTTCCTTCTTGTGTAAAACTCAACGCCATCTCTGCCGTTCGCATGCAAGTCTCCATAAAACGAGTCCTTCCATCCGGAAAACGGGAAGAACGCCATGGGTGCCGGAACGCCGATATTCACACCGAGCATGCCCGCATCAATTTCCTCTCGGAACTGACGAATTGCACTCGCGCTGTCGGTAAAAATGCAAGCGCCATTGGCAAACCGCGATTGATTCGCAAGTTCAATCGCTTCGTCCAATGAATTGACACGCACAATCGAGAGCACCGGCGCAAAGATTTCGTCTTGCCAAATCTTCATCCTTGTTGTGACATGGTCAAAAATTGTAGGCCCCACGAAATATCCAGCTCCCGCCACCTGGTCCTTGCGTCCGTCGCGGACAAGCGTTGCACCTTCCTCAATGCCCTTTTCAATGTAGTGAATCGTCCGCTCTAAATGGTTGGCGCGAATCACCGGACCGAGAAAGACGTCTTCCTCCAATCCATTCCCCAATTTCTTCTCGCTCGCCGCATCACGCAACTTTCGAACCAATTCGTCGCCAATCTCGCCAACCGCGACCACGACGGAACAGGCCATGCAGCGCTCTCCGGCTGATCCAAACGCAGCTGCGACAATTTGCTCCACCGCTGCGTCCAGATCTGCGTCAGGCAAGACGATGCTGTGATTCTTTGCACCGGCCAGCGCCTGCACGCGTTTACCGTGTGCAGCTGCCGTGCGATAGACGTATTCAGCCACCGGCTGCGATCCGACGAAGGAAATTGCCCGAACGCCCGGGTGCTCCAACAAACCATTTACGGCATCGTGCGCACCATGAACAATGTTCAGCACACCTTCCGGCAGACCGGCATCGGTAAACAGTTCAGCAAGCCGTTGCGCCAACAGCGGTGTGCGCTCCGAAGGTTTCAAAACGAACGTATTGCCGCAGGCAATCGCGAGCGGGAACATCCAGCAAGGAACCATCATCGGAAAATTGAACGGCGTAATCCCGCCGACGACGCCAATTGGATAGCGGTACATTCCAGAATCCAGCCCGGCCGCGATATCCGTCAATTGCGATCCCATCATCAGCGTCGGCGCACCTGCCGCGAATTCGACATTTTCAATGCCCCGCTGCACTTCGCCATATGCTTCTTTGAAACTCTTTCCGTTCTCGATGGTAATCAGGCGCGCGAGTTCGTCCCAGTGTTCAACCAGTAACTGCTGATAGCGAAACAATATCCGTGCGCGCTTCGGAACAGGTGTCTTACTCCAAGTTCGAAACGCGCTTGTCGCATGTGCGACCGCGTCATCGACATCCGCTCGCGTCGACAGTGGTACGCGCGCGATCATCTCGCCTGTCGCAGGATTTAGTACAGATTCAAACGCGTCCGACTGCGCATTCACCCATTGACCGCCAATGTAGTTTTTCAGTGTCCTCGTTCCGGCTGAAGTCGTTGTCATGGTACCGAACCCCTCCACACATCATCAGGCTGTATAAACTGCGCAAAACCATCTATGACCTCGAATGCGTCGCGGCAAACGCCGCACTGTACGCTTTTCGGTAGAGGCGCACAATCTCATCGTGACTAGGTACTTTCGGATTATTGGCGGGACTGCCGCTGGCAATGGCATCGGTGGCCATCTTGTCGAGTACCGCTTCAAACCGTTCCCTATCAATTCCCCACTGCTGCATATTAGGAATCGCCAAATCCGCGCACAGCTGTTCCAATTGCCGAACGACGGCATCCGCTACCTGTTCGTCAGAACTTACACCCTCATGGAGATGAAGGACACGGCCAATCTCGGCGAGGCGGTCCAGGCACGCTGCCTTTGAATATTCCATCACGGTCGACAAAAGCATCGCGTTAGACACGCCATGTGGCACATGAAACATCGCTCCGATCGGGCGCGACATGCCATGCACCAGACAAACCGACGCATTCGTAAACGCCATGCCAGCTTGCATCGCAGCAATGGACATCTCTTCTCGTGCGTCCAGGTCGTCTCCGTCCCTATACGCCTTGCCAATGTTGTTCACGATTTTTTCAATCGCAGACAAGGCTAACACGTCGGTCAGAGGCTGCCGGTGTCTGGAAATATAAGCCTCAATCGCGTGACACAGTGCGTCAATCCCCGTCGCCGCCGTCACATGGGGCGGGGAAGACAACGTCAATTCCGCGTCGACAATCGCGACCGCAGGAATCAACTCAGGCTGGCGAATCATCATCTTAATATCGTCTTTCGTATTCGTGATGACCGTGACGCTCGTCACTTCCGATCCCGTCCCCGCCGTCGTCGGAATCGCAATAAGCGGTATGGGTTTCTCCGTAAACGACTTTCGAAATGCCATGTAATCCCCGATATACCCATCGTTAACCGCCATCACGGCAATGGCTTTTGCCGTATCGATACAACTGCCACCACCAATGGCGACAACCAGGTCGCAATCGTTCTCGTTGAGAACGTAGAGCCCTTGTGCGACATACGTATCCGTCGGCTCCGTGTTCACCTCCGCATACAGCGCACACGCTATCCCGGCTTGTGTCAGCAACGCCTCCACGCGTCGCACGTAGCCCAGTTCCGACATGATTCGGTCACTCACAATCAGCGCCTTTGTCCCGAACCTCGGCGCCTCATCAGAAAGCGCCTGCAGTGATCCGCGACCAGAATAAATCACCTGGGGTACCCGAAACGCATTCGTCATTCCCATGCTGGCCACTCCCTTCAACTCATTGACCTCACACCTTTTAAAAGCAAGTTTCATGCCACCGAGTTAAGCTGACACTATGATTTTTGAAACCATCGATTGGTGACAGGAGAAAACAGACATCAAAAAGTGTCTGCCTTGTTGTGAAAGCAGACACCGGACAGAGTACGATTCAATTTTGTCGGATATTCAAGACATCTTTGTCTGACAAACCAGACAGAATTGTCGGATCAAGTAGATAACTCCACTATTGCCTAGATAAAACGAAAGGACTGAGCCCATTCGAAGGTTCAGTCCTCATGATACAGATCAATCTACTTCCTGGATTCAAATTACAGCGTGGCCATCACGATACTCGCGATGACGACAGACGCAATCGTGACGCTGGTAAATCCACCGATGAGCATCGGAGATAAAATTTCTTCCATAATCACTTGCTTCGGCACTTCCCCAGACGCCTCACTCCGACTAATTTCCTCACAGATGAGGTAGTCTCCAGGAAACCCGAATGTCGCCGTCAATGCAACCGGAATTCCCTTTCTGGGATCCCACCGAAATATTTTCGATCCGATATAACCACCGACCACCAAACCGACAATACTCAACGCAACAATCAACAGTATCAAAGGGAGATCGGTCACAAACATCGTTACCGTCACAGAATTCATACTCGGCAAGACAACAAGAATAAGGCCTACAATCGCAAGTCCGAACGCGTTGGCTCGCTCTAGCATCCGCTCTTGATAAAAACCCACTTTTGCCCCTATAAGCCCAATGATTAAACACCACAACGTATAGTTAATCCCTGTGTACTTCCCTAGAACGGTTGCGATCGCGCCACCAAAAAATAAGAGAAACAAAAATGTCAAATTTGTCTGATATTTTTCCGGAAATAAGAATTTGACTCCACTTTGCGCTCCAACACTCGCCGCGTGTGCCCGCACCTCTGGCTCAACAGCAGTCGCGACATATGCGCGAGCGTCAATGGTCTGCACATACCTTCGGACGTACCGACGAAGGATGTTTGCCGCCAACGGCATGCCAACCAGACTATGGAAGGCTAGAACCAATGCAGGCAAAGCAACTAAACTGACGAGTCCCAGTTCCTTCAGCTTTGCAGAGGTCACGAGAAACGCGATGGTTCCCCCAGTTGCCGGACCGACCGTCGCCGCCGCTGTCTGGTATCCAAGAACCAAACTTCCCACAATGAGAATGAGTGCCGCCGTGATGATTAGCCCGGTCAAATTGATACATACCGCACGCCATTGCTTTCGAATGGTGCGCAACGGAATCAACGTGCCCATGTGAATAATGAGAGGGCAAATCATGATGGAGCCTATCGTCGGCATCGTCGAATTGGTGAGCAAATCTTGCGGGATGACTCGAAGCCACAGCAACACCAAATATCCAAGTAGTGCCACGAGCAACATCGGTACGCGCGCGCGGGTCGAGATGGACACGATTTCGCTGAAGGTTAGCAATGCAAGCACGACCACCGTTGCAATGACCGGATCCGCCAACATGAATCACAACCCCTTTGAAAATATAATCACTATCCTATCACCACACCTCACAAAAATATTCATAATATTCGTTATATAAAACGAATAAAGTTATGATAAATTTTCAAATTTTTTCTCGGGAGGCATGCGACATGTCATATTTATTGGTAAAGAATGCGACCGTGATCGACGGAAACGGTGGGGAACCACAAGTAGGAGTATCTATCCTAGTGAAAGACGAGCGGATTCAGCAGATTGGGTTGAACGAGGATATCGAGATCCCGAATGAAGATGTCACAACGGTAGACGCCACGGGTACATATGCGCTCCCTGGCCTCATCGACACCCACGTACACCTGATGATGGAAGTCGGAAATCTCGCCAAACGACTGAACGAACCCTTTTCACTTCGATTCTTTCACGCCAAACAGTATATGGAACGAACAATTGAAGCGGGAGTTACGACTGTCCGCGACGCTGGTGGCGCTGACTTAGGCGTCAAAACATCCGTAGAACAAGGACTCGTCGTGGGGCCGAGAATGCAAATCAGCATTACACCACTTACCATCACTGGCGGTCATGGGGATTCATGGACGCTATCTGGAACAAACCTCAATCTCGGTGGTTATCCAGGCAACCCAAGTGGCATTTGTGACGGCGTCGAAGAGGTGCGCAAGAAGGTACGCGAAGTCTTGCGCGCAGGTGCGGATATCATCAAGGTGCATGCGACAGGCGGCGTCCTTAGTCCAACGGATCACCCTGAATTCACGCAGTTCTCACAAGAAGAGCTGCGCGTCATGGTAGAAGAGGCGACATTCCGCAAAGGTATCAAGGTCATGGCTCACGCCCAAGGTGCAGAGGGAATTAAGAACGCAGTTCGAGCCGGTATTCACTCGATTGAACACGGAATCTTCCTGGATGATGAAGCAATTGAACTCATGCTCGAACACGGCACGTACCTAGTCCCCACCCTGCTCGCCCCCGTCGCTGTCCTAGAATCGGCCGAAAAAGACGACGCCATGCCAGAATACGGCATTCGCAAATGCCGTGAGGTGATTGAACAACACCAAGAGAGTATCGCAAAAGCGTATCGCGCTGGTGTCCGCATCGCAATGGGCACGGACGCCGGCGTCATGGCACATGGAACGAACCTGCGTGAACTCGGGCTGATGTGCCAAATTGGCATGTCTCCCATGGAAAGTATCGTCGCCACGACAAAGACGGCGGCCGAATGCCTAGGATGGGACCACATAATAGGCACCTTGGAGGTCGGAAAGCTGGCCGACATCGTCCTGACAAACACCAACCCGCTCGACGACATTCGGTCACTAGAAGACCCGAATCATATCGTGACTGTCATTCAAAATGGAAATATCGTGAAGAACCTGCAGACCAAATCGGCATTGAATGCTGTTTACGCGTAATGGGAAATCACTCTCCCCAAAGCACAAGCTGGCCACAAAGGCCAGCTTGTGTGCGTCCACGTCACCTTTGGTAAACTAATCGACCGCGAACAATGGTATGCGTCACGTTCCAATCCGCATCTACGGCAATGAGGTTGGCCGGCGCACCGACTTCCAATCGACCGTGCGGCAGACTTAAAAAGCGCGCTTGGTTCAGCGACGTGACATGGTGAACGTCGTCTGGTGTGAGAATTCCTAGGTCGAGTAGATTTTTCACAGCGCGATCTAATGTCAAGGTACTGCCCGCCAACGTACCGTCTGCTAACCGGACGGCGCCGTTCTCCACTAGCACGCGCTGCCCAGATACCTTAAAGTGGACGCCCTCTGGCATACAAGCTGCCATCACCGCATCGGTGATGAGCATCATTCTATCTAACCCTTTCGCCTGAAACGCCAATTGCATCGCCGCATCGTAAACGTGAAGTCTGTCCGCGATGAGTTCTGCGTAGACGTCCTTGGTCGTCAGCGCGGCCCCGAGTAGACCCGGATCACGGTGGTGTAGACCAGACATCGCATTGTACAAATGGGTGACACTCTCAATCCCCGCCGCGAATCCTTCCTTTGCTTGCACGTACGTGGCGGCGGAGTGACCCGCGGCAACTTTAATTCCCAATCTGCGAGCTTCTGCCACGACTGCGAGCGCGTCCGGCACATCCGGGGCGAGCGTCATGTAGCGGACCGTGCCACCAGACGCTTTCATCCATCGCTGCAATTTTTCGACGCTGGGCACTTGAATGTGCTCCTTTGGTTGGGCGCCTGCCTTTTTGACACAGATAAACGGCCCCTCGAGATGGAACCCGAGAATTTCTGCACCGTCTGGTTGAAATCCTGGGTGGTAATTGCGAAGTGCCCGTTCAATCTGCTCATCCGCTGCCGTCACGGTCGTCAGGAGCAAGCCGGTCGTTCCGTGTTGCGCGTGTACTTTACAAATTTGCTCGTACGCGTCTTCCGTGCCTAGCATCACTTCCGCGCCGCCGCCTCCGTGGACGTGGACGTCGATATACCCAGGCAATAACCTTCCACCCGTGTCAATGGTGGTGCTGCCCACAAGACTGCTAGAACTCGCCTCGCCTATCGTCGTAATCCTGCCGTCCTGGATGCCGACATCCATGTGCTTCGCCCCGACTTGCCCGCGTAACACAAGGTTCAAGTTATCTCACCACCGTTTAGATTCGACCTGCATAGCGAGCCGTCAACCGCTGATTAAATTCGTCCGCACCGTCCACGTTGGCGCTCATGAGGATGGGCACTTCCACGCCAGCCTCAATCAAATTGCGCGTGATTTCTGCAGTCAGACACTGGGCAATCACCGCACCCGTCACAGATGAGATGGAACACACGCGCGTCGCGAGTTCCGGCGCTTCGAGCAATGCGTCGCCAATCGGGCCACAGTTGTCAATCACCACGTCAGCCACTTCAAACAGACGCTTGCCTGACGGATGGCGAGACGTCACGCTTTGGGTGTGAGCGAGCGAAGTCACACAGATGAGTGGCAACCCCCGCTGCTTCATCAGCAACGCCATCTCCACCAGTGCGCCGTTGCGACCAGAGTTCGAGACGATAATGACGCCGTCCTCCGGGCGGATATCGTAGAGTTGGAGGAGATCGTGTGCAACAGCGGGATCGCGCTCAATACTCGGGTCATGGATATCATCAGGGGCATTTTTGCTTCGCCACAAGTCGTCGATGCTCATCATGTGCATCGGCACTAAGCCCCCAGCGCGGTTCGACATTTCCATGGCGAACGCCTTCGAGTGACCCGTGCCAAAGATATGCACGACGCCCCCGTTCACGATCACTTCCGCCAATCGCTTTCCCGCCTCGCGAATCACATCCAACTGAGTGCCTTCTACCTGTTTCACAGCATCGAGCGCGGCTTCTACAAACACGCTTGCGGATATCATTTCAAACTCCTCCTTGTGGCTAGTTGGCAAATAGCCCACGAGTGCTATCGGTAGATTGGCTTCTTCATCAAAGATTTGTTAGAGGGATTTCATGCCACGGTATGATTGTGCTATTTTAAGTGCATGGAGCTGACGACATGGAAGAGAAGTTAGACCAGATTTTAGCTATATTGTCCGACCATACCGCAAAGCTGGAAGAAAACACGAATATACTGAACGCTGTCCGTCATTCGATGGAAGTTACCACCGCAAAAATTGAAGCGATAGACCGCCGTTTGGATACGATTGAAGGTCGATTAGTCCGCATCGAACGTAATTAAGCGACCATAACCATAGGATTGCGGACATTGAACAAGAATTGAGAATCGGGCGGCAGTGACATTTCTCCCCTGCGTATATGTGTGGGGGTTTTTGTTTCATAACTGGGCATTTTTTTGAAATGCCGAAAATGGAGCACCGGCCAAAATGCGAATCACGTGAATCCGGGGCTTTCGCCATCCGTCAACAGCGCGCATTCGGCCGTTCCAAGCTGTAGCATCGCGTCTATAGACCCTTCTTTTCAAGGAGCGCCAAGAAATCCGTCTTCGCGTCTGACGGCAGCATCTGTGCTATCAAGTGAAAACCTAGTTCGGCAATCTGACGGTAGACTTGTGCATCCTCCGGTGTGACAGCAATCGACTTCGTCAGCATCTTGTAATTCGTTCCCGGAATGGGCGCTTGATTCCCCACGTTCACCTGTTCAGGTTGTGCACCCTGTTGAAGCAAGGCCAACGCGTCTGTCGGAAACTTCGCCACCACGAGTACCTGTTCTCGCGCATGGTCGGGATGCTGAATGTAGGACACTGCATCCTGGATACTGAGAACGGATGTTTTGACGCCCCTGGCGGCGGCGGGAAGCAGTTTCTTTTGAATCGGATCATTTGCAACCTGGTCATTCACCACGAGAATCTGCGTGGCTCCTACCGAGCTCACCCAGTTGGTCGTCACTTGCCCATGAATGAGCCGATTGTCGATTCGAAGATGCTTGATTGGCATGACTATTCCTCCTTACAACAGATCACGAATGTCCATCACGCCGGCCCGGCCGCTTTCTACCGCCACCCGCGCCAAGTCTGACAGTGACTGATTTGCCCGATTGACCAGTACCTCGAGTAGCATCGGAAGATTCAAACCGGTCACTAGGGCGATGGAATCAGAGAGGAGTCTTGCCGATGTATTCGCCGGACTTCCGCCAAGCAAATCGGCTAAGACCAACACGCCGTCTCCGTCATCCATGGATGTGACTGCCGCTTCAATTGCTTCCTGCAACGTCTCGAGATTGCTGTCGTGCGCGAGCGAAATCGCGGACAGCTGCGCTTGCGTGCCAACAATCATCTGACTGGCATCGAGCATGCCTGATGCAAGGGCCCCGTGACTCACTAAGATGACGGATACCATTTGGCACCTCCTAAAACATTTAGAACAATCCGATAGCTCCCGTGATAAAAGCGAGCGCGACGAGTGACAAGAGTACCCAGATTGGAGATAGCTTCAGTTTGTGAATCATCCAAAACGCGAGGCCCACCACCAACACTGGAAAGAGCGAAGGCAAGATTTGATTCAACGTATCCTGAAGCGCGATGGTTTTTGTCGTGGCCTTCCCTGCCACCTCGACCGTCTTGTGGAATTGCAGCGGTGTGGTCAGCCCTGACATAATACTTGGGACAAAGCCACCGACCACCATCATGCCAAAGATAGTCGCCCACTCCGTGACTTTGGATAGCACGCCCTCACCCGCGACTTCATCAACCAGCCCGACGCCGCGGCGATAGCCAAGGTAGAACAGTGGAACCATCAACGCGCACCAGATTAACCCCAGCACGAACATCATGGCAGGCCCCACCCAACTTCCAGCGAGGGCCAATGCTGCGGCAAAAACCGCGACCATCGGGCGCACGAGGACGCCTTGAATCGTATCGCCAATCCCGGCAAAGGGACCCATGAGACCAATCTTCAAACTGTCGACCGCGTCCCCCATCTTCTGTGACTCCAGGGCGACCGTGGCACCGAAAATCGGAGGAGAACCAATCTGTGGATTGGTGTTGTAAAACGTCAAGTGCCGCTTCATCGCGCCAATCATTTCGTCCTTGTTGGGGTAGACCTTTTTGATGATAGGCAGCATCGACCACATGTAACCAAGTGCCTGCATCCGCTCGTAATTCCACGACCACTGAAGGGTGATGATGTGGCGCCACATGGCGGATCGGACGTCTTTTGGCGTCACCGCCGCCGTCTCTGCAACTTGTTCCAAACCATCCTCAGGACTCGGCACGCGCTTCACTCCCTCTCAACTTCAGATACAATGCTGCACCCGCAAGTGCCACGAGTGCCACACCAATAATCGGCAGCTTCAAGTAGGCATAGAGTACGTAGCCAATGACGAGGAACGCCCAGTGCTTCTTTACAGGCATTTGATTCAGCAACAGCGCAAATCCGAGTGCAGGCAGCATGGTACCCGTCACCTGCATGCCATGCATAAACCAGTGAGGCAAAGCGTTGATAATATGTTGAATCGGGCCAGCGCCGAGCCATACGGCAATAAACACCGGTATCGCGCGCGTGAGTCCCCAAGGCAGTTGACCAAGCAAGTGCATGAGCGTCACGCCCCGAATATCTCCCCGCTCGGTATATTTGTCTGCCGCGTGAATAAACACGGTGGTGACCGCCCTGCCGAGCACATCCAGTTGAGTCATGAGAATGGAGGCAGGAATCGCCACGGCAAGCCCTGCCGTCTCACCGCCGCCGAGCGCCCCAACGGCCGTGCCCAAGATGGCACCCGTCATAAAATCAGGCATCGTCGCCCCGCCATACGTCCACATCCCAAGCGACATCAGCGTCAACGTGGCGCCGATGGTGAGCCCAAGATGGACATTCCCCACAATGAGTCCTGTGATGACGCCCACGACTAATGCCTCTTGCAACCACAGCCCTGGCCCCAAGTTGAGGACAATGCCCAAGTAGGCGAGAATTCCTAACACCAAAGCGATCCAAATACTATAAGAAGCCATCATTCAACCCTCCTCAGTCGACTTCGTTGGATTCGCAATTGGCAGTTCGACCCGGAATCGATAGCGATCCGCCCTGTAAAAGGAGGTCACCCATTCCACCACCTCGCCGTCCACATCCACAGTGGTCCTCTGCATCTTCAATATCGAGTCCCCTGGCTGGATGTCGAGTATCTCCGCACAATCTTCCGATGCAGTGGACGCCTCGATGATTTGACTGCCATTCGCGAGTTCAATCCCACATTGTGTGCGCAATTGATGGTAAAGCGAGTGAAGCGCGTTAAAGGTCACGCCGGTCAGCGCCTTGCATCGATGAAACGGCAGGATGGCAGATTCGACACCTATCGGAATGTCATTGGCCAAACGCAGGCGACGCAATTCAATAATGAGGTCTGTCGTGCGATGGAGCCGCAGTTTGTACGCTTCAAATGGTGTCGCCTTGCGAATTTCCATCTTCAGAACTCGAGAACTCGGCTCCATCCCCATGGCGCGGATGTCATCGGAAAATGACGTCAGCCGATGCAGTGGTTGCTGAATCTGCGGGCGCGTAACAAACGTCCCGACCCCTCTCCGGCGGTCTAACCAGCCCTCCGCAACCAAATCTGCCAATGCCTTGCGCACCGTCAGTCGATTGACGCCAAACGCATGTGCGAGTTCCCGCTCTGGTTGAATCGTATCCCCCTCCTTCCAGAGTCCGGACTCTATCTGGCTCATCATCCAATCCTTTAGCTGTTGGTATATGGGGACGTCGCTGTCTCGATTGATCATGAACCACTGAGCCTCCTCCGTGGTTTAGCTTGACTCATGCTGTGGTCTATACTTTGGTTTGATATGTATGCGCAGAAGCAGGGGAGTAGTCTACACAAATAGAGGGTATTCGACATGTTTCTTTACAATTTTTCAGAACGTTGTCATCTCACGCTGAGGTTTGTGAAAACGGTGTGGATGCTAGGAAGTTGAACCGCCCCAGCGCCTTTGAGGAAGGCGCCGGGCGAATAGAGGAATCTAGTTGGAAGGGTGCTGCTTTGAAAACCGAGGGCTTTGGCCTATGCCATCGACACAATCACGCGTCCGCGAATCTCACCATCTAGGATTCTACTCAATACGTTCGGCAAATCGTCCAGTGTCGTCTCGTGTGCGACAGTGGCCAACCAATCGGGCGACTTCAAGTCACTCGCCAGCCACGACCAGATGCGTGCCCGTTTTTCCATCGGGCAGGACACGGAATCGATGCCTAGCAAATTGACACCGCGCAAGATAAACGGGTAAACATTTGCGGTAAACTCCGTACCAGCCGTCATCCCGCTCAAGGCGACGGATCCGCCATATTTCACGGTGCTGAGCAAATAGGCGAGAAGTTGCCCGCCCACTGCATCAATGGCGCCGGACCAGCGCTGGCGCAAGAGCGACTTTCCTTCTGGAACCGTCAGTGTATCGTGTGCGATCACGGCCTTCGCCCCAAGTGCGTACAGATACTCGTGACCTTGCTGCTGCCTCGTACTGGCAACCGCGTCGTAACCCAGTTTACTCAGCATGTTAATCGCCAGACTGCCGACGCCGCCAGTGGCACCCGTCACCAAAATTTCTCCCATAGCGGGATGGACGCCGTTATGCTGCATCTGGTAGATGGACAGCGCTGCGGTAAACCCAGCTGTCCCTAGGGCCATCGCTTCTTTGAGCGTCAATCCTTTGGGAAGCGGAACCAGCCAATCGGCAGGCACGCGCGCCATTTCGCTGAAGCCGCCGAAGTGACTGACGCCCAAGCCGTAGCCAGTGGCAATGACTTCGTCCCCTTCGCGGAATCGAGGATTGTCCGAATGGACGACATACCCGGCCAGATCGATGCCGGGGACAAACGGATAGGTATGGACGATGCGGCTATTCGGAACACTGGCCATCCCGTCTTTGTAGTTGACACTGGAGTACATGACACGGATGGTCACGTCGCCCTCAGGCAACTGATCTAAAGTGAGCGTCTGGACCCCGCGTGTAAATTCATCGCCGACGTAATCGACCACCAGTGCCCGAAATGAATTCATACCCTACCATCTCCTCATTCGCGATTCATCATTGCGAGATACACCCATGCGCAATACACTACGACGTTCGCAGGTGTACTCCGGCACATTCAGCACAAAGCCTTGTGACTCTGCCACAACCGAATGACATTTTCGGCGGCAGCCGTCAGGTATTCATACGCATTTGCCATCGCCGTCTCTTCCGCGACCGGTCCGGGACAAATGCTAAACAGCGCGGACACGCCATGCTGGTACAGCGGGCGAAGGTCACTGCTAAGCGACCCCGACAAACAAACGACAGGCTTCCCCGCCAAACGGGCTCTCCTCGCCACGCCGCTCACGACCTTACCATACAAGGTCTGCTGGTCAGTGCGGCCCTCGCCCGTGAGAATGAGATCCACGTCTTGCACCATCTCGTCAAACTGAAACAAATCCAATACCACTTCAATGCCCGGTTCCAGCTTCGCCTGACAAAATGCGAGAAGCGCGGCGCCGACGCCTCCCGCTGCTCCTGCACCAGGCATGTCGGCGACATCCATCCCAAGTTTCTCTTTGATACATGTTGCGAGATGGTGCAGATTTTCGTCCAACGTGCGAATCATTTCCGCGTCGGCCCCTTTCTGAGGCCCATACACGGCCGACGCCCCGTCATCGCCGCAAAGCGGGTTGGTCACATCACACATCACTCGAATGCGAACTTCCCTCAGCCTCGGATGCAACTGGGTTAAATCAAAGCGATCTAGCAGCGCAAGGTGGTGCCCGCCAAAGGGAAGTTCGCGATTGGCAGCATCCAGCGCGCGAAGTCCCAGCGCCTGCATCATGCCCAAGCCACCGTCGTTCGTCGCGCTACCGCCAATGCCGACGATAAGTTCTTCTACCGCGTCTACTTCGAGCGCACCCTCAATCAGTTGCCCCAAGCCATAACTCGTCGTCAACAGTGGGTTCCGCTCATGAAGTGCAAGCAACGGAAGTCCAGACGATTTCGCCATCTCCACGATGGCCGTGCGACCGACCACCGCGAAGTACGTTTCCACGCTGCGCCCCAATGGATCTAGCACCGTACAACTCACTTTTCTCCCCGGTAACACCGCGAGAATGGACTCTAATGTCCCCTCTCCACCATCTGCAACTGGAATCCCGCGAACTTCGACCCCACCACAGCGATTTGCGGCTTCTTGGACAGCTTCAATGACCTGACCTGACGTCAAACTGCCTTTAAAGGAATCAGATGCGACGAGAAGACGCATCGTTCAGGTCACCTCCATCGGGGCGCTGCGAATCACATCGTGAAATATGTCCTCATCCATGACCTTCAGATCTGGAGACACGATAGGGGCAAAGTCCATGACGTCTAAAATATTTCGCTGAAGGTCAACGCCAGGGGCAATCTCCGTCAAAACCAGACCCTCTTCAGATAAGACGAAAACTGCACGCTCTGTCACGTAGACGACTTCTTTCCCGTGAACCGCTGCATATTTACCACTAAATGTGATTTGCTCAACACCACATACAAACTTGCTGTGCCGTCCTTCTCTGACAATTTCAAGTTTACCATCCTGAACCGCGACTTCCAATCCACCATTTGTAAAGGTGGTGCAAAAAACAACCTTCTTCGCCGGTTGGGTGACGTCAATAAATCCACCGCAGCCAATTTTGCGACCGCCAAACTGGCTGACATTCACATTCCCGTATTGATCAATCTGCGCTGCACCCATGAATGTCAGATCAATACCGCAACCGTGGTAGTAATCAAATTGGCTCGCATGGTCTAAGATGGCTTCTGCGTTGACGGTGATTCCAAACTGATTTTTCCCGGCGGGTACGCCGCCAACCACACCAGACTCAATGGTCAACACCATCTGTTCAAGCAAACCTTTTTCGGCACTCACCGGGCCAATGACATCACCCGGTATCCCGATACCCAAATTGACCACGGCACCAGGTGTGAGTTCCTTGACTGCGCGCCGTCCAATCAACTTACGCACACTAAATGGCAGTGTTGGTAGGGCTTTATCCGGAACCACTAAATCTCCGGAATACCGCGGATCATAGACGGCACTCGGTACCTGTCGATGGTCTTGAGCCGGATTTTTGGCCACCACCGCATAATCTACCAAATACCCCGGAATTGCAACGTCCTTTGGATGAATCGTTCCATGTTTGACGACGTACTTCACCTGTACAATCACCTTGCCGCCCTGCGCCTTGGCTGCCTGCGCTGCCGCCAGAATCTCCAGCTTCAGAGGCTCCTCTTTGACACTGACGTTACCTGCCTCATCAATGGCGGTGCCGCGAATCAGTACGTAATCAATCGGAACTGATTTATAAAACAGATAATCCGAGCCGAGGATGTGAACCACCTCGACTCGATTATCGCTACTCGCCTTAGCTTTGTCGTTAAATTTGCCGCCTTCGACGTTGGGATCGACAAACGTCCCTAAACCTATCATCGAAAAGTGCCCCGGCAACCCATTCGCCATCGTTCGAAACAAATGGGTCAACTGCCCCTGGGGCAAACAGTACGCTTCCACGCGATTCTGTTCAATCAGTTGTTGCATCCGTGGCAGCAATCCCCAGTGTCCCCCAACGACTTTCGAGATAAGTCCTTCGACCGCGATATATTCCAACCCATTGGTTCCATCCGACTGACCAGCTGCATGAAACACGCTGAGATTTTGCGGATGCCCTGTGCGCAGATAAAGGTCGCGAATGGATTTTAAAACCGCATCGCATTGTCCCATGCCGCCAAACCCAGTCAATGCGATGGCGGACCCATCCTCTATCTTAGCGGCGGCCTCACTGGCTTCTATGAACTCCATACACGTTCCCCCTCACTGCCGATCCGCTTGGATGGCTGGGAAGTTCCCGCTCTGAAACGTTTGGATAGTCGGCTCGTGCCCTGGTAGAATATACTGCGCCAAATCGCGGACCCGGTTCATGCTCTCGAAAATCTCCTTTGTGCTTGTAAGAATGCCAGCAGGGATATTTTCGCGAATATTCACGAGTAAGTTTGAGACATCTCCGGAAATACACAATGTACCTTGCTCCGTTTTCACCAAGACGGATTGGTGTCCATCCGAGTGCCCGGGAGTCAAAAATACCTTGACGCCGCCCACGATTTCCTCTTCCCCATTGACAAAGCGCCAAGAAAAATAGTCGACACAATCAAATAGTTGAGGGAGATAGATGCCACGCTGGCTGGGAATAGGTTGGTGGGCCGCCTGCCACTCCCGCTTTTGTACGACAAACTTGGCGTTTTTGAACAAGTGATTGTTACCGCAGTGATCGTAATGAAGATGCGTGTTAATCACGATATCAACGTCGTCCGGCGTCCAGCCCATCCCTTGCTGCAGTGCGGATACAATCTCTTCCTCGGGAGATATCCTGCAAGGGCTTACATTTTCCGTCACCCAAGTGGCGTCGTGAATGCCGGTGTCGACCAAGATGTTATATCCGCCACCTGTGATTGCCGCGGACCATACTGGAATATCAATGCGCGCTCCGTACCCCCGGTCATACGTAATGCTCGCCTGCTCCACCGTAAGTTCTCCCATTTTTAACGCGACGACCTTCCACATACGACTCCCTCCAATCTCGTGATTACACGCCACCTGCGTCATCGTCCTATGCCACCGACGACGTCAGGCCCTTACAACACCATGCCACCGCCCACATTGATAACTTCCGCCGTCACATATCCTGCCTCGTCCGACGCGAGGAACGCGATGACGTTTGCAACGTCCTCCGGTTTTCCAGCACGCCCCATGGGAATCTTGCTAATCATCACGTCCCAAACTTTCTCCGGTACGCCCCGAGTCATGTCTGTATCGATGAACCCTGGACAAATTGCGTTGACGGTGACATTGAATTTCGCCAATTCTCGCGCCGCCGTTTTTGTCAGCCCCACGACCCCAGCTTTCGACGCCGCATAGTTGGCCTGACCAATGTTCCCAAGCCAACTGGCCGAAGCGATATTGATAATCCGGCCAGATTGCTGAGTCCGCATGATTTTCGCCGCGGCTTGAACGCAGTGAAACGTGCCGGTCAGATTGACGCTGATCACCTGATCCCATTGTTCATGCGTCAATTTGTGCAACATGCCGTCTCGATTAATCCCGGCGTTATTCACGATGATATCGAGCTTACCGTGACGGGACATCACTGCCTCAAACAAATCTTTTACTGCAGATTCGTCGGCAATATTACAAGTCTGAAACCACGCATCGCCACCATCGTCAACGATTTGTCTGACCGTTTCTTCGCCATTTTCAGCAACCATGTCGCACACGACGACCGTTGCCCCGTCCTTGGCAAGTTTTCTGGCTATCGCTCGACCAATTCCTCGACCAGCACCAGTGACCACTGCGATTTTCGAATCTAAGCGCATCTTACACGCCTCCTAATAAGTCTCGTAGTCCAAACGGATGATCTTGATAAATACGCGGAGTCGTTCGAGCAAGCGTCGGCGAAATTCGCGGCGTAAACGCCATTTGACCGATGATGTCCCGTTCCACGTCGACACCCGGAGCGGCTTCAATCAACTCCCAGCCAGAAGGCGTCCAACGGAACACGGCGCGTTCCGTAACGACAAAGACACGCTGTCCTCGCTCTAATGCCAGCACTCCGTTAAACGATACTTGCTCAACGCGGTTTACGAATTTTTTGAATTTCCCCTCGCGAACAATCCGCACCCGCTGCCCATTCCAATCGACCTGCAAGCCATTCGCGGTAAAGGTCGTACAGAATACGACTGTCTTCGCAAACTGCGTGATATCAATAAATCCGCCAGCGCCGGTAGATTTCCCTGAAAACTTCGTCGCGTTTACATGGCCGTGGCCATCAATTTGACCAACACCCATAAACGTGAAATCGACGCCAATTCCATTGTAGAAGTCAAATTGAGATGAATGCTCTAATAAGGCCTCCATATTTCTTGCAACGCCAAAATCCACGCCGCCCAGCGGCACGCCACCATAAACCCCTGACTCGACGGTGATGAGGATGTCGTTCGATAGCCCCTCCTCCGCAATGATGCCGCCGATTTCATCATTAGGAATCCCGGTCCCGAGATTAATCGTCGCATTTCGTTGTAGCAGCATGGCGGCTCGCCGACCAATTAATTTCCGAACGCTCCATGGCGTCAGTTCCATCTCGCCATCCGGGACGCGGATGTCGCCACTGTAGGCGGGATCAAAATAGAAGCTAGACGATTGCCTATGATCAGTCTCTGGGTTGTCGGAAACCACAACGACGTCGACAAAAGCCCCGGGAATGACGACCTGTTTTGCGTGCAATGAACCTGCCTTTGCAATCTGTTTGACCTGAACAATGACCTTTCCGCCAAAATGTTTGGTGGCAAGGACTGCAGGCAACACTTCGAGCTTCAAGGCCTCGTCTTCAAATGTAATGTTGCCGTGCTCATCCGCAGTGGTACCGCGAATGAGACACAAGTCAATCGGCACCTCGTGATAATAGAGATATTCTTCTCCTTGAAAATTGACGAGTTCTACGAGGTCGGGAAGCACTTGCGTACGTGCGTTCATTTTTCCGCCCTCAAGCCGCGGATCGATGAACGTGCCCAATCCAACTTTCGATAGATGCCCTTTCAATCCAGCGCCCATATCCCGCAACAGATGCGTAATCTGTCCCTGTGGCAAACAATACGCTTCGACCTTGTCGTTCGAAATGAGCTCCATCCACGTAGGCGCCAATCCCCAATGGGCCCCAATAATTCGCCTTGTCATACCCGGATGTGCAAAATGCTGAATGCCTCGTTGTCTATCCGACTGTCCCGCCGCGTGAAACAACGTCAAATCGCGTGGATGACCAGTTCGCAGAAAGCGTTCCTCCAGTGGCTTGAGCACACTTTCTGCCGCGCCAACCAACGTCATCCCGACCGTCAAGACGGTCATCCCATCCTCTACATAGGCTGCTGCATCCGCGCCAGTCAAAAATTGTGGACGCAATGTCATCCCCTCGATTATCGACAGTTTTCAAAAATCGTCGCGATGCCTTGGCCCCCACCAATACACATCGTCACCAGCCCGAATTGCACATCCCGCCGTTTCATTTCGTACATCAACTTAACCGTCAAAATGCCACCGCTCGCACCGACTGGATGCCCCAGCGCGATAGCGCCACCATTGACGTTCACTTTGTCGACATCCAAGCCAAGCTCGCGGATTCCGACAATCGTTTGCGAGGCAAACGCCTCATTCAACTCAATCAAGTCGATATCTTGAACAGATAAGCCAGCCCGCTTGAGTGCGAGCTTCGTCGCCGGCACCGGGCCATACCCCATCGTCGCCGGATCGCAACCCGCAACAGCAAAACTTTTCACCTTCATGAGCGGTTTCAAACCGCGCTTCAGCGCCTCGTCGCGCCCCATTAAGACAACCGCACCCGCGCCGTCATTGATACCGGATGAATTGCCAGGCGTCACCGTACCCCCTTCAACAAAAGCCGGCTTGAGGCGGGACAACCGATCCATCGTAATACCGATACGAGGATGTTCATCCACACAAAACGCTTTGTTTTCTTTGCCAATTCGAACTTCCACAGGAACGATTTCGTCGACAAATTTCCCTGCCTCGATGGCCTTGGCGGCTCTCTTTTGGGTGAGCAATGCCCATTCATCTTGCTCCTGTCGCGAAATTCCATATTCCTTAGCGAGGTTTTCAGCCGTCACGCCATTCGGATAGGGGCCCAGAGGGTATGTCAAGATGGTCAGCAACCCATCCTCCAATTGACCATGGCCAAAGCGGTAACCAAACCGACCTTTTCGCACGTAGTATGGGAGTTGATTCATATTTTCCGTCCCACCGGCGACCATCACGTCCGCGTAGCCCGACTGGATTTGAAGCACGGCAGAATTAATCGCTTCCAAACCAGAGCCACATTGCCGATTGACTGCATAAGCCGTGGTCTTCAGTGGAAATCCAGCCTTGATGGAAACCATCCGACCCAGGAATCCGCTTTCCGCGACTTGACCAACGTTCCCGACGATGATCTCGTCGACATCGTCTAATGCAATCCCCGACCGTTTCACCGCTTCGGCGTATACCACTGCACCGAGATCTGCCTGGTGCACGTCTTGCAGACTCCCGCCCATTGTGCCAATCGCCGTTCGCGCACCACCAACAATCACCACATCTCGCATCGAAATTCATCTCCTCGCCCGTTTTTGGGACCGCTCCCAAAAACGGGCGCAAATTTTGATCCGTCAACTTGTTGTATTCATGCATTACGCTGCGGACCTGTGGTCTTGCGCACGACAAGTTCAGGCCGAAAGATTTTTCGCTGTACGTGTTCCACTTTCTGCTCTATCCGCTGTTTCAAGAACGACATTGCTGTGACACCCATGTCGTAATGCGGCTGTCGAACCGTGGTGAGCGAAATTGGCGCCAACCCTGTCAAAGGCAAATCGTCGTAACCGACGATACTCACATCATCCGGGATTTTTACCCCGTGTGAAGCGAGAACGTCAATAATCCCGAGTGCCATCAAATCGTTGGCGGCAAAAATCGCAGTCGGTCGGCGTCGGGAATCCGCTTCCAACCACCACTGACCATAACGTCGCCCACGCTCGATGGTGAGGTCTCCTTCTTGAATATCGGAGTCCTCATGTTCGATTCCATAATCCTCAAGTGCGCGCTGGAACCCTAAGGATCTATCTCGACTGGCCGTGGATAATGCCGATCCGGCGAGATGGCCAATTCGATGATGTCCCAACTCAATCAGATGCTTTGTGGCAAGATAGCTGCCCTCGACGTTGTCGACCAGCACGACGTCCGTATCAAAACTACGCACGTACCGATTCAGCATCACAATTGGGCATCGAATGCTTTGCAGTACAGGGATCAACTCCTGTTGATCTAGCACCGACATCACAATGAGGCCACTCAACGCAAACTGTTGGACGCCGTGAAAGTAAAATTGCTCGCGTTTGATGTCGTAGTCTGTGTCACAGATAACGACCATGTAGCCCGCTTCATGTGCGATATCTTCGACGCCTCGAGCAATCTCAGCATAAAAGGTGTTCCGAATATCGCCAATCAAGAGTCCAATCATGTTCAATTGTCCGCGTGCCAGCCCCTGTGCCACTGAGCTGGGGCGGTAGTGCAGTTCTTCAATCACCTTTTCAACCATCATGCGAGTGGCCGGTTTTACATTGGGATGCCCAGTTAGAACTCTGGAAACCGTAGAACGAGATACCCCCGCCGCTTTGGCAATTTCATAGATGAGCGTTTTGCAGATTTATAAACTCCCGCAGGGCAAGGGTTTTTAGGGCATGAAAAAGGACTTCACCCCAACCTTCGAGAAGATTTCAAGTGACCAAACAAGAAATTTTCGAGGAGGGAAGTCCCACTTGTATATTCTCCAACCATCGCTCTTTTCCTTTGAGGACTGGCTAGAAATTGACTCCAGCGATCGTCTGCCCTTGTTCTTTGCTGTCTTGGATTTACAACCCTATGCTTCGAAATTGAGAAAACAGTCACCCCAAGGCGCGAAGCCTATGAATCGTGAAGCGATTCTGCGCGCACTGCTGGCTGCTCCGCTTGAAGGAATCTCAACGTTCACAAGGCTTCATGAACGGTTGGCTCGAGATATACGCTTTCGCTACCAGTGTGGGTTTCGAATCGACGAAGCAGCCCCGTCGGTCTCCACACTGAGTCGCGTGTTTTCAGCCGTTGTTGAGTTGGGTCTCGCTGAGAAGCTCTTCATTGACCTGGTCAGTCAATGTAAAGAAGCGAGCATCATCAACGGACGCCATTTGGCTGTGGATAGTGCCGCCGTGAAGTCCTACGAGAAAAAACAACCTAAGTCCAAGAGCCAGGAAACGGGCAATGCCAACTGGGGCGCAAAATACGATACCTTTGGCAACAAGCTTGCTTGGTTTGGATACAAATTCCACTTGGCTGTGGACACCGCGAGTGAACTGCCAGTTGCTTTGGATGTCACACCAGCGAACGTCTTTGATGGTGAGATGGCGGCGCCATTGCTGGAACATGTCGTGACGACGCACGGTTGGAAAATCGACTTTGTTATGATGGACGCTGGATATGATCAAGTCAAAAACTATGAAACGGTTCGTCAATATGGTGCACAGGCAATTATCGCGATGAACAAGCGCGGTGAAAAAGAACCGCCTGAAGGAATCGCATCGGACGGGACGCCGCGTTGCACGATGGGATATGACATGGTGTATTGGGGTGCGGACGGTGACCGACTAAAGTTTCGCTGCCCGCACGCGGTTGGGAAGGTAGATTGTCCGCTTGGAATCGCGACATGTTCCGAATCCAACTACGGTATGGTGGTCAAAAAGCGGATCACAGAAGATATTCGGCGTTACTGCGCACCACACCGAGGCACGCAGAATTGGAAGCTGTTATACAACGAGCGAACTGCTGTAGAGCGTTGTAACGCAAGACTTAAGACGAATTTGACGGCGAACGACGTCCATGTCCGAGGCATTCGAAAAGTAAAGACGTACATGTTCCTCAACGCGATCGTGTTACTTGCATCGGCACTAGCTGTGAACCATATCGAACGACACAAGAAGACTGCATAAATGATAACGAGTTGACCTGACGAGAAACGGCGCAAGAATACCAGTATGTGGAATTTAGTTTACTTACCCTAGGTGTTGTTCCTTTTTCACCTCCACCCAAAACGACCATTCTGCAAAACGCTCAGATAGTTAAGTCACGTTGGTTTCCCATCGGCAATCCAGACCTCTCATCCCAGCTGTTTTGGAACCGCTCCCAAAATCCCTAAAGAAAATTTAACCGAATTTCACTAGACCGTCAACGATGAATTTTCCGACATCCATTTGATCCCATTGCACAACCGTCAGTTGATAATTTCCTCTAAATCCAGGCCTGGTTTGATTTTTGGCGTGCCTAATCCGCACATGAACGCAATCCATGCCGCTACCCCCAACCATATGAAGGCTGCAAGATTGACGCCTACAGAGTGAACCATCCACTGCGAAGTGATGCCCGCTAGAAATAGCGCAACCCAATTCGAAAAGGAGATGAACGACGCGCCTGTACCCCGCGCACGGGTTGGAAAACTTTCCAGCATATACGGCACATACGCGCCCATATGACCCACTGTGAAGAAATAGTACGCGGCCCACCAAAACGCCATCTGGTCTATGGAATGGATGCCAAACGCGAAGAACGTCCCAGCAACGCCACCTAAAAACAGCCAAATCAGGGATACAATTCGGCGGCCAACGATATTCCCTAAGAACGCTGCGACCAAATAGCCAATGGCTCCAACCCCTGTTCCCCAAGCGCTGACCATCCAACTGTTCGACAAAGTAAACCCATGTGCGCTCGCGATGGAAGGTAAAAAATACGCAACGCAGAACAGCCCATAATTATAGACGAATTGCCAAATCCACAATAGGATGGTAGTCCGCCGCAAGTCCGGATTAAACAATTGCCGATAAGTGAACTGTGTTGCTTCCTGTTTATTTACAGAGTATGCCGTCTGCGTATGTTCGGAAGCCTTCTCGCCTTCAGTCTGCTTTGCCTGTTGCCTAAATTGTTTTAAATCCTCAAAGCGGTCACTCTCTTTGACGAAGAAACGGGTGACTAAGATAAGGAAAATAGGAACCAACCCGGCCCAAAAGACACCCCGCCATCCCCATATCGGTGCCAAACGGGCAACAACGACAGCAGTGAGGAACCAGCCTACGGGAAATCCCACTTGTGCGACGCCGGTCCACCAACCACGCGACTTGCTCGGCGTGCCCTCCGTCACCATGACTTGCCCAATCATCCACTCCGAGGCGTTTCCGGCCATCGTGAGACATCGAGCGATGAGAAGTGACACAAATCCTCCGGATAATGCACTCAATGCACTACCGACTGCCGTAAACAGAATCGTAAACTGAAAAACCATCTTTCTCCCAAAGTAGTCCGACAAGGGACCAGCAATAAGTGTCGCAAAACACGCAGCAACGGCCATCGACGCAGTGATTGCACCAACCGTCCAATTAGCTAAGTGTAAATCCTTTTGAATCAGAGGATAGACATTACTAAAAAAGGAACTGTCCATATTGACCATCGTCCACCCTAAAAAGGATGTCAATGTTACAAGAAATGCGTTTTTCTCAAGCCCAAATATTGTCTTGCGAGGCGCATAAGTGAACTGTTCCTGCTTTGCGATTTTCCCCATGGCACGCCCTCCATATTTTTAATGACGACACACATACCTCAACACGAATCCCCTCAGATAGTGAAAATTCAGGAAAAATGAACCCGGATTTCGACGATTGTGTCCTCATGAACTGGTGTGAATAATTGAAAAGGTGCTCCCCGTATGGCTAAGATGAGTTTGTCGAGAACCACATCTTCGCTAGGAAGGAGCACCTTTTGGGTGAAACAATATAATCATACACGAAGTCAGTTTGCTCGTAAAAGCTCTACAATTCATACTCGCTACGATTTGAATGCCGCCACCTCCTTTGGCGGTGCAAGTGGTCTCATAGATTTCGTTTTGGGAACGGGTATTGACAGGGAGTTTTGGGTACATGGATTACGCAAGGGCAGAAACACCCAGTTCCACATGGACGATATTGCTCTGACCGTCATTTTCGGTTCCTTGCTGGGTCAGGAACGGATTTTCCACTTTGAGGACATCGAACAAGATCCCCTGTTGAAGCTGAAGTTGGACGTGCCGAAACTGCCTGATACGACTCTGTTGTATAAGGATCTGAAGCGGCTCGGTTCCGACGCTGGCATCAAAGCGATACGTTCGGCGCATAGACAAATCCTAAGGTCACTTCTCCCCAAAGGACAAGGCATCGTGGTCGATATCGACTCCTCTGTAGAGACTGTTTATGGCGCGCAGCAACAGTCCGCTGTTGGATATAATCCACACCATCACGGACGAGCGAGTTTCCATCCCTTGCTGGCGTTTGATTCACTCACTGGTTGTTGTCTCTATGATGAGTTGCGCTCTGGTGACGCCCATACATCAGATGGATTTGCGGATTTCTACAAGGCGATGAAAGACCAGTTGCCGGATGGCGTCAACATTCGTGCCGTCCGCATGGATAAAGGGTTTACCGGAGAAAAAGTGTTTCAGATATTGGAGCAAGATCAGCGGGATTACGTCATCAAACTGAAGTGGACCAAGCGACTCGCACAGTTGGCGCAAGCGCCAAATCTCCTCTGGCACTGCATCACAGAGAGTGACCGGGAACATTGTGACGTTACTTCCATCATGTATCAGGCAACATCCTGGGACAGGCCTCGGCGGGTCGTGATTGTGCGTCGCTTAGACATTGACCCCCAGGAGTGCCTGTGTGCGGATTGGCTCTGGGAATACGAGGCGATTGCCACAACGTTTGACTGGAGCGGCGAGGATGTATGGCACTTCTATAACTTTCGTGGTAACGCTGAGAATCACATCAAGGAAGCCAAATATGGATTTGCCATTGACCGATTCTCCAGCCAGAATTTCGATGCCAACAAAGCGCTGCAAGGTCTAAAGCTACTTGCGTATAATCTACTCCTGCTGTACAAGCACGTCGCGCTTCAACCAGGGGTGCGACAGTGGACCGCCGGACGGCTCAGACGAAGACTATTCCATCTACCTGGGATTCTAGTGCGTCATGCACGCCAGTGGAGCATTCGTCTTCCCGTGTATGCAAAGCATCGGTCGTTGATCATGCTTCATGCCGCCACGTAGATTTTTCTTCCAATTGAAAAAGTGGAGTTCATAGCCTGGCTTGGGGAGGGGGGAATTGTGTCCATTGCTCTAGTTCCGTACCATGATTTCGCCGTGTTCGCTAACAAATCCACCAAATACTTGAAAACATGCCCCGGTCAATGACCTCAATCACCTAATCGTCGAAATCCGGGATGAATGGAATTGATGCGCTCGAAAAGATGCGTTTCGTCAGATCACTGATTTGTTTCATGGGGAATTTTAGGTGAGCCTGTTCAAAACAGAGGGAACTGGGGGGTCCCACTGGTCTTCTCTGACCGCAACCATGGCTTTTCAAACAAACAAATTCACAAATGCCGTCTCCTCAGATTGCTCCATCCAAATCTCGATTCGTCGAAGTCACGTGATTGATGTTCCTCCCTCCTTTATTTGTAATCGCTTTCAAATTCCTGAGATACACGAACCATGATACTCATCGCTCGTGACAACGTCATTTTATTTTGCCGCACATTGGATTGTCAAGATCATTTCTAGCTGCGGCTGCGTAGCGCGCAATCCACGCTACGCAGCCACACGAAGTGCGTATCTCGGCAACTCCCTAGCTTACACCCCTACGCCCTCGCTGACACCTGAACTGCGGAGCTTCGCACGCATTGGGAAGTAGTAGATTACAAACGCGACAAACAACCCGACAATCCACGCGATGTCTGCCCCATTCATGTGCTTGGCGATCACGCCGACGTGATACGTGGTATTCATAAACGGGAACTGAACCAGCACGGCGACGACGTAGGCGACAATCGCGATCCAATTCACCCCGCTGTACTCGCCATCTCGCGACAAAATCGCATCGATGTTGTAATTGCCCTTTCGCAATAGATAGAAATCGACAAGGTTAATGGCTGTCCACGGAATCATGAAATACAAGAGCAGCAAGATAAAGTTAGAATAGTTGTCTAAAAAGTTTCCTTGGCCCCACAAACTCACAAGCGTACCGACAATTCCGACAATAATGATGAAGGTAAGTCGTCCGCGTGTCGTCACACGAAGATTTGTGAATGCGCCAACCGTTGTAATGACAGACATAAAGCCACCGTACAGATTCAATGTGTTGATCGCAAGGACACCAAGGACAATCAGAATATAGGTCACAAACTCCAGCCCGTGCCCGGACAAATGCCCAAAGTACGCGACCAATGCCTCAGACTGCTTCGGCGCAATCACCGCCGCGATGGCGCCCAAAATCATCATCCAACTCGATCCGATGACAGACCCCGCATAGGTCCACCAAAAGGCCGACGCAATCGAGGTATCTTTGGGCAAGTACCGCGAATAATCCGCGACATATGGCGCATAAGTCAATTGCCAGCTGGCCATGACGGAGACGACCAAGATAAACGGCCCAAACGAAAAACCTGGGCTTGAAAGGTGCGCGGGAAACGGCGCCGTCAGCATCCGAATGGTCAAGTACAAGAACAACAAGAAGAACAATACAGCGACAATTTTCTCAAATTGATGAATGTAATCATAGCCGACAATCACGAGAACAGCAGCAAGAAGGTTGACGATGACGATACTCACATCTTGCGGAATGTGAAGGGCTGCGGACAGAGCCTGTGCCCCTAGAATCGTACTACTCGCGAAAAAACCGATATACATGACAATGACGAGCACTAATGGCAATACCGCCCCGATCACGCCGAATTGTGCGCGGCTTTGAATCATTTGGGGGACGCCCAACTTTGGGCCTTGCGCCGAATGGTAGGCCATGAAAATGCCGCCCAACAAGTTCCCGACGAGGATGGCGACAATGGACCACCATAAATTCAGCCCTAACTCAATTGCCAACACACCTGTCACGATGGTGGTGATTTGGGCGTTCGCGGAAAACCAAATAGAAAATAGATTTTTTACGTTCCCGTGTCGTTCATTTTCCGGAATAAAGTCAATCGTCCTGCGTTCAATCGCCATCCTAATGGCCCCCTTTTCGTCACGTGACTGACGTCACTTGCGCAAATCGTTCTTGTACCTCCGTGACCGCCTTACGCACCCTTGCGTTAGACACCATCTGCAATTCACCATCACGCACGACCTCCTGCCCACCAACCACGACACGCTTAATAGCCGTTGGTTGCATCGAGTACACCACATGTGCCAAAAGTAAATCTGGTGCGCACGGGTGAAGTGAGAGATCGTCCAAGTCAATCGCCACGAAATCAGCCCGGTACCCCGGTTCCAGTTTGCCAATGGGCAATCGCAAAATTTCTCCGGCTGCGTGCGTACCCATGCCGTACGTATCTGTCGCCCGAATCGAAGTGGCGTCCAGCGTCCGCACTTTTTGAAGCAGAGACGTCATCCGCATTTCTTCGAACACGCTGATGCGGTTGTTGCTACAAGCACCATCCGTACCAAGGCAAATTCGCACGCCAGAATGGAGCAACTCTGGAATCTTCGTGATGCCATCCGCCAAAAACATGTTGCTCGACGGGCAGTACGCAAGCGACGCCTTGCGTTTACCAAGTAGCTGAATCTCGTCATCCGCAAGCCAAACGAGGTGAATTGCAATCATAGACTCGTCCAAAACGCCCAACTTATCGAGAAAATGGACGGGGCGGACGGCGTGATTCTGAAGAATCTCCTCGACTTCGAACATCTCTTCCGCCACGTGAATGTGATATGGCGTTCCAAGTTCTTGCGCCAACCGATGTCCAGCTTGAATCATCTCTGGCGATGCCGCGTGTGGGCTGTGTGGTGCTGGGTGAATAGCCACCATCGCGTCGCCTTGATACTTCACCGCCAGTTCGCGCGTCCGGCGAACGGCGTCCTCGATGCGCTCCTGATACGATTTCGGGGCACCGGGCCAGTCGTACATCGTCCGAGCCATGACGAAACGAATCCCTAAATCCTTGGCAGCCTGGATGACGGCTTCGTCGTTTTCCGTTCCGTTGTCGTGGATGTAAAAGAAATCCGCAACCGTCGTCACGCCCGCGAGCATCATTTCGGCAAAGGCGAACAACGCACCGTTATAGATCATCTGGGCATCAAGACACGGCGCATACCGATATAGCGCCTCGTCTCGCCAGACTAAAAACGGCTCATCGGCCGCAATGCCGCGCAGCAAACTCTGAAACGAGTGATTATGGGCGTTGACCGTCCCTGGCAGCACGGCGTAACGCCCCCAGTCGACACACGTCGCGTCCGGGTGTGAAGCAGCCAACTCCGCAACCGGTCCCACTTGTGCGATGTTCCCA
Source organism: Alicyclobacillus acidoterrestris (assembly GCF_022674245.1). GTDB lineage: Bacteria > Bacillota > Bacilli > Alicyclobacillales > Alicyclobacillaceae > Alicyclobacillus > Alicyclobacillus acidoterrestris. Next base: position 3,559,954 of record NZ_CP080467.1, read on the forward strand.
CCGTCGACGAGAATTCCAATGCCCTCCACAAACTGACTGCCCATTTCGACATATCGCGGATGATATAATTTCTTCATGCGCCATCTCTCCTGTAGTCGTGAACTCTCTATTTAACGAACTGCTACAATCAAAGCGACCGTCCAATGCCACCGTCCAACGCGATCATCGCTGCGACGAGAACATCGAATGCACACGCAATATCCTCGATGCGCGACTCCTCTTCCTTACAGTGACTCTTGCCGCCAATGCTCGGCACGAACAACATACCGGCATGCGTGAAACTCGCGATGTGCGTCGCGTCGTGTCCGGCCATGCTCGCCAGGTCTAGGTAAGGAATCGCCAAATCCGTTGCCGATTTTTGCAGGATGTTTATGACGTCAGCCGACATCGGCTGCGGCTTCTGATTGAGCAATACACTGTGGTAAACCTGTACCCCGCGTCGCGTGGCAATGTCATCGAAGGCCTGAAAACAAGCGTCGCGAAAGCCGTACACCCTGGCCATATCCCCCCCGCGAATCTCTAATCCCCATTCGCAAGCTCCCGGAATGATGTTCATCGCGTTCGGGCTGACATTCAAACGGCCAACTGTGGCAATCAACTCGTCGTCATTCCACTCGTGCAACAAACGTTCTACCGCGAGCAACATCTCACTACTCGCGAGCAGCGCATCCCGCCTATCTTGCAGTTGCGTCGTACCCGCGTGATTCGCTTCGCCCAGCACCCGAACCGACTCCCGATAAATCCCGCAAATCCCCGTCACCACGCCAATGGGAATCCCTCGTTTCAGCAACCGTTGCCCCTGCTCAATATGCAGTTCGAGAAACGCCGCGATATCGTCTGCCGTCTTGCGCACAGATGGGAACGCGTGCAGGTCCCCACCAACAGCGGCAATCGCGTCAGACAGCGGTCGTCCATTCCAGTCCGTCGCGGCGAGCAATGACGCTTGTGTGAGACGACCAGCGACACTACGGCTACCCAGTGTCGATAAATCGAAAGGATTGGGCTCCTCCGCCGTAAACGACACGAAGCCGAGCGGATGCTGATTTGAATATCCACGCTCGCGAAGCGATTGAATCACCTCGATGCCCATCAACACCCCAAGCGGTCCATCAAAACGGCCGCCATTCGGAACCGAATCGTGGTGGGATCCAATGACAATCATCCCAGCGTCCAGTTCACCCGGTCGTACCCCCCAAATGTTTCCGACCGCGTCCACTGTGACAGCCAACCCCACCTCGTCTGCCAAACGCGTGATCCATGCACGCGCAGCGACATCTGCGTCGCTGCCGAATGGCCGGTGAATCGCCCCCTCGCTGGTCTGACCTATCTCCGAAAATGCAGTGAACCGCTCCATAAATCGCTCTGTATTAAACTTCGGTAGCACTCGCTGGGTCACACCGTTCACTCCTCTAAAGATTAGGTGTCAGTCGTACACCCGGGTTGCCTGATCTAGGTGTTCAATTTGGCCAAGCCGTTCTCTCGAGGCCTCCGGCGTCACTTGCGCCACACGCCGAATCAGTAGATTAAACAGTGTGATGGGTGTCGCATACGAGTCAAACAGCGATACCGTCGTGACAGGGACACAGACCACCGGTTTCGCATGCGCTGCTACGGGTGAATGCGCGTCATCTGTCACGGCTGCAATGGCAAATCCCTGTTTCTCCAATTCCCGAACGAGTTCCACCGTCACCCGCGGATATCTCGGAAACGCCAAGACCACAATCAACGTTCCGGAAGTCCTTTCCATCGGCAGGCGCTCCCACAACGTCTCACCAGGCACTGTTGCATAGACATCACTTCGCACTTTGCTCAAAAAGTAGTGCAGATAGGGAATCAAGGTCGCGGATGCACGTGCACCCACGAGAATCACTCGCTCTGCCTCGACAATCGCTTGAACTAGTGCTTCAAACTCAGACGATGCAAGAATGTCGTTCAAAGACTGCAAATTTAGATACTCACTCAAGACCACGCGGTCGCCCGTCTCATCCTCCGTCGCAAGCGTCGGATTCGATGCGAACCACAATCTATCCGGACCAGAGAGTTCCGTGCGAATCATGCGCTGCATCTCTTTGCTCCACTCGCCAAAGCCAGAAAATCCAAGCGAGTGTGCAAAGCGAGATATGGACGCCTGACTCACGCCTACTTGCTCCGCCAGTTCCGCCGAGGTCATGAACGCGACCTGCGCAAAATTCTCCTCAATATATAGGCTGATGGTGCGATTCACTTCCGATCCCGCTTTTCCCGCCCGCACCCACTCATCCAACCTGCCACTAACGTCTTGTGAAATCACAGAACCGGTCGCCCCTTCACCAAAACTTGCCGCACATGAGAAACGCCAAAATGCGTGAGGACGTATTCCGGATTCGCCGCCGCGTAGATGACGATGTCGGCGGGGCGGCCGGATCGGATGATCCCAGCTACATCTCCCCGACCGAGGGCACAAGCAGCGTTCCGTGTAGCCGCCACAAACACCTCTTCGGGTGTCATTTTCAACGTGAGCAGGGCAAGACTCATCGTCAGGCCAAAGTTCTCAGACGGACACGTTCCGGGATTGTAGTCACTTGCAATCGCGACGCCAAGTTGTGCCTCATCCAGCATAAAGCGCGCGCGAGCCGCCGGTTTTTGCAGATAAAACGACGTCCCTGGTAGGCATACGGCCATCACCCCCGCCTCAGCCAAGGCAAAGAGACCTTCATCGGTGGAGGCGAGCAAGTGGTCTGCCGATGTGGCCCCCAACTCCGCAGCCAGTTGCGCCCCGCCAATTGGAACCATCTCGTCCGCGTGAATTTTCACCTTCATCCCGAGTCGTTTGGCGGCCTGTAGAATTTGCCGTCCCTCATCGACCGAGAACACGCCGTCTTCCACAAACACGTCGGCAAATTCGGCTCCCGCCGCTTGCAAATCCGGCAACATCGCCAAAAGTTCCTCGATATACGCGTCCCGGCCACGGGGCAACGCTTTCGGAACCGCGTGCGCAGGCATCGCCGTATGCACAATCTCTATTCCAGCCCACTCGGCCAAGCGCTGTGCGACACGAAGTTGCTTCAACTCCACCGCCAGCGACGAACTGTACCCTGTCTTCGCTTCCACCGTCGTGACGCCAAATCGCTGCATGCGCGCCAGACTCGTCTTCGCTTGTGCGAACAGGGCTTCTTCCGAATACGCCGACGTCTCGCGGACCGTACTCAAAATGCCGCCGCCCGCCTGCAGAATATCGAGATAGGACGCGCCAGCCAGGCGCAGCGGGAGCTCTTTCTCGCGCGATCCGCCATGTACCAGATGCGTATGCGGATCAACCAAGCCCGGCCCGACAAAACCACCTTCCGCGTCGATGAATTGTGTGTTGGCGTCGGCGAGATCGACAATTGACTTCTCCGGCCCTACGTCGACAATCACACCCGCATCGTCGATCGCGATGGCTGCATCACGCATCTCGCCAACAGTCTGCATCGCGTCCGCCCCACAGCGCGGACCATCCGAATGTGACTCGTCGTCCATCGTCCACAGTAAACCGATATGATGAATCACTTGTTTGACACGCGCCAACCCATTCGCCCCCGTTCCTCGATTGACATCGATTCAAGTGCCATCGATTCAAGCGCCTTCCAAGAACCAGCCCTCATTCCGCCATCGGGATGCGGATGCCGCGCTCCTTTGCCACTTCCATAGCCCGGTCGTACCCTGCGTCGACGTGGCGAATGACACCCATCCCCGGATCTGTCGTCAGCACGCGGGCGAGTTTGCGCTCTGCGCGGTCAGACCCATCTGCGACCACGACCATCCCCGCGTGCAATGAATACCCCATCCCGACACCGCCGCCATGGTGTACGGAAATCCAAGAGCCACCCGCGGCCGTGTTGACCAACGCATTGAGAATCGGCCAATCAGCCACTGCGTCGCTGCCATCTTTCATCGCTTCCGTTTCCCGGTTGGGTGATGCAACGGATCCTGCATCCAGATGATCCCGCCCAATCACAATCGGCGCACTGATTTCGCCGCGGCGCACCAATTCGTTCATGGCGAGGCCCAATTTTGCGCGCGCGCCGTACCCGAGCCAACAAATGCGCGCCGGCAACCCCTGAAACGCGATATCTTTCTGCGCCTTCTGTATCCACGTCCGCAAGTGCTCATCCTCAGGAAACATCTCCAGCACAAGCTCGTCGGTCCGGTGAATGTCAGCCGGATCGCCCGACAACGCAGCCCACCGAAAGGGTCCCTTCCCCTCACAGAACAGTGGACGAATGTACGCCGGGACAAACCCAGGGAATGCAAATGCATCCGCAAGTCCCTCGTTGAACGCCACCTGGCGAATGTTGTTCCCGTAATCGAAGACGACAGCGCCCTTTTCCTTCATCGCGAGCATCAACTCGACGTGCCGCCGCATGCTCATCTTGGACTTCTTCACATATTCCTCCGGGTTACGCTGCCGAAGCTGAGCCCCCTCTTCCACCGACATGCCTTGTGGCAGATAACCATTGAGTGGGTCATGCGCCGACGTCTGATCCGTCACGAAATCCGGCACCAACCCCCGCGCCAACAGCCACTCGAACACGTCGATGGCGTTCGCGTGCACACCAATGGACAACGCCTGCCGATTCGCGACCGCCTCGCGAACCCACGCCATCGCTTCGTCCATGCTCGCGGTCTGCTTATCCAAGTAGCGCGTGTCTATCCGCCGTTGAATCCGCCCCTCATCCACCTCCGCGATGAGCGCCACTCCGCCATTCATCGTCACAGCGAGCGGTTGTGCGCCGCCCATGCCGCCAAGTCCCGCCGTCAACGTCCAGGTTCCAACAAGGGATCCCCCTGCATGCTGCCGCGCCGCCTCCGCGAACGTCTCATACGTCCCCTGCAAAATCCCCTGCGATCCGATATAAATCCAACTCCCAGCCGTCATCTGGCCGTACATCATCAGCCCCTTTTTATCGAGCTCGTGGAAATGCTCCCAATTCGCCCAAGCTGGGACCAGATTCGAGTTCGCCAACAACACGCGCGGCGCATCCTCGTGCGTCCTAAAAATGCCGACTGGCTTACCCGACTGAATCAACAGCGTCTCGTCATTCTCCAACCCCCGCAGCGATTTCACAATCGCATCAAACGCAGGCCAATTCCGTGCCGCCTTGCCAATCCCCCCATACACCACCAAATCCTGCGGGCGCTCTGCGACGTCCGGATCTAAATTGTTCATCAACATGCGCAGAGCCGCTTCCTGCTCCCACCCCTTACAGGACATATCCGTCCCGCGCGGCGCACGAATCACCGGCCGAGTCCCAACTGACATAGAAACTCCTCCTCTTTGAAAAGTGACGACGTTAAAAAATGACCACACGTACGTACTGATGTAACTTGTGAACGCGAAATCATGCATGACATATTGCGAAGGCATATTGCTAGTGAAAGGATGTGTGTAGACGCTAAGATGTGTGCCATTGCCCCATTGTCATAGGAGGACGGTCCGCTGAATGGGGTAGGCGAAATCAAGAAGTAGCTGCGTTGCGTTTCGCTATTGCGAGAGCTGAAGGCTAAGTTGTGTGAAGAACGTGCGTGAATGGTTTGTTTCAAGTATGAATGACGTCATTCATATCTGAATTTTACGTATAGACGGTAAATTCGTCAACGACAAATTCGCAAGGGCTGTGAGGTAATGAGGGATTTATTTGGAGCTGTCGAGTGTGCGTGTGGGGGTGAGTGTGGCGATTCCACAGCTGTGGTGGTGGATTCGGGGAAGTGGGGGACCGGGGTGACGGGGACGAGTGACGCGCAGGGCCCGTGGTACGCTACACAGTGCGGGCACGGCAGGATGTGGGGCCTCGGGGCACCGCGTGCTGGTGGCGCGAGGTCTGGGGAACGCAGCTTGGGGGCCCGGGATTCGCCGCCGGGGGCGCCGGGGCCCCGGGGCCCAGCGCGGGATGTCTTATTAAGACACGGAGGCCACTTTTGAGGCCAATAAGGCATCAAATCTGCACTAATCCTCGGATTTTTGCCTTTATCGGGCAGATTTTCAGTTGATAAGGCATCTCAGGTGTCTTAAGTCACCCAAATCTACCGAAAATACAGAAATAAGGCACATATGCTGCCCTATGTGTGTCCGTGCCCCCGGCACCCCAGCCGCCAGCCTGGCCGCCCCGCCAGCCGTTCGATCCCGCCACCGCAACCGGGGATTCGCCGCCGGGTCCCCAGCCGCCGGCCGGGCCCGCGCCATCCCGCCCCTACACCGTCAATGCCCCATCCTGCATCACAAGCTTCCCGTCCAAATAGACAGTCGGCTTTGTCACCACGGCATCCAAGTGGACGCCAGCTTCCACCGTTCCGCCGAATGTCGCATTACTGCCGAACGCCACGTGAATGGTCCCCAGCGCCTTTTCGTCCTCGAGGATGACGCCAGTCAGCCTCGCCTTCTCGTTGGTGCCAATGCCAAATTCAGCGACATTTCGAGCACTCGGGCTACTTCCGAGCTTGTCGAGCCACTCATCTGCACGCTCACCTTCGGCACGAATAAGCAGGCCATCTCGAATCGTCAGCTTGATGGGTGAGGAGAGCAGGCCCAGTCCGACAATCGATCCGTCGACGATCAGTTCCCCATTCGCAGTCCCCTCAAGTGGCGCAATATAAGCCTCGCCGGATGGCATATTCCCCGATTGTCCTTTCTCGGTGTACATGCCTGTGCTGGCGATTCCCGTTCGGGTCCCCAGCTGAAACTCCAGGATTGCCCCATCCTTTTCGATGCGAACGCTATCCCCTTTTGTCAACACATCCGCAACGCGTCGGCTGAGATCGGCCACTTGGTGAAAATCGGCGGTCATCGGACCGTTTTCGAACATGTCGAGGGTGATCCCCGGCATCGTAGCAATCCGAGCACCCTGTTCAGATGCGCGTTTCCGCGCGGACGTGTGCGTTAACGAGTGCTCTGTCGGACAAATGACGACGTCCGCTCTCTGCATCGCGAAGGCGACGACTTCTGGCGGTTCTTCACCGCTTCTCTGTCGCGGCTTCATCGTCAAGATCATCGATTCCGCACCGAGGCTCAGTGCTGCCTGATGCAGATAGTTGCAAATCTCCGGTCTTGTTCCATCGGAGATAATTAAGACACTTTCCGCCGCCTTCACATGGAGTGCTTGCAGCAGGAGGTTCTGTGAGGTCTCCAAAAGTCCGATGTTGTCCACCTTCTCTGGTAAGAAATCAGATACCTGCGTTCACAGACTTGCCAAGCGTCTGCAAGTGGTTCATCGATCCGTACAGCGCTTGAAATCTATGAAACTCCTCTTCATCGTAAAAAGAACACTTTCCTGCACCATACGCCTTTGCCACTTCGATGGCAAACCGCGCAGCCGTCGCAATGTCCGTCTCGTGACTTGCCCCGGTCGCACATCCTGGAACGGTGCTCTGTGCCGTAATGGCGACGCCGACGACCGGTGCGTTCGTCGCCGTGCACGGCTGCAGGATACTGTTGATATGATACAAGTTGTTCCCGTACGGCGTGATATCCTGCATGGTGACCGCGAATGTATGAGCCAATTGGCCGGATGAGATTTCTAGGAGGGAGACGAGATCGTCACTAATTCGAAGGATGCAACCTTCTTTAATCGTCGGCGAAATCGCGACGCCGCGGTGATTGAACACGCGGTTCCCTTTCGTCGTGTCGATGGTGAGAATCGCGTCCATCTCGGGACTCACTTCGTGTTGATTCATCGTCATCATATCCACAGGTGATCCCATAAAGGCAACCGGCTCGTGCGGAATCGTTGGCGCGTTCGGACAGATGTGCGTCGCCACGAGAACGTCTCCAGGCAACTTGTCGCCTTTTGCTTGCATTTCGATTAACTTCAGTGCACTCGTCAGTGCGGTAATGGCGCCGTCGCCATCCGACACAAGTCCAATTCGCTCAGGCCTCGCGCCAATGCCGCCAAGTCTCCCAATAATCCCAAGCGTCGGCGCGTCGCCGCCCGTTGTCTTGCCGCTGCGGCCGGGAATGCGCACCTGAATGAAATCGGTCCATCCCGATTCTCCCTCCACCGTCTCAACTTCTACTTGCCCCGCGCCTCGACGCAAGAAAAAGTCCCGCACCTGTTCCCCATTGACGTTTGGGTCATCCAACAGTTCATAAATGTCCAATGTTTGCTTCAATGTCACGACACACCGCTCCTCTTCTCAAATCGTTGTAGCAATATTGCGCGTTTCAAACTTGCTTCAGTTACACCGTCTACGCCGTCCCAATTGATGACGCAAACACGTATTTGCAAATCTCCTTGTTGACGACACGTTCAACGACTTTGAACAAGGCTTCGTCATTCATACCCGCGCCGAGCTTGAGATTGGCCCTTGGGACACAGACGACAGTGACATCCAATCCAGGCTGCAACTCTGCCGTTAGCAGTGGCAGCCCCGTGTTCGTATCCATCGTCATGATGAGGTCTGGGAACGTCGCTAGCCGCTCACCGTTTCTCTCCAAGGTCATGTACTCGTTCCAAAACGTCATATCCACGTCGCCGATGGTGACTTCTCCCACATCAAAGCCGCCTTCTGTCCGCAGCGAAACATGCGCTACCTTGCCCGTCGCGATGCGCTCTCCGCCCATGAAGCCCAAGGCGGCGTCCACTACGGCTCGCGCCCCATTCGCCTGCGACCGCAGCATGGCGTGCCCCAACTCGATGGCTTGGGTAATGGCGCCGACGGCCCCATGTTGCATCACATAACTTGCGGTGACAGGGTTCCTCGCGACCGCCACCACACCGCCGGCCTCAACAGACGCGTTCCGAACGAGGGAGGCCGCGCGTTGCAAGGAGGCTTTCACGACGATTTCCACGTACTTATCTAGACGTCCACCGCTTGCCGTTTGAATACTGACGAAGTCCTCCAGTTGGTGGAGGCCGATGGATCCCATCACACCCGTCGGATGTGCGCGCCCATTGCAAGGTGCATCAATGACTGGAATGCCCAGCTTCGCGGCTTGAATCCATCCATTCACCGTAGCCGCAGCGCCGTTTTCGTTCGTAATAACCCCAGCGACTTTGGTTCCTAGTGCCGACTCCATTCGTTCAATGGTCCGCACAAAGTGAGCCGGTTCGACGTATTGGTCTTTGGCAGCCGGCGCACCAACCAGCGCAGCCGTCACAATGACGTCGTCGTCACGGCACTCGGCCGGGCTGATGAGCACAGGCGCGTTCGTCTGCACCGCCTCGTTTGCAAGTGCAAGACCATCCTCCGTCCAGCCACCCCCGCCGCCGCCTAGAAACTTTCCGCCCAACACAGCCGCCTCCACATCACTGGCGGTTAATTGACGCTTCGTCATGGCACACACTCCTATCCATTCAGTCGTTGTAAAGAGGAAGGGAGGAATGCCCAGGTGGCACCCTCCCAAATCGCTTTGTCATGTTCAACGCGAAGCATCGGATGATTGAAGCAGATACTTCTCTTTTTCGTTCGGTACGCCGACCTGTTGATAAAAAGCCGGATACGCTCGCTCGAGCGGAACAAACGGGATATCGTAGCCAAAGTGCTTCGGGCCCCATACCGCGAGTGCCGCTTCACTGCGCATAATTTCCGGTGTCGGAATCCCAATGGCGACGACGCGTTGGCCGTAGCGCAGGCGTTCGTTGGTGATGGCGTGGCCTGTGTCGGGATCGAGTAAGGTGATTAAATCCGGCACACTCGCGACGACTTGCCCATCTACTTTCGCAATGAGATTTTCGTTTTGGAAATCGATCACCATGGTCTTCCCTGCGTCTTCTTCAAAACCCTGTAGACGCGCTTGGCCGATTGCGAAGCCGTCCGAAGTCCGCCGCGAAATATCGACAACTTTGCCTCGAAAAAGCGCAATTCCGTGCCCATAGATGGTATCGCGAGTGGCTGCAAGGACGGCGTCTACGGGATTCGAATGATTGCGATGCGCCGCTTGAACGGCCCTTCCCAGTTGAATCCCCATGGTCACGGTTCCGCGAACGGCCGTGTTTTTCATCTGTTCACCCGTCATCGGATAATCGACGAGGTGGGAATACCCGCCCATTTTGACGGTGCACGCGCGCGCAAACGATTCGAGCCGGAAGTTGTCCACCGTCTCAAACAGCACGACGTTCCCCCACTCGTCTGCAATACACGCTGGCGTTCCCGAAACGCCAAGGATGTGGAACGTCTCCATCTGCAACTCCGGGAACGCTCGGCCCATGCCGTCTCCGTCGACGACCGGCAAGCCCATCCGGGCGGCGACGACGAACGGAATCATGCTGTTCATCCCGCCACACTCGATCGGGCAAAGCGCCGTCACCGATTTGCCTAAATGCCGCTCCATGCGCCGCACCGCGAGATACCCTTCCTCCCCGGCCGGCACCTTTTCCAAAAAGACCGTCGGTGCCCCCATCATCGCGACGGGGAAGACGACGTCGTCACGCTCGACCTCATCCAAAGAAATCAGTTCAACCGGGCCATGCTCGCGGATGGCCTGTTGTGCCATCAATTTTCCGATGAGCGGATCACCCCCGCCACCCGTCCCAAGAATGGCCGCACCAATCGACAAGGCTTCTAAATCCTGCTCAGTGATTCGCATAGGCGCCCACCTTTGAACCGAAGTTGTACGTCGCAAGCGTCCCGGCAACGGTCACTTTGATTCGCACGGCATTGCCCGGCAGGTAGGCAATCGGAATCTCTTCAATTTCGACGATCTCGATGGTCGACGCCTCCGCCCCCGCCCGAATGGCTTCCGCAATCGCGATGGACTTGGCCTCTTCCAGGACTTCCTCGCGCGATTTCTGATCCATCGCGAATATCCGATCCACCCGTCCGCTCACCTGAGCAATGGCTGCGCCAATTGCGTTGGCTACGTCAAAGTTCTCCGGACGATGCACTTCCGAGGCGCCTTCCAATTCACTCGGAAGCAAGACGCTGCCCCCGCCGACCAAAATCAGCGGCACAGGTTCTGCACTCGTCTTCATCCTGTCGATGGCCTCCGCCGTCTTTGCCATTGCGATATCGTAGGCCTTCTGTGCGAAGTCCGTCGGCAAATGGACCGCGTGCGTCCCTACACTCGCCTTGCCGAGGGACACGACGATATCAGTGAAGGTCGTCGTGTCGCCGCCGAATGCGCGCCCTTCCTCCACAATGCGGTAACCAACACTCTTGGGCCCCACTTCGATGCCAGCTTCCGACTCGATCACCCGGCTTCCGCCACCCAGGCCAATCGAGTACAAGTCCGGCATCCGGAAGTTGGTTCTCACGCCGCCGACATCGACCGCGACGAAAGACTCCCTCGGGAATCCATTCACAAGCACCCCGACGTCCGTCGACGTGCCGCCGACATCGACGACAATCGCATTCTTTAAGCCCGTGAGGTACGCCGCGCCGCGCATACTATTCGTGGGTCCGCAGGCGATGGTGAGAATCGGATACAACAAGGCGTACTCGACGGACATCAACGTGCCATCGTTTTGCGCCAGGTAGAGTGCGGCATGCACGCCGAGATCGGCCAGCGCTTGTTGGAACGACATCGTCGCCCGCTTCGCGACGCTCGACACAGCCGCGTTCAACACCGTGGCGTTCTCTCGCTCTAACAGCCCAACGCTGCCCAACTGGTAGGACAGGGAGATAGGGATCTCTTCGCCGAGGACTTCGCGGAAAATCCCTGCTGCACGTTCCTCGTGGTCAGTATTCACAGGTGAGAACACGCCCGTGATGGCGACCGCCTGAACTTTATTCTTCACCGATTCGGCGATACTGCGAATCTCCGCCTCGTCCAACGGTGCGATTTCGCGACCATCGAACTCGTGTCCGCCACCGACAATCCAGGAGTACTCAGCGTAGCGGGCGCGCAAATCGTCCGGCCAACCAGCCAGCGGTTTGACGGCCCGCGTCGCCGGTGCGCCCAAGCGAACAATCGCCACGTCGTTCAGTTCGCGGCGCTCGATGATGGCGTTGGTCACCTGCGTCGTGCCAAGCATTGCGTGGGAAATTTGTGCACCATCCACGCCACTTTGCTCAAGAACTCTGCCTACGCCGGTGCGAATGCCCGTGACAATATCTGAAGTGACTGCCGTTTTCGTCTTCGCAATCACACGATTTTCCTTATCCAATAAAACGACGTCCGTATTCGTCCCACCAACGTCAATTCCCAAGCGGTAAGTCATACAATTTCCTCCTAGCCATTCTCGAGTCAGTCACTTACGCGTTCTGTGTTGTCAGTGGCCTGAGCGGTTTAAAGTCGAAATCGTATCCAAAGTACCTCGGCCCGACCAATTCCAAACACTCGGGCCGGTGCCATACGGGTGCACAAGGCATCGTGATGACAATCACGCGTTGGCCGTAGCGCAACTCTTCCGTCGTGATGGGGTGAATCGTCTCTTGATCTAAAACCGTAATCAAATCCGGCACCGTCGCAACGGGCTCCCCATCGCGCATCGCGATGAGATTCTCGTTTTGAAACTCGAGTCTGCAGACCGATCCGCTATCCACCCCCATCCCTTCGAGCGTCACGGTGCCACGGGCGAATCCATCGACGGTTCGGCGCATGACGTCGGTCAGCTTGCCGCGAAACACTTCCACGCCATCCGTAAATTTGAGGAGGTTTGCGAGCCGGACTGCCGCATCCTCTTTCGCTTCGAGCAGTTCGCCAATCTTCATGGCTGTAGATAAGGTGCCATGCACTAAATTTGGCGCCATCTTGTCGGCATTTGCGCCGTACAGAGCCAACATGGAAGAACCACCCATGACAATCGTCGCATTCCTCGAAAGCGCCTCCGTCCAGGCCCCATTCACAGTAGACAGCAGAACCGTGTTTCCCTTTTCGTCCGCAACCATCATCGGCGTCGCCGAAATGCCGCCAAAGTGCAGTGCGGTCATCGGAATCTCTGGGAACGCACGCCCCATGCCATCTGCGTCCACAATGGGAATGCCAAGTTCTGCCGCGACCACAAACGGGATCGTCGAATTCAGCCCACCCGCTTCAATCGACACGGTCGCTGCAGCCTTGCGGCCGAGGAATTTCTCCAATTGTGTAAATGCCTTCACCGGTTCGTCGCCGCCTGGCATTTTTTCAATCATCACCGTAGGCGCCCCCATCATCGCCGACGGAATGACCAAATCGTCATCGTTCAACTCATCTATCGAAACCATCTCCACAGGCCCATATTTCTCAATGGCCTGCTTTGCCATCAGTGCACCAATGTAGGGATCTCCACCGCCGCCGGTACCAAGTACTGTTGCGCCTAATGCAAGGTGATCGATGTCTTTTGCATGAATCAGTCTTCTCACTACGTCACCGCCCATCATAAAATTCAAATATCAGTGGGAGACAGTTGGCCCGTCTCCCGGTCATATTTAGTTCGCAAGTTCTTTCGTATCCACGCTTCCAAATGTGACAGTCCGATTCCGATTGACCAGCTTGCTCAACACGAAGTACGCCACAGCTGCCACGACGAGCGAGTTGATCGACGGAATACCCCACTTCAAAAACTCGCCAACCAAGAACGCCCCAATCCAGCAAATCAGCGTGATAGGATTCCAGGACTCATACGAACTCGGCAAAACGCCTTGTTCTCTCGAGTGCAATAGCTCATCTTTGTAACGTCGTATGCAGAAATACTCAACAACCATAATGCCGCCAACAGGTGGCACTGCCACGCCCAGTAACGAAAGGAACCCTTCAAATTGATTCAGGATACCAAGGACGGAGAGCAGCGTGCCCAGTGCGCCAAACAAAATCGTGACACCGACGCGACTGATGCGCTTCTTGAACACGACGTCGAATAAGTTCACGATGCCCAGCGAAGAAGAGTACAAGTTCCAGTCGTTAATCTTCAGCGTGGCCGTCACGAGCACAACCGTTCCAACCACACCACTCGTCGACATGACAATCGTGATCACATTGGAAGATTTCATTGCATGTGCAAGAAGTACACCAATTAAGCCAATGAGATACTCACCAAGGGTAATCCCAAGCACGGTTTGCTTAATGACATCGCCAACTGAACGATTGTACCGCGTCATATCCGGAGAAATGATAGCCCCTGTGATAAATCCACCAGCGACCATGCTCGCACCTGCACCCAGTGTCAAAACGCTACCCGGCGCATGCATCGAGACGAGATGTCCCAGCGAATAGTGACCTAACGCCCGACCAATCGAGATGAATGCAATGAGCATAAAAAGTGGTACCGTAATATAGGCCGTAAACCCCATTGACAAAAACCCGTAAATGACAACCAATGTGACCAGGATTCCTGTAACAATAGACCATGCCCAAATGGGCCCGCCAAGCAGTTGGTTCAACCCATCTGCGAAGACCTGATTCTGCACGCCAAACCAACCGACCAGCGAAATCGCGACGACCAGGCTGACGAGGACGGATCCAAACCTGCCAAAGCCAGTCCACCGAATCAGCATCGTTGTGCTGAGTCCCTCTTTCATCCCCGCAATCCCGACAAAAATAGAGACAATCTCCAGAATGACGGCCCCGAGCGTCAAGGCCCAAAACGACTGCCAAAAACTCATGCCAAATCCTAATGTCGCGCCTAATAGAAACTGAGAGAGTGCGGACATCTGACCAAACCGCATGGTCGCGATGCCAAACCAATGTCGGCGGTCTGTGTCAGGAACTCTCGATAACGAATAGTCATCCAACTTTTCGTTCACGGGTTCCTTCAAAGGTTCCGCTTTTGCCATCCGCCGTTCCTCCTTTAATATCGTTTGAATTATCTTAATTTAATTTCAACTATGCGTGTATTGACGCAATGAACAAAAAGAGCGCCGAATTTGTGCAAAGCGCACAATACGGTTCGGGCGGAGAAGGGCTGTGGTCGAGCGGGGCCAGCATCGCAGCACCGACCACCGGCCCTTCCTATCAAAAAACCGCGCAAATGCGCGGTTTTCTCTATCCATATCGAATCTGTGCCTACGCGAAGCCACGCACGAGAGACCAAACTACGAACGCTTCCTCGTCCCCATCGTTATAACACCAGTGCGACTCTCCCGCGGGAATGAGCGTAGCATCCCCTGCCTTGACGCGATACTCCGTCTCCCCGGACTGCATCATGAGAAAACCTTTGATGATATACGAGTACTCATTCTGCTCATGTGTGCCTGCGTCGTGAAGCGGAATTCGAGCGCCAACTGGAATCCGCACAATGCCAAACTGCACACCGTCTCCATTCAGAAGCGACTTCAGTTCATAATCTGTGCCCTGTGCTTCAATATTCTGTTCGTGTACGAGAATCATACGTACGCCCTCCGTTCATCTGTCAGACCTTCTAGCGCATAGGTATCTGGATTGACAAGGACGCCATAAACATTCTTGGCTTGGTCGACCCGAATCCAGCCATTCTTCACATCTTCTAGCACTGCCGCGACCGTGCGGCGCAACGGATTCCCGTAGCCACCGCCTGTAGCCGTGATCAATCGCACTACGTCGCCTTTGTGCAGCGTGCGACGCGCACACTTTCCAAAAGGGCCCTCGCGTTTCCCGTTCGAACGGATAATCTCAACTTCATTACGCGATCCCGCCGCACCGCCAGCAGCACCCCAAGGTCCGTATTTGTGCCGGCCGAAACTAGCCGTCACAAATTGATTGTCAGTGAGCGCCTCGTAGCTGCGAACGACGCCGCAACCTCCCCGAAATTGCCCCGCACCTGCCCCATCACACCGAAAAGAATATTCTCGCACGCGCACGCCGTACCGGGTTTCGGCGACTTCCACGGGGACGTTGTAGGTCTCCCCATCGCCGATGCAAAATTGACCATTCTGTCCATCCATACCAAGTCCCGCGCCCCAGCCGCCGACCGAAGGCTCGACAACGAGAAACGGCTCATTCGTATCTGGTTTGGTGCCACCGAGAATCACGGCGCAAACCGATTCTAAGTGCCCTGCTGTGAGACGGTCTGGGAGAGCCGGAGAAAGCGCCTTCCACGCCACGTCTGCAGCAAAGTTTCTCGATTCCCAGTTGGTTGAGACAGGGGCTGGGCGTTCGGCGTGAATAATCGATCCCGGTTCCGAAATCACCCTTAGCGGCCGAAAGACGCCGTCGTTGACGTCGAGACTCGGGTTCGTCGCTGCCAGAAACACCGCGCGTACAGAGGAGACTAATCCACTATAAGAGCAATTGATAGGGCCAGGGGCCTGGCGGTCACTGCCCGTGAAATCGACGACAAAGTCGTCATCCGTGATGGTCACTTTGCAAACAATTCGGAACGGCCCATTTCCAAGCCCATCGTCGTCGATGAAGTCCTCCGCCATATACACGCCGTTCGGTAATTTGGCTAATTCGCGCCGAGCAAGTTGTTCCCCATGACGAAGCAAATAGTCAATCGATTGGAGAACTACGCTTGTTCCGTGCTTCTGGCAAAGTTCGCGAACGCGTTTCTCCCCGGTGCGCACCCCTGCCACCTGCGCCCACAAGTCGCCAAGAGAGAGGTCCGGGAAGCGGACATTCGCGGCAATCATGTCTATCAAAGCCTGATTCAGCTTTCCGCCATCGAACAATTTGACCGCCGGGAATTGCAGGCCCTCCTGATAAATTTCCGTGGAATCCGTTGTCCACGACCCCGGATCCTTCCCACCAACCTCCGTCCAGTGCCCTTTGTTCGCCGAAAACGCCACCAATTCACCGTCCACAAAAATCGGCATCACCAAGCCCACGTCGGATAAGTGCGATCCACCGCCGCCATAGGGATCGTTCAGGATAATCATGTCGCCCTCGTGCAAATTCGTTCCGAACTTCTCCCTGGTCTCCTTGACCATGAACGTGAGCATCCCAATAAACCCGGTCACGCCATTCCCCTGGGTCAACAATTGTCCCTTGGCATCCGTGAGACCAGATGCAAAATCCAGTACTTCGTAAATGATAGGACTCATTGAGGTGCGCGCCAGTGCGTAAAACATCTCTTCCCCAATCGCCATAAGCGAATCCCTAACGACCTCATAGGTAAAGACATCGGCTTTTAGCAAGCGATGTACCCCCCTTCTAAATAACTGTCGCAGGTGAGGAAGAAGGAGAATCCCACCTGCGACAGTTATGTTAATGTAAAATTTTACCCTCCGTCTCTTTCAGGAAGAATGTCATAATCACCGTCACGACAAGAAATGCGGTAATAAACGAAACCGTCCCCGCAAAACTCGAATTGCCAGCCAACATCGCGCCAATGACCATTGGGGCAATGGAATTTGCCACCCTCTGCGCGGTTGCGCCGACACTGTACCCAACCCCGCGAACTTCGGTTGGGTACAGCTCACCGACCCATGTATCCCACACACCCCATGCGCCGAGGCTGAAGAATGAGAGTGCAAAGTCCCAGATGTACATTTCAGTCATGTTGCTGGATTGGGCAAATCCGAATCCGGCGATGGCTGCGAGCGCGACGAAGATAATCATGATCTTTTTGCGCCCATATCGGCCAGTCAGCCACGACGACACGATGTACCCAGGGAACATAAAGAGTGCAGAGAGTGCCATAAAGCCAAGCCCAGCGGGCGTCGAAAGTCCTTTCTTCGCAAGCAACTCCGGCATCCACGTCGTTAGGGCCCAATACCCCCACGAAAAACAGAAGTTAATCAACAGTTGTAACCAGGTGGCGCGTGAAAGCTTCGATTTGAAGATTTCCAAGAATGATCCCTGTTGAACCGCATCCACCATAAGATGCGTGTTTTTGAGATCGATTGAAACCTGACCGTTCGCAAGATACGAAATGGCATCTTTGGCGGTCTGTTGTTGGCCATTCCCGGCAGCCCAGTACGGGGACTCTGGAACGAATGCCTTAATCACAAATGCCCATAGCCCCGCGAGAGAACTCACGCCCAAGATCCAGTGCCATCCTAGTGGGCCCATCACATAAGTCAGGCCAATCGCAATCAAATAGCCAATCGGCCAGCCCGATGCGAGATATACGGTAGCCCGACCACGGCTCTTCACTGGAAGCAACTCCTCAAAGTACGGGAACGACGCCACCATCAGTCCGCCGAGGCCAAGACCTGCTGCAAAACGCATCCACCACAGCATGTCATAGTTTGGGGAGAAGGCGCTAATGAGAGAAAGAATGCCATAGAGGCCGGTGCTCCACATCATCGTCTTCTTCCGGCCAATTTTATCCGTGAGTTTCCCCCAGATAAGACAACCAGGAATCATACCAAGGTAGATGGAACCCATCAGAGAACCGACTTGTGCGCTCGATAGCTTCAAGTCGCTTCCAATCATGCCACTGATAAGCGTGATGATCATCATTTCCCAAGACTCGATAACAAATGAAAAGAAAATAGCGAAACCAGATTTCCAATGTCTCTTCGTAAGCGGCATTTCTTGAAACAGTTCCCCGATTTGTCGGTTTTGGACTTCGGTGACCTCTCCAATCACGGTACTCGGCATAACAGATTCACTTCCTTTGTCTTGAATGATATTTAGAATGCATCTCCCTAGCGCTTCAGGTCAGGTTTCATCATCGAATTTTCTAATAATTAACCAAGAGGAGCAGCCTCCATCTCTGAAGGCTCATCCTAATATGCATTACTCCATTTGACTCGTCACCGGGGTAGCCAGAGTGAGCGTCTGTTCATCGATGACCACGCCGTAGATCTCCTTGGCTTGGTCGATGGTAATCCAACCATTTTTGACATCCTCGACGACTTTCTGCGGATCTCGCAACAGCGGATCACCATAGCCTCCACCGGTTGCCGTAATCAAACGCACCACGTCCCCTTTGTTGAGGATCTTTCGCGCACACTTGCCAAACGGCCCTTCCTTGCTGCCGTCTTTGCGGATGATCTCAATTTTGTTGTACGACCCGTCCCTACCCCCGGATGCTCCCCAAACGGGGTACTTGTTGCGACCAAAACTCGCGGTCACAAACTGACCATCGGTGAGCGCCTCATACGAACGAATCGCACCAGCACCGCCTCGATACTGCCCAGCACCCGTACCGTCGGCCGTCAAGCTGTACTCCTGAAGACGCACCCCGTAGCGGGTCTCGGCCACTTCCACCGGCACGTTGAACGTTTCGCCGTCTCCCAAGCAAAACTGCCCGCTTTGTCCATCCATGCCTTCTCCTGCTCCCCATCCACCGACGGACGGTTCAACAATGAGGAACGGCTCGTTCGTATCTGGATGCGTACCGGACACAATCACCGAACAGACTGACTCGAGATGCCCTGCCGTCAACCGATCCGGCAACACCGGCGCCAAAGCTTTCCACACCATGTCCGCGCCAAAGATCATCGACTCCCAGTACGTCGACACGGGAGCCGGACGCTCTGCGTTGAGAATCGATCCCTTCTCCGCTATGATTGTGAGCGGCCGAAACACCCCGTCATTCACGTCTTGCCCCGGGTTCGTCGCCGCCAAGAAGATGGTTCTGACCGCGGACACCAAGCCCGTGTATGAGCAATTGATGGGACCCGGGACCTGCTTGTGACTACCCGTGAAATCGACGATGAACTCGTCATCCGTAATCGTGACCTTGCAGCGAACATTTAGCGGCCCATGGCCAAGTCCGTCGTCGTCGATGAAGTCTTCCACCTCGTACACACCCTTAGGCAACTTCTTCAACTCTTCCCGGGCCATCTGCTCGCCATAATCGAGCATATATTCGATGGATTGCAGTACCGTGTCCTTGCCAAATTTACCGCACAGTTCCTGGAATCGTCTTTCCCCTGTGCGCAATCCTGCCACTTGCGCCCACATATCACCAAGCGAGAGATCCGGAAACCGGACATTCGCTGCCAAAATATCGACCAAAGCTTGATTGATATGGCCCTCGTCAAACAATTTCACCGCAGGAAACTGCAGCCCCTCTTGATAGATTTCCGTAGAATCAGTCGTCCACGACCCCGGATCTTTTCCTCCAACTTCTGTCCAGTGCGCCTTGTTCGCTGCGAACGCAACCAACTGGCCTTGATAGAAAATCGGCATCACGAGCCCCACGTCAGAGAGGTGTGACCCACCGCCGCCATAGGGATCGTTAATGATGATAATGTCCCCGGGTTTCAAGTCATTCTCGAATTTCTTTAACGTCTCTTTGACCATCGAGGATAGCATTCCGATAAACCCGGTGACGCCATTGCCTTGGGTCAGCAATTGCCCTTTGGCGTCGGTGAGACCAGAAGCGAAGTCCAGCACCTCATAAATGATGGGGCTCATCGAGGTTCGAGCAAGCGCATAAAACATCTCTTCCCCTATCGCCATTAATGAATCTTTGACAACTTCGAGCGTAAACACATCCGCCTTCGCCAATCACTGCACCCCCGTGTAGATGATGAGGTTTCCATATTTGTCAACCGTCAAGCGCTGTTCTGGATACACCAGCGTAGACGACGATGGCTCTTCCACAATAGCGGGTCCATCGAGTTCAAACCCTGGGCCCAAACGGCTACGGTCATACACCCTGGTATCGACAAACCCAGCGTCTTCGAAATAAACCGGGCGCGTCTCCAACACGGCATCCGCGACCGTATGGGACACCTGCTCAATCTCGGCAATCTCCGGTTTCGTCACTGTCCCAAACGCGACCAAGTGCAGGTTGACGATTTCAGTCGGATTATTCTCAAGTTTAAATGTGTAGTTTTGCTCATGGATGGCATGAAATGCTGCATTGACGTCCGCAAGAACCTGCTCGGTAACCCTTCCACCTGGAACCGGCACCTTAACGGTATGTTCTTGTCCGAGATACCGCATATCCACGTAACGATGGAAGACAACTTGACCTTCCTCGATTGCTTCTGATTGATACTGCACAATAGCCTGTTGTTCGAGCGCTTCCCAGGCGCCGTTGAACTCGCCAAGAGCAAGTTCCGACGTGCGCCGAATGTAAGTTTGCAAATAATCGTGCCGCAAGTCCGTCATCAGCATCCCCCACGCCGAAAACACGGACGCCGCAACCGGAACAACCACCTTCGTCACGCCTAGTTCCCTCGCGAGAAATGCCGCATGCATCGCTCCGCCGCCGCCAAAGGCGACCATTGCAAAATCCCTCGGATCATAACCGCGGCGTACCGAAATGAGTTTCAAGGCGTTCAACATGTTCGAATTCGCAATGCGAATAATCCCCAATGCCGCTTCCTCGACAGATACTCCGAACTTTTTGGCAATTTTCTCGTCGATGGCGCCGCGAACCGCCTCCAAGTTCACAGCCATACTGAAATTCTTCGCCGACAGGCGACCCGTCACCAAGTTTGCATCGGTTGTTGTCGGCTCAGTTCCACCACGGCCGTACGCCACCGGGCCCGGCTGTGCGCCTGCCGATTTCGGCCCGACTTTCAAGGCACCCGCCTGGTCAATCCAAGCAATCGATCCGCCCCCGTTCCCCACCTCAACGATGTCGACAACAGGGATTTTGATGGGATAACCTGCGTGCCGCTCATCCCACTCAATCCGATAATCGGTCGTCACGGTCACCTCTCCACCATCGATCAGCGAACATTTCGCTGTCGTGCCACCGATGTCAAACGCAATCACATTCTCGTGACCAATCATCTTGCCCAGCATCGCAGCGCCAAAGACTCCTGCAACCGGCCCCGACTCCACCATGTGAATGGGCGATTGTTTCGATTGCTCGAACGTCGTCGTTCCCGCATTTGACTGCATGATGTACTTCTGCCCAGTTACATTTATCTCGAGCAACCTGTTATTTAGGTTGTTCACATAGCGCTCTGCAACAGGTTTGACATACGAATTCAACACTGCCGTATTCGTCCGCTCGTACTCGCGCCACTCTTTTGTCACTTCATGCGATGCAGTCACAGCCACTTCCGGCCACATTTTGTGAATTAACTCCGCCGTCAGTCGCTCGTGCTCCGGGTTCGCGTAGGCGTGTAAATAGCAAATCGCGATAGCCTCGACGCCCTCTCTCCGCAGCTGCTCCACCGCCGCTTCTACGTCATTCACATTGAGTGGCGTGATGACTTCCCCTTTTTGATTTAACCGTTCCTCCACTTCCAAACGCAGAGCACGTGGTACGAAGGGCTTTGGTTTTTGATAACGGACATTGAACAAATCAGGTCGATTTCCCCGGGCAATCTCGAGGACATCTCGAAACCCTTTCGTCGTGATAAGCCCTGTCTTTACACCATTTCGTTCTGTCAGTGCGTTGATAATAACCGTCGTTCCGTGAATAAAAGTCTCAATATCTTCGCCTTTCAATTCCGCCTTGGCAATGACGTTCATAACACCTTCCTCAAAGTTCGGCGGTGTCGTGTCTGATTTCGCGATACAAACTTTTCCACTCTCATCCACAGACACTAAATCTGTAAACGTCCCACCAATATCTGTTGCGACACGCACAACACAACTCCCCTTTATTGGAATATAGCTGGCTGCAAAACACACAAAACTCGTGATGTGGTATCTAAGAGGTTTTCCATGGAGTGTTGAATGGAGGAAGGAAAGTGAAGCGCATCTCCTACACCCAAGACGTAATCCTTATCGTCTACCTGAAGGAGAATCTTTCCTTCCAATACGTAGTAAAACTCTTCACCGGGGTGCGCATACTTTGTCAAAATTGATTGATTCGGTTCCAACTCCACAATCATCGGCTCTAGATTCCGTCCCGCAAAATTACCCGCAAGACGGATATACGTCATGCTCGTTCCTTCAATTTTGAACGGCTTTTGATCATCCACCTTCACAATAAAATTCTTGTTCTCTACAGTCTCAAACAAAGAACTAATTGGAATGCCAAACGCCTCCGCAATGCGCTGCAACGAGGTTATCGTCAATGAAGAGTTCCCTCGCTCCACCTGCGAAAGAAAGCTAATCGACAATCCTGATTTTTCGCTTAATTCTTGCAATGTCATTTGGTTTTCTTGACGCAGCATTCGAATTCTTTTAAATAAGCCTTCCATCGTGCCTCCAGTGTGAAGCTTTTTTGTGTTTTTATCGTATGAAAAAACTTTCTATATGTCAAAATAAATTTTTATAAGTCAGAAAATAATTTCGAGATATGAAAAGAGATTGCGCGGAATAAATCACCGCAGAGGCGAGCTACGCCCCATCTTGCGTACATGGGGCCGGTAATCGTGGCAAGAAATGAATCGTCGACTCGGAAGCTTTTCGCACATACTCCCAATATAGGTATTAAACCGTTTGACGAAATGCGGAAGAAACGAGGCTTACCCCCACCACAACCAATCCTAATGCAATAAGCGGCGCGTAAAGCATGTATGGGTAACTGATGTAAGACATGTCGTGCACCAGGTCCCCTATCATGGAAAACCAAGTGTTGCTTTTTGGCACAATCCCTTCTACATGCCAACTGTACCCTCCTGGATAAAAAGCAGGATATCCATACGTCTCGATAGGATATATTCGAAACGCAGCCAATTGGACTAACAATGAAATCGTCCGAATCACCTGTATGCAAAAAAACTCAATTGTAAATCGCCAGAGCCAAGGCCGGAGGGTGTGAAGCATAATCCCCCAAGGGGTTCGGCCAATCGCGAAAGCACCTTCTATAAAGGAAAAATGTAACCATGAGGAGAACCTTCCGCGAAATGACACTGTGCCACGAAGTAATTCAACAACGGTTACAGCCGCAATAAACTCGAACTCTTGATAGGATCCCAATTTGCGCTGATATAGTACGAGAAACAGAATGAACACAGCGGGAAGTGCCGTAAGCCCGGATACAACTGTCTCTAATAAAACGCTGATCCACTCGCGTTGAAAGAGAACGCGATAGGGTGGATGTTTGGGGTCACTTGTCGAATAAAAATCCTTACTGGCGATGCACCGGTAGCTTTCGCTACTTTGATATAGTCAGCACTAGACTGTTCCATCATGTCTACATAGATAGCCTTTTGAAGATATATTCCTCCTGGTAATCCTAAAGCAAGCGCCGGTATGAGTGTGTTCACAAACGATGGCGTACCCTCCGGAAACGCTGGAATCGTCACATTCAAGTGTACTTGAACCATGATAGCGATTAGGGCGATCACGATAACATACATGGAATCAGGAAACGATTCTGTCAATATTGCAAGTGCATCAACGATTTTACGAGGCCTTTTACGCTTGGACACAATCATCCGCACGAACCCCAACACGTAGCCTGCAAAATATGACATCGCTGTGGCCATCAATACGAGTCTAACAGTGGCAAACGTTGTGCCCCATGAAAGTAAGCGTAAAACGCAGCACACCTCGTAAGGCTACACTCTGGGTGGGATAATCTCCTCAAATGAAACTGAGGAGAGTGAGGTACATGTCAAGAACCGAGCTACGTGAAGAATGGGAGAGTCGCCTCACCGAGTTTGAGTCCAGTGGGCAAACGGCTACAGTCTGGTGTGCGGTGCACGGGATCAATATTCATCGCTTTCGCTACTGGTCCAGCAAGCTTCGAGGGAATCGACGAAAGCCTTCAAATGGAGAGGTTCGTTGGCTTTCAGTGGAGATGGAATCAGTCATTAAACCGAGCAGTAACGAAGCGCTCACTGTTCAGGTTGGTCAAGCCAGGATTGAAGTGTCTGAGGGCTTCAACACCAAACTGTTCATACAGGTCGTTCAGGCTTTGGCAGATGCTCATCCATGAGGCGAATTCAGAGCAACGGGTGTACTTGGCGAGCGGCAGTACAGATCTTCGTAAGTCTATCGACGGGCTGGCAGTCCTGGTTCAAGAGGTCTTTCAGCTCAGTCCATTTTCGCCTTCCCTCTTCGTTTTCTGCAACCGAAAACGAGACAAGCTTAAAATCCTAGAGTGGGATACGAATGGATTCTGGCTCCATTATCGTCGTTTGGAACGTGGTCGCTTTCAATGGCCGGACGTAACGAACAGCGAAACGGTTACGGTCAGTCGGCAGCAGTTGCGGTGGTTGCTAGACGGACTGTCCATCACCCAACGACAGGCTCATAAAAAGGTAACCGCGCGCACGGTCATCTAGTCTCTCAGTGGCAAAATAAAAGTTCCGTAATCTCTTTTGTGACAAGGGATTTTAGCTCGCATGTCGAAATATATAGCATGGCGAAACCAAAGAGTTCCACCACCGAACAGGTTGAATCCTTGCAGCAAGAAAACACCATACTTAAGCAGCAAAATGACGAACTCAAGTCTAAGGTAGAGTGGCTTGAGGAGAAATTGCGCAAAGCAACTCACCAACGTTTTGCTGCGTCTAGTGAACGGACCAAGACCGACTCCGTACAGACGCTGTTGTTTAACGAAGCCGAAGTCGAGTCTGAACCTACGCTTGAAGAGCCCACCATGGAAACCATCACCTACAAGCGAAAAAAGAAACGTCCGGGTCAGCGTGATGAACTCCTAAAGGACCTGCCCGTGGAGCGAATGGAGTATCGCTTACCCGAAGAGGAGCAGGTGTGTTCCTGCTGTGGTGGCGCCATGCATGAAATGAGTTCTGAAACGCGAACTGAGATAAAAATCATTCCGGCTCAGATGAAGGTCGTGGAGCATGTTCAATATATCTACGCCTGTCGTCATTGTGAGAAGCATGAAACTGAAACCCCTGTTGTGAAAGCTTCCATGCCACGTCCGGCATTTCCGGGGAGCTTAGCTTCTGCCTCAGCAGTGGCTTACATCATGAGTAAGAAATACGTCGAGGGGATGCCACTCTATCGGCAGGAGCAACAGTTTGAGCGACAGGGCTTTCCGTTATCACGACAAACCATGGCCAATTGGGTCCTAGCCGGTGCAACGACATGGTTGAGTAAAATATACGACCGGATGCACCAGGAACTCTTACAACGGAAGTACTTACACGCAGACGAGACAACGCTGCAGGTACTTCACGAATCCGGCAGAACCGCAGATACGAAGTCCTACATGTGGCTCTACCGCAGTGGACGGGACGGTCCACCCATTGTTTTGTACGACTACCAAGAGACGCGCAGTCGGGAGCATCCAACAAGGTTCCTCCAAGGATTTCACGGATACATCCATGTGGATGGCTACGTAGGGTACGAGGACATTCCGGATGTGACCCTGTCAGGGTGCTGGAGTCATGCCCGAAGGAAATTCGACGAGGCCATCAAGGCCTTACCCGCATCCAAACGGAACACGCCCGTGGCTGCAAGGGAAGGACTGGAATATTGCAATCGTCTCTTCAAAATTGAGCGTGGGTTAAAAGACATAACTCCCGAGAAGCGGTACGAACAGCGCCTCGAGCAAAGTCGTCCAGTCCTGGATGCTTTTTTGCCATGGCTTGAATTCCAGAAGGAAAACATACTCCCAAAGAGTGCCTTGGGAGAGGCAGTGAATTATTGCCTACGCCAATGGGGTAAGCTCACCGTGTTCCTTGAGGATGGCCATCTGGAGATCGATAACAACCGCGGTGAACGTTCCATTAAGCCATTTGTGATCGGGAGAAAGAACTTCCTGTTCAGCAATACGCCGCGCGGAGCTAGAGCGAGCGCCATCACATACAGTATCGTGGAAACTGCAAAAGAGAATGGACTCGACCCGTTTCAATATCTGTGCTATCTGTTCGAGCAACTACCAAACGTCCCCGACGATGAATCTGACTCGTTGGCCGCGCTGCTGCCTTGGGCTGGGAACTTACCGGACGAAGTGCGACATTCAAGGAGAAAGACTCCATAACACGACAGTAGTCCCCGCCGTAACCGGTGGGGATTTCTGATTATAATGACGACGAATGACCTACCTTCAATGTGTCCTGCGTTTGACGCTTACCCATGAAATTCCGTAATAGTTACTTCGACGCGTATTTGCATGAAATAGAGAATTAAACAGTCCCAAGATTGTCGCAGCCATATGTACAAGCGAGTGACTGGAAATCGACGTGGTTAAAACGCATAACACTATCACCCCAATAAAAAAGGCAAGAATAGTGCCGAGTATTCGTCGCATAAACGATTCCCCCCTTTTTGTTTAGATGTTTGCTAGAAGCATGATTTGGGCCATTGGGTAACATAGAGTAGTTCGACACTGAAGTAGAAACATGTTTTTTGTGTATAAGGACAAACGCAAACCCATCGAATATTACACCAACATCAAAAATCCGAACCAATATATGCCCAAGAAACCACTTCAAGCGATTGGATTTGTATAGCAATTGTGGAGATACGGAGAGTTATTTGATATGCGCAAAATAAGCGGACATTTTTTGAACTGTTGTCGTTCAAAGTAACAAGACTGGCTCCCCAAACTGTTAAAAGTAATAAATTAGACCGCAACGGTATATACGTCGCGGTCTAGTTTTCACAAAGCTTCCATCTCTCCATCTACAAACGAGTGACCGCACTGATTACAGAACCATGTTTGCTTCCACTCTTCATACAATTTCGGCCACCGATTGGTGTTATACCTTAATCGACGAACGATGGTTGTCACTGGAACAATGGCGAACGCAAGAAAAGTAAGTCCGCCAGTATAAAGATTCTGATTCAACATAGCAAACGCTATAAGACACCAAACTATTGCGAAGAATGCGCTGCGGCGATAACCCAATTGCCTCGGCGGGGCCGTCGCTGACATTGTTCACTTCCACATTTCGGACAGTTCATCCTCTTTACCTCCGAAGTAGAGTATCCAACACCTTAACCCGGATTTCGACAATTTTGCAATTGAATCAACTGACAGGGACGGATACTCAAATAATTGGTAAATATGTTATCAGTCATAATGTAACCATGGTACGGCACCTGAGCGATGCACACAATCCCCTTCCCTAAACTGGGCTGTAAACTTTCCTTATGAACTAGAAAAGCTTTATGTAGAGGTTTGACTCATCTGCAGTGATAGGTGCTTTGCATGTTCAGGAAGACGAATCTCTAGTGGCGTGCATGACGAACCAGAATAGCGGATAACAAGAGGAGATTCCCGTACTAAGACGTCCCGTGTTCATTTTCCCAACGAAATCTATGAGACTGACTATCCCACAAAAGGAGGCAACACTCAAATCGAAACGAGTGTGTACTATACACTTTTCCGAGCATACTAATTTATTTCGTCCAGAAGGTGCTCCGTTTCGACTTATTCACTTCAGTCCACGAAAACAAAAATTATATAAAGTTAATCCTTGGAATGCCGAGATTTGTCGTATACATGATCCTACATTCCTAGGTTGTTCTGACACATCCCGCACGAATGAATCTGCTCATCCCACGCACACTAAAAACAACAAATTTTGGTACCCTCTGAGCGTCTTCGTTACTCGGGGTGCAAAAGAAGTTATCGGAGGAAGAAATCCAATATGCCACACTGGAACGCGCGCCACGCGCAATCGCTGCTACCTCATGAGTTATCTGTCAATCCGTTATTTTCCCGCGATGAAGATGAGTCTGTCCCACGATTTCACATGCGAGAAATGGGCATGTTGCCCGAAACCGCGTATCAAATCATCCACGACGAGCTCGCATTAGATGGGAATGCCCGCCTCAATCTTGCCACATTCGTGACCACGTGGATGGAGCCTGCTGCAGATCGCTTGTACACCGAATCAGCCGACAAGAACATGATTGATAAGGACGAGTATCCACAAACAGCGGCCATAGAGGAACGCTGCGTGCGCATTTTAGCCCACCTGTGGCACGCCCCGAATCCCGAGACGACGATAGGAGTTTCCACGACTGGCTCATCTGAAGCATGCATGCTAGCCGGTCTCGCGCTGAAACGACGCTGGCAGAACGCGCGGAAGAAAGCAGGAAAGTCCATTGATCGGCCCAACATCGTATTTAGCTCGGCGGTGCAAGTTGTATGGGAGAAATTTGCGAACTATTGGGAAGTGGAACCCCGGTATGTGAACATTACGCCAGATAAGCCCTATCTCCATCCCGACGGCGTTCTCTCCGCCGTCGACGAGAATACCATTGGCGTCGTGCCAATTCTCGGCGTCACGTACACCGGCCTGTATGAACCAGTCGCCACGATTGCACAAGCCCTAGACGATTTACAGTCACGAACGGGTCTGGATATTCCAATGCACGTCGATGCTGCTTCGGGTGGATTCGTCGCCCCATTCCTACAGCCAGACTTGATTTGGGACTTTCAATTACAAAGGGTCAAATCTATCAACGTCTCCGGGCACAAATACGGACTGGTGTACCCGGCCTTGGATGGGTCGTGTGGCGTGAAGCAGAAGACCTACCCGAAGAGCTTATTTTCCGCGTGTCCTATTTGGGCGGAAATATGCCGACTTTTGCCTTAAACTTCTCTCGCCCCGGTGCCCAAGTGCTTCTTCAGTATTACAATTTCCTGCGTTTAGGACGAAACGGCTACTACGCGGTGCAAAAGGCAAGCCAAGACGTAGCGCAATATCTAAGTCACGAAATTCAACAAATCGGGCCGTTTGAGTTGCTCACAGATGGACGTGACATTCCTGTATTCGCGTGGCGGCTAAAAGAGGGCTATACGGACAAATGGAATTTATATGACTTGTCTCGGCAACTGCGGACGTTTGGCTGGCAAGTGCCAGCGTACCCCATGCCCGCCAATATGAAGGACGTGACGGTGATGCGCGTGGTGGTTCGAAACGGATTCTCGAGAGATCTCGCTCAACTGTTCTTGATGAATCTCAAACAGGCGGTTCAGTACCTAGATTCATTGGATGGTCCAATGCCGCATGACACGAAGGAGAACAATGGATTTCATCATTGAGATGTGAAAATTAGAGGCCAGGACCCGTTACAACCAGTCCTGGCCAACCGGGTTCTGAAGGTAGCTGGATAGATTCCTAAGACCAACAAAATGTCCTCGGTGAACATCCGTCGCGGAACCGTTAACCGCCCAGTGTTTCATTCGCGCTGTCAAAGTGAATCTCAGGCGGCACTCGTCGAAATCCATGCGTGAGGAATATCAGATAGACAACGCCACACGCCAACCAAATCGCACCTAATATCAACGCGTTCTTGTCCAAATTGAGCCACAGCCACCCGTCGAACAAGAATCCAACCACGGGCATTGCCAAATAGAGTAAGAAGTCAAGCGGCTTCTTGCGTTTGCCTGCGCGGAAAAAGTAATGGGCGATGACGGAGACGTTGACAAACGCAAAGGCGCTGAACGCCCCAAAATTGATGAACGAAGTAGACGTCTCGACCGTCATGAACAGCGCCAACAAACCGACAATCCCCACCAACACAATATTGAAGTGTGGCGTCTGAAAGCGTCCATTGAGTCGGCCAAACACTTTCTTTGGCAGTACCCCATCGCGCCCCATGGCATACAACAGACGTGCGGCGCTCGACTGTGCAGAAATGCCAGAGGAAAATTGAGCGAGAATGAGACCAGCCGTGAAAATGGCGGTAAACAGGTGCCCACCTATCTGCATTGCGATTTCTGATGCTCCAGAATCGGCGTGCGCGAATTTCGTGTAATCCGGATACACCAGTTGTGTCACATAGGTTGCGATGATAAAGATGACGCCGCCGACGAGCGTGATCAAAAAGATAGCGCGTGGAACCGTTTTCTCGGGCCGTACGGTTTCCTCTGTCATGGTCGTCACCGCGTCGAATCCTAGAAACGAATACCCAGCGATGGCCGCCCCCGCTAATATCAGCGAAAAATGAAACTGATCGGAAATAAACGGTTTGGGCGAGACAATCGTCGCACTTCCCATTCCCCAAAGCACATCGTGCACACTCAACACCAAGAAAATTGCGATAACTAAGAACTGAAATGCCATCATCAAGACGTTGACATTCGTACTTATCCGAATACCGACGATGTTCAGGGCGGTCGTGACGAGAATGAATAAGACAATCCAAATCCAAGCAGGCACACCTGGAATCTCGGCAGAAAGATACACGCCGCCAATCAGCCAAATGACCATCGGGAGAAAGAAGTAGTCAAGCAGCGTCACCCATCCAATTAAAAAGCCGAGATGGGAACTCATACTCCTACGCACATACGTATAGGCCGACCCAGAGACCGGATATGCTTTCGCCATGCGTCCGTAACTATATGCGGTGAAGAGCATGGCAATCAAGGCGAGAATGTATGCATCCGTTGCCAAGCCGTGCGTCGTCTCGTCTTCTACACCAAAAGTACCAAACACAATCATAGGTGCCATGTACGCGAGGCCGAAAAGAATCAGTGGAAATAGCGTCAACGTCCGACGAAGCGTCACCTGGTCTTCTTTCATACAATCCTCCTTCAAAAGACGATGGCGACATCCCCAAGGAAAACCAGTCCCTGAGAATGCCGCAACCCACCGTTTCGTTTAACAAAATTCCGCTACAGCTTCCGTTATGGCCGATTCGAGGCGATCGAGTCCCGCATTTAACTCCTCATCCGTCATCACGAGTGGCCCCAATAGACGAATGACATTGCTGTAAACCCCCGCTTTGACCGTGATTAGCCGCTTCTCAAAGCACTTTTGGCTAATCTTCGCCACCAACTCAGGATACGGTTCTTTGCTTGCCCTATCCCGCACGAATTCCACGCCGACCATCGCGCCAAGGCCGCGAACATCCCCGATAAACGGAACCGTTTCCTGTAAACGGCGAAGCACATCAAAACTCCGTTCGCCAATGTGTTGGGCGCGAAGAGGGAGATTGTCGCGTTCCATAATTTCGATGACCTTCAGCGCAGCAGCAGCCGCAAGTGGATTTCCTCCGTACGTCCCGCCAAGTCCCCCAACCTCTGTCGAGTCGAGAATATCTGACCGGCCCACGACCGCGGAGATCGGCAGACCCGCGCCCATCGACTTCGCCATCGTGATGATATCCGGATCAAGCCCCTCGTAATGCTCCGTGGCAAACAATTTGCCTGTGCGCGCGAAGCCCGTCTGAATCTCATCGACAATGAAGACAATGCCATGCTCTGTACAGATATCGCGCAACGCTTGCATGAAGCGCGGTGGAGCCACCACAAAACCTCCCTCACCCTGTACAGGCTCGATAATCATCGCCGCTACGTCGTTGGCATCCACATACGTAGTAAATGCACGCTTGAGCGTCGCGATGGACTCATCAATAAATGCCTCAGCGGATTCGCCCTCCGGTTTTCGATAGAGATTCGGAAATGGCAAGCGGTAGACCTCTGGTACAAAAGGTCCGAATTTTGCCTTGTAGGGGTGAACCTTACTGGTGAGCGAAAGTCCGAGCGTCGTTCGTCCATGAAATGCGGACTCAAACGCGATGACGGCAGAGCGCCCCGTGTAGCTCTTTGCCACCTTGATAGCGTTCTCTACGGCCTCCGCGCCGCTATTGAGGAGTAGCGACTTTTTTTCGCCCGTGATTGGCGCAATTCTGCACAACTGTTCGACAAGTCGAAGATAAGGTTCGTTCAGCGTCACGTGAACACACGTGTGAAATAGTTTCTGAGCCTGTTGCGTAACGACTTCAACGATTTCCGGATGGGCGTTTCCTACATTGAGTACGCCGATGCCGCCGGCAAAATCCAAATACTCGTTGCCCTCTTCATCCCACATGCGAGCGCCCTTCGCGCGCGTGATGACGACTTTGTTCTGAACGCTAACACCCTTCGGAACGTACTGTGTGTGAAGTTGCAATAGGCCCTGCGAAGCGATGGTCTGGGTGTCCATCGTGATCCTCCTCTTTGTTCACATTTCGAGTTATACCAAGATTTCGATTTATTAATTTAGATAAATTAGTCAGTCAGAATAATGACGATTCGACCAGAGGCTT
Source organism: Alicyclobacillus acidoterrestris (assembly GCF_022674245.1). GTDB lineage: Bacteria > Bacillota > Bacilli > Alicyclobacillales > Alicyclobacillaceae > Alicyclobacillus > Alicyclobacillus acidoterrestris. Next base: position 3,592,463 of record NZ_CP080467.1, read on the forward strand.
GTACGCATGCGGTTGTCTCCGCTTGACGTACTGCACACATTCGTCTAAATTCCTGCGCTCGTGCAGTGGTACATCTACGACGAATACGCCCGGTTCAGAGTCTGCTTGGAGCAACCACGAGGAATCCGGATGTACGACACACGATTCACCACAAAAATCAATCTCGTTTTCCATTCCTGTACGGTTTAGACATGCGACGAACATCGTGTTTTCCATAGCCCGAGCCCGTGCGTAAATACGGTGATACGATCCATATGGAACCATGTTCGCCGAGATATTGACGAGCAAATCTGCATCTTGCAAACCCGCCATCCGCGCCGATTCCGGGAATTCGATGTCGTAACAAATTTGGACGGCGATTTTGCCCCACGGACTTCGCCACACCGGCCACGACCGTCCCGCCACAAACGTCTTCCCCTCATCTCCAAACAAGTGAACCTTAGCGTAAGTCCCCACGACGCCGTCCGGCGAGATGACAGACGCTGCATTGGTCAACACAGGGCGCTTTGCCTCATCGGTAACACGCACTCGATACGACGGATGACCAACAATCAGCCACACATCACACGCTGCTGCCATGCTTTGCAACCGCACCAACCACCCGAGTTCCTCTTCGGCCGTTGGCACCGACGACCAGTGTTCAGGCAAATAGCCTGTGATAAACAACTCGGGGAAGACCACAAGATCGACTGAATTGTCTCGACAAGTACTCCGAACAATATCCTGCATGCGCGCCAATGTCGCTTCGACGTCCCCGAGTACGGGCGCATCCTGAACGAGGGCGAGCTTCATCATGTAACCCCCTCTCCGCCATATACACAGACACTGTCTCATGTGTACGCGTATGATGTTCAAACCAGATTTATTCCAACTGTATCGCGACCGCGCGCACGGGGCTCCCGTCACACCCGACGAGCTTGAGTGGAAATAGGCAGACGAGGGGCTGAGGGAAATTTATGGCGTCAAAATTCGTCAAGTTCTCGGCAATAATTCCTTGAACTGCTGCCACTGCATCATGAACGGGAAACTCGTCACCGCCAGTTGTGTCCATGTTGATACAATCGATACAGAAGGTCCGAACCCCTTTTGCCAACAGCGCTTCAATCACGTCAATATGCACATACGGATGGGAAAAATATTTATCGAATCCCGCATACCGGCTCCACCCTGTATGGAACAAAACAATGTCCCCAGGGCCCACGCACTCGACATACGCCTGTACTTCGTCGAGTGTAATCGGCTCCTTTTCCCGTTTTCCGAGAGCTGGAATGACCAGTCCGGTGCCAATGAAAAGAGACAGGTCAGACTCGTCGATCCGCTCGCCGGACGCAAGAAAGTGATACGGCGCATCCACATGTGAACCGCTCTGGGACCCAATGTGCACGTGATGTAAGTTGTACCCCTCGCGTTCGATGGTCGTGGCGACGGTGATGTGCGGTTTCGGATCACCAGGGTAAATCGGCGTGTCATCGGTCAAATTGAGCGATAAATCCACAAACTTCTTCGGTTTAAACAACGCAATCACTCCACGAGCGAGCCAACGACAGTATCCTCAATCGTTACTGTGACTCGCGATAATTTCATCAGCCCGTAATAGACTAAGGCAGTGAACAAGAAGGTAAACACCGTCGCGCCGGTTGGAAGTGCGTGCACATAGGTGAACACGTAGGCGAACACCGCGCCAAGCACATAAGCGAAATAGGAAATGTAGTTCACGCCACCGCGATACCAATACCTTTTCTTTTGGCCTGAAATGATATCTTCCGCGTCGTACTTTCCGCCTTTTAACAAGTAGTAGTCAACCAAGATGACCGCGCTAACGGGGATAAAGAGCGTACCTACCATCAGAATGAAATTCTCAAATTCATTCGTCAGCCAGCCCTTAAGCAATGCGCCAACGACGGCGACAACACCCATCACTAGGGTCGGCCAGAAAAACTTGACCCTCGGGAAAATAGCCAGAAAGGACATCGACGCACTATACAACGCCATGACATTCGTCGAGATGACCGAGAGGAAGATGACGATGCCAGCAACGAAGCCGAGCCCCGGGTTAATGCCGCCAATCAGCGACGTCGGATCATACGTTTGTGGCTGATGTGCCAGACGGGAAAAGCCCGATACAGCCGCGCCCAGCCCCATGGCGAGGACAGTGGCCACCGTGTAACCTATCCAACTGGCGACGATGCCCGTCCGCTGTGTCTTTGCGTTGCGATTGTAGTCGCAGGATGAGGTAATCCATGAGAAGGCGGTTGAGACCACAAGATCAAACCCCACCATCGTCGTGACAGTTGGGTGTTCGCTGACCGGCATGGTCGCCAAAGCAGCTAGGTGAAAGTGCACAAACATGTAGCTGAATACGACCACCGAGAGCAATAACATCAGCACGGCTACGATATTCTCGGCTCGTTCAATACCGCGATGTCCGTACAGTGTGATAATGAGCACGACGATTTCTGTGAAAATCACGAATAGATTGATGTTGCTATAACCCGTCACGTAATGTACCGCGTTGTTGAGACTCAAGCCCCCCATGTATGCCTGAATCCACGACCACCCTATCAATACGAGGGTGTTCACCGCCGACGGTAAGACTGCTCCGCGATGCCCAAATGCGCCACGCGAGAGAATCATGGTCGGCAGGCCCGTGCGCGTCCCGATATTCCCTGTGAGGACAATCGGTATCCCGCCGATGACGGAGCCAACCAAAACGATGAGCATCGCTCGCCAGAAGTGCAGATCAGGCACCAAGAGCATTCCTGTGAAGACCGTGGTGACGACGACGTTCGCGCCAATCCACAGGGAGAACGTAGAAAAGAAATTCATCGACCTATCCGCCTGCGGGACGGGAGCAATGCGGTCGTAAGAAACGCCACTATCTCGCCCACTCATATACAACTCCCCCTAGTCTGAACACGTTCACATTCATTCACGCAAGAACCGTGCCAAATCTGCGATGTGGGGAAATGAAGGCGATTTCCACGGAGTCGAACGAAAAAACACATAAATCCAACTATTCTGTATTCATTTTTGAATTGATGCCCGCGTTCACTGGCCGACCAGACGCATGCAGCTTACGACCGTCACGTCGATAATGGCTATACGGGTGTGAATGTGGTTATTCAACTATGCATAATCAACTGTTTCGATACGGAAGCCATAGAAGTGCGGGTTAGACCGAGAAGTATTTCTGCAATTTGCGAACGATGGTGGGCTGACTCACCCCTAGATGCATGGCCATCTGCGTCGTCGTCGAGTACTTTTGACGCGCATCTTGCAAGATGCGTTTCTCGTATGCGGCTAACATATCCGGCAAAGACATTTTATCCATCACTGCCGTAGACGTATCCCCGGCGCGCTGGATGGCGATGGGTAGATCGGACAATTCAATGAAGTGACCGGGTGCGAGAACGACTGCTCGCTCGACAACGTGCTCCAACTCCCGGATATTCCCGGGCCAATGGTAGCTCAGGAAACGCTGCATGACGTCCTTCCCCAACGCCCTATCCAATCCGTGACGCAAATACATTTGATGCAAAAAGTGCATCACGAGCTCCACAATATCACTGGGCCGCTCCCGCAGTGGTGGAATCAACATCTCAACGGTATTGATGCGGTAATACAAATCTTCGCGGAACTTCCCCTCCTGGACCATGCTCGACATATCTCGATTGGTCGCGCAAACGAGGCGAAAGTTTGAGTGCACAGGTTTTGTTCCACCCACCTTGCGAAATTGTTTGTCCTCTAATACTTTTAAGAACTTTACCTGAAGTGCAAGTGGCAACTCGCCAACCTCGTCCAAAAACAGCGTCCCGTCGTGCGCGAGCTCAATTAACCCAACCTTGCCGGACTTGGCCGCTCCAGTGAACGCACCCGGTTCATACCCAAATAACTCAGATTCAATGAGGTGTGCCGGGATGGCCCCACAATTCACTTCAATGAATGGTCCGGACTTTCTATCACTTTGCCGATGGACCAGCTTGGCAAACGCGCTTTTTCCGACGCCAGATTCTCCAAGCAAAAGAACGGGTACGTCGTGCCTCGCGATGCGTGAAATCGACTCCGTCAATTGTTTCATACAATCACTTGCGATGAGCAAATCACACATCTCCCTATCCCGACCCCGCAATTGCTCCAATTCACGCCGAACCCGCGACATTTCCTCTTGCATCTCTGATAGGTGTGCGCGTAGCTCGAGGAGTTCCGTAACATCGTGTGAGTAGGAGACAATCCTTCGAATCTCCCCCTCCTCGCCAAACACAGGAACGCCGGTTACGAGCATTTTCTTATCATCCATTGTGGTCTGAAGCAAAACCTGACGGGTCCTTGTTTCGATGACTTTGCGCGTCACAGAGGGTTGAAAAATCTGGCTCTTCTCTAGTTCGATCACGGATTTTCCTACCAGTTCTTCTGGGGGAATGCGATAGGAGTTGGCGAATGATTGCGAAACACTGAGCACGATGCCGTCCCCATCTGTAATCAAAATGTCATCCAATGACGAATTGAGAATTAGTTGTAAATCCTCATTCGCCTGCTCCCAGTGTTCCACCGACTTCGTCGCCATCGGCTTAGATGACAATTTGTTCACTTCCCGCATGGCAGGTCATTCCTCCAATCGAACCAAATTTGTCACGCAAAAGCGCCACTCCCTTGACACCACGGATAGGCGAATACGACTTCGTCCACGAATACGACTTCGCCCAGGTTGGACACCTGGGCGAAGAACGCGAACATCCGGCGTACACGCACCAAAAGCGCATGTCGTATTACGCAGGAAGGCATTTGATTCGAGAAACGACTGAATGATAAGAATCAACGGACAATTCTAGATACGAAAATTCTATTGACGCACTGTTCCGCTGTCAAGAGAAATCCATCACAAGCGCAGCACCCGCCATTGAAGCGAAATCTATCTGACGGTATGCCCGCGTTCCACGAACCATCCCACTTTCGAAGGCACTGGATGAATATTCATGTGTTTTGGCTCCATAAAGCCTATCAGTCCTTCCGGTCCTAATTCACGACCTATACCGCTTTGCTTGAACCCGCCCCAAGGTGCTTCAACATGCGGAGTGTGATAGCCATTCAGCCATACAGTTCCAGCTCGCAAAGACCTCGCGATGCGTTCGGCGCGAGCGAGATGGTTCGTGATGACACCAGCCGCCAAGCCATATTTCGTATCGTTCGCTAGCCGTATGGCATCGGCTTCCTCGGCGAATGGTTGAATGGTAATGACCGGACCAAACACTTCCTCTTGTACAATCTCCATATCCTGGCGAACGTCCACGAAAACAGTCGGCTCGAGGAACAGCGGACCTATGTCAGCCTTGACCTTCCCACCACACAACAGCGTCGCCCCTGCACATTGGGCGTTTCGAATAAATCTGTTGATGTTCTCAAGGTGCTCAACACTCACGACAGGGCCGAGCTCTGTGGTTGGATGGAATGGATCCCCCAATTTAAGGCCCGTCGCCCTCCGCCTGAACTTCTCGGTGAATTCCTTATATATCGCCTCGTGAACCAAGAGTCGAGAGGATGCGACACAAACCTGTCCTTGGTTGAAAAAGGCTCCGAACAACGCAATATCTACCGAAATGTCGATGTCCACGTCGTCAAACACAAGTAACGGGGACTTTCCACCCAACTCCAAAGAGATGCGTTTGAGCCCTTCGGCGCAAGCTGCGTAAATGTGTTTGCCCGTCTTGGCACCGCCTGTGAAGGAAATTTTGTCCACGTCCGGGTGCCTGACGATTTCTTCCCCCACCTGACCATCACCAAGCACAATGTTGAACACACCATTAGGAACGCCACTTGCGTGTGCCAAAGTGCCAAGCTTCAGCGCAGTCAATGGCGTTAACTCCGCCGGCTTAAAGACGACCGTGTTTCCTGCCGCCAAAGCCGGAGCGAGTTTCCAGACGCCCAGTAAAAGTGGGAAGTTCCAAGGGACAATCAACCCACACACCCCGACGGGCTCGTATACCACAACACTTTTCGATCCGTCCCACATATCTTTCTGCCACGGCTCTTTAGAGGCAATCAAGTCGGCATAGTAACGGAAACAGGATACGGAATCTGCCACATCCAATTCCGACTCCCGAAGGGGTTTGCCTGTGTTTTGTGTCTCCAAGTGCGCAAACTCGTCTGCAGCCGTTTCGAGTGCATCCGCCAGTTTGCGTAAAACTTGAACGCGAAGCGCCGTATCCGTCGCCCAATTCGTTTGATGAAACGCACGCTGCGCCGCCATGACGGCCTCGTCTACTTGTGTCGCATCGGCATCCCGAATCCGGGCAATCTCTTCACCCGTCGCGGGATTACGCAAGGGGCGGACCGAGGCCGCACCTTCAATCCACGCTCCATCAATCAGTAGTTGAAGATATTCAGCCAATGTGAATCTCCTTTAGCTGCTCCAGTTTTTTACTTGCCTCACGTTTTTGCAATGCCAACAATGTGATAAACTCGTAAATCACATTAGCTGCGGCCGCCGCGGTGATTTGCCCATGATCATAAGAGGGAAGCACCTCAACCAAATCGAAGCCGACAAATTGAATTCCGGTGAGTCCACGCACCAGTGTGAGTGCATCGTCAATGCTCACACCTGCCACTTCCGGTGTACCTGTGCCTGGCGCATAGCTCGGGTCTAAGAAATCGATATCAAAGGTAAGAAAAGCTGGACCCTGACCTACGCGTTCATGAATCAATTTCAGGGTTTCATCCACACCCATGCGCTTGAACTGGTTCGTCGAATAGACCGCAAAGCCCAATCGCCGCGCATCGTCCAAATCATCAGGCGAATAAAGCGCGCCGCGCATCCCTACCTGAATCGACCTTGAAACGTCGAGCAATCCCTCCTCAAGTGCCCGCCGGAATGGCGTACCATGGTTATACTTTTGTCCAAAATAACTGTCCCAGGTATCTGAGTGGGCATCAAAGTGAACCAGCGCAACCGGGCCGTGTTTCCGGGCAACCGCACGAAGTTCCCCTAATGTAATGGCGTGATCGCCTCCTAGACAAATCGGTACAATCCCCCGCTCCAACACAGGGCCCAGGGTCTCGACAATCTTGTCATAAGTGAGCTGAATATACCCAGGAATAACAGGTACATCGCCATAATCGACACCAGAAACATAGTCGAATACATTGATATCCTGTTCGACGTTGTACGGACGAAGAAGAATGGAGAAGTCGCGGATGGCTTCGGGCCCAAATCGCTGCCCTGTGCGAAACGATGCACCGGAATCAAACGGAATACCAGCAATCACAAAATCCATGTCATCATCGAGGTGTTCTACATATGGAAGCCGAGCGAACGTGCGAGGTCCGCAAAAACGTGGGGATTGAAACGAGTCCTTCGGTTGATAACGCATGCGATGTACCCCCTGCATTCAATGTCTGACGTACCTACCCATTTTCTAAGCAATTTTCATGCCATCATCGCCAGGGGTACTTCGCGGAGTGCACTCCCTTGTACATCGCAATTGAAATTACGAGCACGCATGCGCATATGCACACGTCCCGCAAGTAGAGGATTTAGAGAACGCTATGCACTTTTGAATAACGAGGTTCCAGAAGATGAACCCAATGGACTATGCAAAATTGAATAGTTATGCAATTGTGTATACATGATTCCGAGTGGGCCATTGCACGTTCGCTATCCTGGGTGCATCCCAGTGAGGACTCAGTCGTCCTCGACATACCTTCTAGGAACGCGGGGTGAAATAGAGCATAAAAGTTCATATGGAATCGTCTGCGCCAAATCTGCAAGTTCAGGAAGTGTCTGCTCGTCGTATATCGTGACGACTTCGCCAGCCTCAACGCCATCCACTTGACTAACATCTATCATCGTCTGATCCATACAAATCATCCCTACAATGGGGCACTTGACTCCCCGCACGACTGCATAACCCCGATTGGATAAAGAACGATGATACCCGTCTGCATATCCGACAGGCAACGTAGCCACTTTCATAGTTTGCTTGGTGATAAACGTCCTACCATAACTGACGGAAGTTCCAGGGGGAAGAACTTTACAATAGGCTATTCGGGTGTACATCGTTAGGGTCTGTCGTAAAGTTATCCGATCCCGGTTGACCTCTGATGAAGGATACACGCCGTACAAACTAATACCTAGTCGCACCATGTTTAAATAACTTTCCGGGAATTGAAGAATTGCTGCAGAATTTGCTGCATGAAGAATCAATGATTCAGCGGTGTTGAGATGCATTGTGTTTCGGAGTGCATAAAATAGTTCACTCGCCTGTTGCAATTGCTGCATCGTGTACGTTTTTTCTGCTGAATCCGCCTGTGCGAAATGCGTAAAAGCACCATCAATATAGATACTGGGATGAGCGGATATCGCTTCAACTTCCATCGCCAGTTCATCGGCGGTACGTACGCCCAGTCTTCCCATACCTGTGTCTAGTTTGAGATGAACATGTAAGTCAATCATTTGCCCACGTGGAAACTTTGCGACAAGTTCCTTCGCATGTTGTAATCCAACGACAGTCAACACAATCCTCTGCCGGGCGGCGACGATTGCGTACTCCCCGGATACATACCCCAGCACAAGTATGGGCAGTTCGATTCCAGCCCTTCGCAGCGCGATAGCCTCGTCTAATGTGGCGACGCCAAGGTAATTTGCCCCCGCCTCAATGGCAGCCTTTACGACTGGAGACGCACCATGTCCATATGCATTCGCCTTGACGACCGCCATAATCATAATATCAGGCCCCACACACGCACGTACGGCACGAACATTATGCCTGATGGCATCAAGGTTCACCTCTGCCCAGGTGTCGCGATAATGCTGTTCCTTCGTAAGATGGATCATGGTGCAATCCCCTTCCTCATCGCTTCGTCAAGAAATCATAGATGTGACGTCAGCAAATGGCATCGAAAGTGCCGTCGCAACAGAGGGATGCGTGATGTAACCCGCGACCGTGTTGACACCAGGACGAAGTGCAGCGTTGTCGTGCGCAGCTTTCATCCAACCATCCCTTGCAATCTGTAGCGCATATGGCAATGTTGCGTTCGTAAGTGCCAATGTGGATGACCGTGCCACAGCACCGGGTATATTCGCTACGGCATAGTGAATCACGCCATACTTCGTGTAAACAGGGTCTTCGTGGGTTGTGATTTTATCAATGGTCTCAACCGATCCCCCTTGGTCGATAGCGACATCAACAATCACAGCCCCCTCCTTCATCGCCTGCACCATTGCTGTCGTTACCAATTTCGGCGCTTTCGCACCCGGAATTAGAACAGAGCTAATCAACAGATCTGCAGTTTGAGCGGACGTAGCAATCTCGTCCTCGGTGGAGACAACTGTTTCTACTCGGCCATCGAATAAATCATCCAGGTACGCTAGGCGGTCGGCGCTCTTATCTAGAATCGTCACATGCGCCCCCATACCCACTGCAATTTTCGCTGCATTGGTACCAACGGTCCCGCCACCAATGATGACGACGTTCGCGGCACGCACGCCAGGGACGCCACCAAGCAGCACACCTGGTCCACCATAGTGATTCGTCAAAAACTGCGCTCCAATTTGCGGCGCCATGCGCCCAGCAATTTCACTCATTGGCGCCAACAGAGGCAAACTGCCATTTGCCGCTTGAACGGTCTCATAGCCAATCCCTACAGTTTCCTTCTCTACGAGTTGGCGCGCTAGCTCAGGTTCTGCAGCAAGGTGCAGGTAGGTAAACAAGATTAAATCCTTTCGAAAAAAGCGATACTCTGTCGGCTGTGGTTCCTTGACCTTCATCACCATATTCGATTCCATCCAGGCCGCTTCGTGCGAAACTAAAGTTGCACCAGCCTGTGCGTATTCCTCATCGCGAAATCCACAACCACTACCGGCACCCCGTTCAACCAACACGCGATGCCCCTGTTGCACGAGGAGTTTTGCGCCCCCAGGCGTCAGCGAAACACGGTTTTCATTGTTTTTAATTTCTTTCGGTACACCAATAATCATGGTAGTCCCTCCTAATTCTTCAGTCTCAACCCAATATCCGCAATGCATTGTAGTAGGCCACCTGCGTGATTTCCTGTTCAGAAAATCCACGTACAATCAACCTGTTTAAAAGCCCCGGGACATCTTCGACGCGCCACAATCCCTCAGTCCGTTCCGGAAACCCGTAGATATTCGGCAAGTAGTCCATGAAATCAAAGCCAAAAGCAACATGCTCGATGCCAATTAAATTTGCAATGTAGACGAGGTGATCGATAAATCTATCCATGTCCGCCTTGTCCTCATCAATAAACTTCGCGTACGAGTTCAACCCAACAATCCCATGTCTACGGCCGATTTCTCTCAAATGACAGTCTGAAAGATTACGTGGATGGTCGCAAAGCGCACGGGCGTTCGAATGCGAAGCTATAACGATACCCGGAGCGGCATCTAGTACCTCCTCTGTCGAAAGCTCGTCAAGATGGGACACATCAATCAGAATTTTGCTTTCCGCTAGACGTTCCACTACTTTTCGCCCAAACGTCGTTAATCCCATGCATCCGGCGGGATCGAAAAAAGTTCCGGGTCCACTCGCGATTGCATTCTGTTCGCCCCAGACCAAAATGGCGTGACGCAAACCTACTTGGCGTAAGATGCCCATCGATAATGCAAATTGTTCTTTCAGAGCCTCTTCTTCGTCCCTATACTGTGTCCCCTGGAGCCACCACTGTTCTACGAATGTCATCCCCTCGACACCAAGAACAACAGCAACCTTACCAGCCGCTACCACATTTTGAAGCGACTTTTGGTCTTTCACGAGTTCCACGCAATCGCAACATTCATGAAAATCGGCCAGCAGCGCTCCAAGAAGTTCAATCAGTCGATGTGCGCTCCGTTGCCGATGCTCAGGTTCTACCCAGAGTACAAACACGACAGCTTTCACACCGCTCGCCCGCAAACGCGGATAATGGTGGGTTCGGAAAACGTTATGCTCACCCTGGGCCCTTCTACGTGCAATATCCGTGGGAATATCCGAGTGCAAATCGAAAACAGGCGTCATTTGATCACGCACACACCGCCCACCTTTCTATTGGCTCATTATAGAAGTGCACAACACATATATCAATATACTTAAATTATTGCAAATGAATTTTATTATAAAGAAATTCAAACAGGTTGTCCGTTGACACGGATCACCTGATAAATATAATGAATCATATATTCAGAAATTATAGTATATTGAATCGAACAGACCTGAATCGTTTACTTACATCGTCATGAAACAGATGAAGGAGGGAATTTCGTGCATACCGAAAAACACACTCAAGGAGAGTTCAAGCAAGTATTAAGTATGAAACAAGTCGTTGCCATTGCTATCGCAGCCATTTCCCCAACAACCTCGGTTTTCCTGGTATATGGAGAAGGGCTGTCATCAGCGGGGACTGGCGTCTTTTGGGCATTTGTCATCGGCGCCTGTATTGCCATCTCGATGGCGTTCTGCTACGCGGAATTGGGTTCGGTTTTCCCAGGGGCCGGCGGTGCATATACAATTGTGCGCCGCGCATTAGGTAAACCATTTGGCTTTATTGCAGCACTCCTATTTCTCGTACTTGGTGTCGTAGTGACTGCAAGTATTCTCGTATCCTCGGCGACATATTTGAACTCACTTGTTCCACAAATCCCAGTCAACTGGGCCGCAGTTGTCATGATGGGCATTGTCACCTGGTTTTCCCTCGAACGCATTGGTGCGGCCAGTTGGGTCGCAATGGCGATGCTCATCATCGAACTGGCCGTCATTTTTGCATTCATTGTGATTACATTCGTCGGAGCACGCCACTCCGTATCGTTTATCTTTCATCCAACCACAGTGAATGCGCAGGGCCACCTGATCAACACAGGCATGGCCGGATTACTTGCAGCTGTAGTTCCCGCGCTCTTCGCATTCAATGGCTACGACTGGCCGCTTTACTTTGCTGAGGAAACGCATGAGCCGAAGCGCGTGCTACCACGTGCAGTCATGGTCGCCGTGATTGCCTCTGTCGTCACCGAATTGTTAGGTGTCATCTCATCTACGCTCGCCATGCCCAGCCTCTCCGAGGCCATGAAATCAAGTGCCCCGTTAACCTATATTGCACAATCCAGTGCTGGTCATATTGGTGCTACCATCTTAATTATCGGTGTTGTCATTGCGATGTTTGACACCGGCCTAAGCGGCAATCTTGCTTATGCCCGGATTTATTTAGACACAGCTAGGCAAGACAATTGGCCGGGGCCTATCAACCGCTTTTTTGGAAGTATGAATCGCCACAATGTCCCAAAGTGGGGATTCGTTTTTCTTGGCATCGGCAACGCAATTTTGTGTTACTTCACTTCATTGAACAACTTGATTACGTTCACTGGTGTGATTATCGTCGTCATCTACTTACTCATTGCCACTTCGGCGTTGATTCATCGATATAAAAACCGCTCGGCCGACCGTCCGTTCCGCATGCCACTCTGGCCGATTCCACCTGTTATCGCCATCATCGGTGTGATTCTCGCACTCACACAACAAGGGCTCGGTGACTTACTCAAAACAGCTATCATCATCGCCATCGCCGTCATTTACTGGTTCGCGTATCTGCGGTTGAAGAAAGATGGCGTAGCCTCCACCACTGACAAAACAGCCACGGTGATTCGTCACTAATCTGTTCATTATCCTGAAAACCCATATCCTCCTCCAGAAAAATGAGTACTTCTGCAAGGACCGTTGTACTCATTTTTCTCTCCCCCCAACCTGTTAAATATTTGCTATACTTTTATCACACACTATTTTGCTGTCTACATTGAAGGGAATCGAGCACTCCATGGAGTTTGACTACATAAAACTGCGAGACGTCCGACAGAAAAAAGGACTCACTATCAAGGATTTAGCAGAAGCATGCGGCGTTAGTCAAAGCCTCATCAGTCAGGTTGAACGTGGAAAGGTCACGCCAACACTCACGGTTTTTTGGAGAATATGTCAAAAGCTCGACATCCCTATGCATTATTTTTTCGAGAACCAGAAAGATGAAAGCATGGTTGTGCGCAAAGAACAGCGAAAAATCATCCAAATTTCCAATTCCAACGTTCGGTATCAGCTGTTGAGCCCAAACCTACAAGGTCAGATAGAATTCCTAATCGTTGAGATTGAGCCCGGTACGATTCATGATCCGGAGGGAATGGTCAGCCACGCAGGCGAAGAATGTGGGTTAGTTCTTGAAGGTGAACTTGACATACGACTTGGAAATCAGGAAATTCATCTCAATGAAGGGGACAGCATCTGTTTCCCGTCCTCAACCCCTCATCGCTTTCGTAACCCTGGACAAAAAACCTGCAGATCTGTGTGGGCGATGACGCCACCCAGTTTTTAAACCTAGGGATGGAAAGAGCCGACATCAAATGGATCTCGCCCATTTTGACATCGACTCCTGAGTACATATGATGTTACGAATCACAAACCCGCTTCGGCTTCTCCCGCGAACCCATTCGGGTTCTTTAATTGCCAGTTCCAAGCATCGGCACACATCTGCACGAGATTATACTTCGCCCGCCAGCCTAACTCGCGCTGCGCCTTGGATACATCCGCATAACTCACCGGTGCATCACCCGGCCGACGCGGGCCAATGCGCCGCGGAATCTTGACACCAGACGCCTCTTCGAAGGCGTGAACCACTTCAAGCACACTGCTTCCAACACCCGTACCGAGATTGTAAATTTCGAAGCCGGGCTTGTCCACGAGACTTTCCAGGGCTTTGACATGGCCTTCGGCGAGATCCATCACGTGGATGTAATCGCGAATGCACGTTCCATCTGGCGTCGGGTAATCGTCGCCGTGAATCGTCAACTCCGGCAATCGGCCAATCGCCACCTGCGTGACATACGGGAGCAAGTTGCTCGGAACCCCGTTCGGGTCTTCGCCAATCAGCCCACTTTCATGCGCCCCGACTGGATTGAAATAGCGCAGTGCCGCCACACGCCAGGCGCTGTCCGCCTCGCAGAGATCTCGTAATACCTGCTCCAGCATCACTTTGGTCTGCCCGTATGGATTGATGGCCGCAACGGGCATGTCCTCCGTAAATGGAACATCATCACTCGTTCCGTACACAGTCGCCGACGAACTGAATACCATTTTGGTGACGCCAAATTTCTGCATCACCTCACACAAAATGACCGTCCCCGTAAAATTGTTGTGATAATATTTCAGCGGCTGTGAAACGGACTCCCCGACAGCCTTATACCCCGCAAAGTGGATGACGGCATCCAGCTTTTCCCGGGCAAATACGTCCTCGACCTCGAATTGATTCAACAAATCGACATTGTATATTGCAAAGTCCTTGCCACAAATCTCTGCAACGCGGCGAAGAGACTCCGGTTTACTATTCGCAAAGCTGTCCAACACGACGATATCGTGTCCAGCGTCCAACAACGCAACACAGGTATGACTGCCAATATACCCAGCTCCACCCGTGATCAAAACTTTCATCGACGTCGCCTCGTTTCCTTCATGCGCAATTTGATACGCTATACACTTTATAACATAGGAGACGCACGCGTGGGGAATTTTGGGCCATGGATTCACTAAGCAAAGGTCGTGATCGTTGGAAACAGTCGCGCAAAAGTGGGGCTTCTGTCCGTTGCAGCACAGTTGTCTTCGCTGGAACAGCGCACGTATTGTGCCTGATGCGCACCTGAGCTGATCATCGCTTCGTCGATATGGTACGTGACAAAAAGAATCGTATTGTTGAAAATCTACGCAGATGGCCAACAGCTAGTTCTGCTATAATGGAAAAAATACGTACTCAGTTTCGTTCTCCCAGTGCAACAAACGCTTACATTCACGCCATCGCGGATTTCATGTATTTGGAACGGAGGAGCTGTCATTTGAAGTTGCGTTGCGCCGTATTAGACGACTACCAACAAGTCGCAGCAACCATAACCGATTGGACACCTGTCACGGACAAAGTGGATGTCACCACGTTCCACCATCACATCGACGGCGAAGACGCACTAGTCGACGCCATTCAAGACTTTGATATTGTGGTGGCGATGCGCGAACGCACACCGTTCTCCGCATCTATCTTCAACCGCCTGCCAAAACTCCAGTTACTCGTAACCACTGGAATGCGCAATGCGGCCATCGACATAGCTGCCGCGAACGCCCACAACGTGACGGTATGTGGAACAGAGGGTAGTTCCTTTGCGACAGGAGAGCTGACCTGGGCCCTTATCCTGGGACTTGCCAGACATATCGTGGAAGAAAATCAGACACTGCGAAGTGGCGGACGCTGGCAGAGTACAGTGGGCACAGATCTCTACGGCCGCACGCTCGGTGTCTTAGGTCTTGGCCGCATCGGAAGCCAGGTAGCGCGCATCGGGCTGGCCTTTGGGATGCGTGTCGTCGCGTGGAGTCAAAACTTGACCGCCGCGCGAGCAGAAGAAGTAGGTGTCGAACTTGCGCCGTCGAAAGAGGCGTTGCTGGAATCTAGCGATTTTGTCTCTATCCATCTCGTACTTAGCGACAGAACCAGAGGGCTCATTGGACAGCGGGAGCTCTCGCTGATAAAACCGTCGGCTTACCTTATCAACACGTCCCGCGCCCCGATTGTCGACCAAAATGCACTCATTGAATCACTGGAACAGGGGCGTATCGCTGGCGCGGGACTGGATGTATTCGAAGTAGAGCCACTGCCACCCGACCACCGCTTGCGCACGTTGCCAAACGTCCTAGCCACGCCCCACATCGGATATGTGAGCGAAGATACCTATCGCGCATGGTTTCACCAGGTAGTCGAAGACATCGCGGCCTTCTTGGCGGGCTCCCCTGTGCGACGGGTGAACTGAGAAGGGGCATTGTGGGGCTGTATTGCCAATTTGGTTCACTCCTGTCCCTCCACTGGCAATACAGTCTTCGCAATTCGATTATCCAGAGCCTCATATGCATGATAATGAATGGTTTCGTAGAGTTCTGCCCGCGTCTGCAGTGAATCGAGCAACCCTTTTTGCGTACCTGCGGTCAGAATTTCTCGATATACCTCGCGACATGCCTTCGCGGCGGCTCGTAGTGATGTAACAGGGTATATGACCATTTCATATCCCAATTCGGCGAACTGTTCCGCAGTAAGATACGGTGTCTTCCCGAACTCCGTCATATTCGCGAGCAGCGGTAGAGAAATCCCCTCTCGAAATGTGCGAAACTCCGATTCGTTTAACAACGCCTCTGGAAATATCGCGTGTGCGCCGGCGGCCGCATAGCGCTGTGCTCTATCCAATGCCGACGTCATCCCTTCGACAGCCTTTGCGTCTGTTCGGGCAATCACGACAAGCGTGGGAGCCACCTCGCGGATGACTTGAATCTTTTGCACCATTTCGTCCGCTGAAATTAGCCTTTTACCGTTTAAATGGCCGCATTTTTTGGGCATCTCCTGATCTTCAATTTGCACAGCGGCAACGCCTGCCTCGACCATTTCTTTCGCGGTTCTCGCCACATTGAGTACGCCACCATAGCCCGTGTCGATATCTACTAGAACTGGGAGCTTCGTTGCGCGAACGAGATCTCTCGCACGTCGAGCGACTTCCTCCGAGTAAACCAAGCCTAAATCGGGAATTCCCTTACTCGCCGTGTACGCCGCACCCGATAAATAGAGAGCCTGAAACCCGACCTCTTTCGCGAGCAATGCACTCATTCCATCGTGCGCCCCGGGAATCTGCAAAACCTCTGGTTGTTTCATAAGCTCCATAAAACGTGCGGCCAAAGTATTCTGCTGAATATCTGGTTCAACTAACCAAGTCATAAAATCGCCTCACATCATTTGATTCTCCGGCAAGAACAAGTCAACAAACTGATTTACAGGCATGCGTTGCAACGCCTGGAAGGATTGACACGTTGAATAAATTCGCGCGACTTGTTCGCTGCCAAAATGCGTAGACAAATTATCGTAAAACTTTTCCCAGAGCTTCGGGATACCCTCCGCCCGACGACGTGGATGTCCAATTGGATATTCGATTTCCACAACATCCGTACGGCATCCATTTGTAAATTGAACCTGCACAGAACTCGCGATAGAGCGTTTGTTAGGATCCAGATAATCCCGACTATATCGCGGTTCCTCAACGACACTCATCTTATCACGCAGCGCGTCAATGCGTTCATCCGCCGCTACAGTGTCCTGATAGTGATCACTCGTCATCGTCCCGTAAAGCAAGCCGATGGCCACAATATACTGTAAGCAATGATCCCTGTCCGCTGGATTCATCAACTTCCCCGTCTTGCTGATAATGCGAATCGCTGATTCGTGCGTGCGAATCGTCACTTGTGCGATGTCGTTCAACCGAGGTTTGACCACTTTATGAAGTCGAATCGCTGCCTCGAGTGCAGTCTGTGCATGAAACTCCGCAGGATACGATACCTTGAACAAAATATTCTCCATCACATACGATGCTAACGGTTGATTCAACTTCACGGGTTCTCCCGCCAGAATGACGTCCTCAAACCCCCAACGCTTCGCTGACAATGCAGTTTGATAGCCCATTTCCCCTTTCAGGGCCAAATATGCAAGATAAACGCCACGGCTCGTCGCATCACCAGCCGCCCAAGACTTACGCCATCCCGTATTCGGTGCATGACGATACGTACGCAAACTTGCGTTATCAATAAAGGCATTGGATACGGCATTCTGCACCTGTTCTCTCGTCCCACCGAGCAGACGGGTAACCACTGCCGCCGTTGCAATCTTCACGAATAGAACGTGATCGAACCCATGCTGATTCAAACTGTTCTCAAGTGCGAGTACCCCTTGAATTTCGTGCGCCTGAACCAGGGCCAACCAGATATCTCGAACCGTGAGCGGGGATTGTCCGCCCGCCTCACGAACGCGACTGAGGTGATCTGCAATCGCGAGAATTCCACCCAAATTGTCAGACGGGTGGCCCCACTCCTTCGCCAGCCACGTATCGTTGTAATCCAACCAACGAATCGTACACCCGATATTAAATGCAGCTTGAACGGGATCTAGCTCATATCGAGTGCCGGGTACGCGAGCACCGCACGGCACTGTTGTCCCCTCCACTATCGGACCAAGCAGTTTGACGCATTCTGAGTACTGCAAGGCCGCCATCGCACATCCCATTGCATCCACCAACGTCAAATGTGCGGTGGATAGCGCCTGTTCCCCAAAATCAGTTTGCTCTACGACATAGTCAGCGATTTTCTCAAGCACCGAGTCAATCTGCCGAACGCTTCGATCATCCTTCATCGTCGGACCTCCTCGAATGGAAGCGCGCAAGGACATACGCCCTCGCGCGCTTCAGTGAGAGTCTATTCTACGTACTACGGTGTAATGGAATGATTTTCAGTTGACGTGGCCACACTTGAGGGCACCTGATTGAGCTCCTCTAGTACACGAGCCGTGGTCTTCGGAGCGAAGCCGCCGATATCTATCATTACAATGACCATCGCGATGGCGACCACGGAGAACATAGCCGTGGCACCGCTGCCTTGCAGCAAAGGCAAAAGAACAAACGGCATCAGACCACTTGACAGTCTGCTGAGACTATAACCAGCACCTGATGCAGTTGCGCGGATCGAAGTGGGATAAATTTCAACTTGAAAAATGTGATAGGCGTTTGAAAAAATGTTGCTCACCATCGTATAGAGGAAGCCAAAGATTATAATGAGAATTATCGAGTTAGAAATACCAAATAGAATTCCGAACAGTGCCATGCAGAACGCAGCCATGACGATCAGCCATTTGCGCTGAATACGTTCCACGATAGACAGCGATATGAGCGATCCGACAGGATAACCGATGAACGACAAAGTCGTATAGGTGAGCGAACTATGCACGTCAAATCCCTTTGCAGCAAGCACCAATGGAACAAGCGTTCCAAACCCATAGTAACCAAATGTTTGGAGGATTTGGAATACCCATAATAGTATCGTCCGCCTGCGGAATTGCGCGACAAACAGTGTCGAAACAGGCAATTTCTCCTGCGGAGGGTCGGGCACCGTAGGCGCGGCGCTTGTGAGAATATCCTCCTCGCTCCTATCGGCATGCCGCTCAAACCTCATCATAATCTCCTCTGCCTCTGGTTTTCTCCCGACCGATTCTAACCAACGTGGAGATTCGGGTAAAAACTGTTGCAAGGCCCACGCGAAAACGGCACCCAAGGAGCCAATGATAAACATCCACCGCCAACCTGCCATTCCAAATTGCGTCGGAACTATCCAACGAGCCAGCAGCCCCTCTACCGGCATGGAACAAAACTGCAACGTGTAAGCCCACACCATCAATTTGCCGCGGCGGTAAGTTGGAAGAACTTCGCTGAGATAGGTGTCGCCAAGTGGCGCCTCAGCACCGATGCCGACTCCTGCAAGGAAGCGAAATAGGACGAGCAACACAACATTCGGACTGAATGCACACAGAAATGTAAACACGGAGTAAATGAGAAGGTTTACCATAAATGCCTTGCGGCGACCAATCAAATCTGCCATGCGATTTAAGAAAATCGCCCCAAGGAACATCCCCAGGAAAGACGAACCAAGCAGTAACGATTGGGTCGATCCGCTGATATGAAACTGATCTGAAATAACGGATCCCAACACCCCAGATAGATATACATCATACAGTTCGAAAAATAGACCAAGCCCAATAATAAACGCCGCTTTACGGTGTACCGCCCCGATAGGGAGCCTATCTAATCTCGCTGCAATCGACAGATTGGACATTGTACATCCACCTCCACAGATCCCTGCATATCGCTCCCCCACTCGCTGAAACTACCCTCATCTCAACTTAATCTGCTCTACCATTAGACGCATCCAAATCTTTTAGTAAGCGCTTTCTTATCTGCGACAAAGCGTGTTCATCAATTCCAGTGTGAATCCCCATCAAATGCAACCAACGCACCACCTTTTCAGTATCTAGATTCCCTGGTGCGTCTGGCACAAACGGACACCCACCTAAACCAGCCAGCGCAGTCTCAAAGACCGTCACACCGGCAGCCAGTGCAGCCACGATATTGCCAAGCCCAAGCTCATATCGATCATGTAAGTGCAACGTGATGGGGACGTGGTGACCTACCCGTTGTTTCACAGACAAAATGGTATCGTAAATCACTTGTGGGGTACCGACGCCGACCGTATCCGCGAGGCTCAACTCTACGGCACCTGAGTCTACATATTCACAAGCAATATCTGCAACTGTCTCTGGCGTAATCGACTCAGTAGAAAACGGCGACCCGAACGCACAGGAAATCGCCCCGCGTAGTCGAACCTGCGAACTTGCGTGCATTTGCGCAATCCTGCGAAACTGCTCAAAGGAATCCGCCAGTGACATGCGAAGGTTTTCGCGCTGGTGGATGGGGCTTGCCGACACGACAAACGTCACCGCATTGACGCCAGTAGCAAGTGCGCGTTCAAAACCCTTTTGATTAGGCACAAGCGCAATCGTGTCACTCAGCTCACGCAAGGCGAGCGCAACCGTTTCTGCATCCCTCATCAACGGCACCCACTTTGGCGAGACAAAGGCGGTAATTTCTACACTTTGAACACCTGCCGCATAGAGATCCCTGCACAACTGAATCTTTTGCTCGGCAGTCAATTCCCCCGCTGCATCCTGCAGCCCATCTCGTGGCGTAACATCAATGACTTTTACTGTTTGCGGCCAATTCATTGGTATATCACCCCTTGTTCCAGCGCAGTTGCAATTCGTTCATCATCCCAGTTCAAGAGTGACTTCAATACCCAGACAGTGTCATGCCCCGGGCGATGACCTGCATGCTGAACGTAACCCGGAAAGTTCTTCAATTTCGGCACAATACCAGGCATCCAAACCGCACCTAGATCTTCTGAAGGAACTTGAATAACCATCTCACGGTCGATATAATGCGGATCTGATGCAATGTCGGCAACATTCATCACAGGTCCAGCTGGTACCTCATGGGCGTTCAACGTCTCCCAAAGCTCTGCGAGTAAAAACTGTTTCGTCCAATCCGAGATGATTTGATCCAACTCTTCGATGTTCTCCAGGCGTGCTTGATTGTCAATAAACTTTGGATCACGGACGAGATCATCCCGCCCCATCGCGGCAAGCAAACGTGGGAAAATTCTAGGGGTGTTCGCGCCGATAGCCATCCATTTGCCGTCTTTCGTAGGATAGATATTCGACGGGGCTGAGCGTTTCAAAGCATTTCCTGTCCTCTGCTGTATCACACCTGCATGTTTGTACTCCGTCATAGCCCCTTCAGTCATACTGAACACCGCTTCCGTCAAGGCAACATCTACATGATCGCCCAAACCGTCCTTCTGTCTCTCACGCCTGAGAAGCGTCATCAGTGCACCCAACGCCGCATACAATGCCGCAATCTCATCGCCGATAGAAAACCCTACACGAACAGGTGGCAAGTCAGGGAATCCTGTCACGTACCGCATACCACTCATTGACTCCGCGATGTTTCCAAAACCTGGACGATCCCGATACGGCCCCGAATGACCAAACCCAGATACACTGACGTATACAATCCCGGGATTTACCTGCGTAAGCTCGTCGTAACCTAAATTCCACTTCTCCATTTGCCCAGGTCGGAAATTTTCCACGATGACATCTGCCTCGCGGACAAGATCCCGCACAATTTTCTGGGCCTCCGGATGATGTAAATCAAGCGTCATGAGTTTCTTATTTCTCGCTTGAGCCTGCCACCACCATGAGTCGCCTGTTTCTGTAAGTAATCCCCACTTGCGTAGCGGATCCCCCTGTGGTGACTCAATCTTAATGACCTCCGCGCCAAAATCCGCAAGCAGCCTTGTCGCAAAAGGACCTGCAATTAAAGACCCAAATTCTAAGACGCGGATATCTTCCAATGGTCGTTCATGCCTTGATGTCAGTGAAGAACCCACAGCCCCCATCTCCTTGTTCGTGATGGTGAAACCTTTCTGATTCATCTCCTTTGCAGGCTGATTTTACGAGCACATTCCGTTACCATTTTTGCAATGTAGGTCGTATCTTGCTTCGAAAATTGAAACGTTGACCCAGAAACAGATAGCGAAGCGACCACCGCGCCACTGACGTCAAACAAAGGTGCTGCCAACGCCGCGAGTTCAGGATCCCGCTCACCGACACTCAAAATCCATCCTTGTTCTCGAACGGTCATCCACCACGAAGGGTCTTGTTTGGAACTCACATCAGGAAACCGCTCTCTTGATAATCGGAGTAGTTCCTCCCTCTCCGCATCTGCCAACCAGGCAGTCAAAATCCTGCCTGACGCACCAGCGTGTAACGGCAACAATTCCCCTACTTTCACGGTTGGCCGTAAAATGGATACCCCTTCAACGCGATGAACACACATGCGACACTCCTCTACACGGACGTACACGGAGGTATTAAGACCTGTCTGTGCAGATAGCAATTGTACAAATGGACGCGCCAGTTGTACGATATCACGGTCGCTCAATGCGTGAGCAGCGAGCGAAAGGACTCTCCAGCCCACTTCGTAACCGCTTTCATTTCGGTTCAAAAATTGTTCTGATCCCAAGTCGTTTAATAATCGATGAAGTGTCCCTCGTGGAATTTCCAGTTCAGCGGCCATCTTAGATACTGACGACACAGGTCCATTACGCGAAACATAGTCCAATATACTCCCGATTTTTTGAATGACTAGCGTCTTGTTTGTT
The DNA here is from genome assembly GCF_022674245.1 of Alicyclobacillus acidoterrestris. GTDB lineage: Bacteria > Bacillota > Bacilli > Alicyclobacillales > Alicyclobacillaceae > Alicyclobacillus > Alicyclobacillus acidoterrestris. Next base: position 3,615,097 of record NZ_CP080467.1, read on the forward strand.
CCTCCCACTTGCTCCATGTCCGTGATGCGGTCACCTCGCCCGTATTGTGGTCACACACAGAATAGCACCGTCGATATTTACAGTCAATTCTGAATTATTTAGGACAAGCCTAATGTTAATACGTGTAGGTGGAGAGTGCTGTGCCGCGATGAAGGACACGGTGGGGCATAACTGTGTAGTTGGACTGCTGCCACTTAGGCCCAGTGGTGATATGGATATAGGGCCGTCGCATAAGGCAAATTATCTACCCTATTTTAGAATTTTCAGCGGTTTTCACCGATTTAAGACACATGCGATACCCTATCTACTCAAAATCTAACCGACAACGGCGAAAACCCAGGGATTAGTGCAGATTTGATGTCTTATCATCTCCGAAAGAAGCATGGGTGTCTTAATAAGACATGCTGGGGCACCCCGGACATGCAGGTCTTTGGGTAAAGTCAGGGCACTTGGTTCCCCAAGTGCCCATCAAGATATCAATCTGCTTACTTCTCCAATGTTTCGAGAATTTCCAGATGAATTTCTCTCGCTCGGGCCGGAGTGATCACGTCATTCGGATGGACTTTTTCAATATGAACACTCGTCGCATCCACATAAAGATGTTCTCCAAGCAGCCGAGCGTGATCGTCGTATGGCCAAACGAAAGCCTGGCGGGTTTGATAGTGATAAATGGCGTCTTTATCCTCGACATCGACGCCAAGCGCACAAAGGTCAGTCCCCGTCACCAAAAAATTAAAGGTGAGTTCATCGCAAAGTCCCCAATCCGCGACGGCAATCTTATCGTCCGTATTCCACATCACAGCTTCTTTCACCGATCGGTAAAAGTCCACAACCCCTTGTTTCCCCCGGATCACACTTGGCTCGCCCCAGTTGATTCGATAAAGGGGTTCTTCCGTCATCATGTCCGGTGCCACGATCTCGTCAAACAACCCGGCCCCTTCCAAATGAATGTGTCTGCGGTAGTTCTTGAGAATCGCCCGATGCAATGGGTTCTCCGTGCGCTCCATCAAATCCGTGATCACATCGGTACAATGATAGACTTCTTCTTCAAATCGGTTCATCATGAGATTCCTCCTCAATTTGATGGATCATTTACCGTACTTTGCCTTGCAAAATTTCACCTTGGCCGCACAAGAACCTTGGATTGAGATTTGTCTGTCAACAACGCTTCGAAACCTTCCGCGACGATGTCTTCTAAGTGGATCTTTTTAGAAACCAATCCCTCGGCATTGATTTGTCCACTGGCAATGAGCGACATGACCCTCGGAAACATTCGGCAATACGCGGCGGACGAAGTAATTTTCCGCTCGTTCAAAACGAGTAGATTTGGGTGGAAGACAATTTCTTGCTCCCACAGGCTGACAATGACGGCCTCGCCACCCGCTTTCACACATCCAATAGCCTGCGTAAGCGCGGTCTGCGCACCGGCCGCCTCAAAACTGACGTCCACCCCTTGCCCATCAGTTACAGCGAGAATCGCATCAATCACTTTCTCGCTTTGTGGGTTGATCAAATGCGTAGCGCCTAATTGTTCAGCTTTCGCAAGTCTTTGTTCCGAAACTTCCACGACAATCACGGTACTCGCGCCGGCCGCCTTTGCCGCTTGTGTAAGCAAGAGACCAATGGGGCCGGCACCAAAGACCGCACAAGTGTCGCCTATCCTGAGTCCACTTGAATACACCGCTTGCACGGCGACCGCCGCAGGCTCGACAATCGCCCCCGCTTCGAATGACAACGCCCCAGGGAGCCTATGAACCAAGTTCTCATGAACCACAGTGTACTCGGAAAATCCGCCACCATCTGATGTCAATCCGTGAAATCCACGGTATACGCACAGGTTGTATCGTCCGCTTTTGCAAGGCGCGCATTTCCCACAACTGAGGAGCGGTTCGACAACGACCCTATCACCAACCGCCACGCGCGTGACACCATCCCCAACTTCGACCACGCGCCCCGAAAATTCGTGTCCCAAAACAACAGGGGCAACCTGGCCTGTCAACGGATGCGGTGTTTCGACTGGGATCGTCATCGGGCCGGCTACATATTCGTGTAAATCGCTCCCGCAAATCCCGCACCACTCCACTTGAATTTTAACGGTTCCTGCTTTGACGACTGGCTCTTCAATATCGACCACGCGGACGTCTTTCCTTCCATACCACATGGCAGCTTTCATTGGTTTTCTCCTCTTCTCAACTGAGTTTGCTTAGCAATTTACACATCCAAGTTGACCTGGGCGTCCGTGGTGGATACGAGTCGCGCCTTCACTTTGATGGGGGCTGTCTCGGTGAGAAAGATTGCGACGAACGCCGCGACCAGCGCAAACGCTGCAGACATCAAGAGCGGGGCTACCAACCCATAGTGATTCGCCAGGACCCCTCCAGCAGAGACAATCCCAACACCGCCGACGAATTCTCCGGAGGCCATCGCTAAGCCAATCGCGGCGCCTGCAATTTTTCTCGGTACGGTCTCGGAAGGAATGACCGACATGTAAAGTGCCATGCCGCCCGTGCCGGCGCATCCGATAAAAATGACGACCATGAAAAACCAGAGAGCTGCGTGCAAGTACAGGACAGATACCGGCCCGACGATAGAAATCAAGCAAAACAGAATCATCATCGATTTTCTACCCAACCTATCAGACAACATGGGTACGACAAATCCCCAAACAGCAGCGCTCACACCCACTATCGACATGACATAACTCATGATGTGGGGAGACATTCCTCTAGTTTGTGTCAAATACAAAGGTGCGTAGGTGAACAGCAGGGTGTACCAGGGGATTAGACAAACCGAAATGATCATGCAGAGAATCATGTTTCGATATTTGAAGACCGTCCACGGACGAATCTTCTCACCTTGGCGCTTTCCACCGTGCGTCACCATTTCCGCTGCGTCTTCGCGGGTTGGTTTCGGCTCCCTGATAAATCTCCACATCAACAGCGCCACGACGATGCCTGGAATGATAGTGAAAAAGAACGTATACCGCCAGCCCACAGCCGTCGCGAGCGCCACGATGACAACCGGCCCAATCATGCCCCCTAAAATATTCGAGGAGAAGTTCTGCAAAAACCCCAAGTTGAATCCGCGGCGAGAATAAGTCGATTCGGCTAAGAGAATCGATGTGCCCACGGGAAAGAACGGCCCCTCGAGCATCCCCATCACCATTCGGAACACGACTAACAGAAGAAATCCTGTGGCCAGACCAGTAATAAAGGAACAGAGGGAAAACGCAAGGATACTGATGATTAAGAGGAGCTTGCGCTTTCCCAAAATATCTCCAAAATACCCGCCAAAATAACCCGACAACGACCACGTCAAGGAAAATCCAGCAGCAACAAACCCCACTTCAGCATTAGACAGGTGTAAGTCTTTCACCATAAACGGCATCAAATAGTTGATGTCCATCCGCTCTAAGAAAAGAAAACCCCAACCCGCGGACAAAATGGCTAAGACGGCATTTTCATATGACCACCATCGGCTTGCGGATCGCACGCAATCCCACCCTTTTCAATTCGCAGGAAGTCCGACGTACCAGCCTGCTGTCGTGCCAGGATTAAGTAAAGCGCTTTCATTCAAGTGGAAGTGGTACATTCGATCACGTTCAAAGATACATTTGCGGGTTAATTGGAATCCCATGCTCACAGCAATAGCTCTCGTAGTGATTGATATACCACCAGACATCCACCGTCTCGAGGAAATTCGCGTTTTCGTCAAAAAACTCAATGGCCCCCTGAAGCCAACCGAACAACTTGACCCCCTCCGGGTGGTCGCTCACGAGCGTGTGCGTCAATCCCGGCGTTTCGTAAATCAAGTCCCCTGGGCCAGCTACCCAGTCATACTCTAAATAGCGGGCGCTACCTTCGAGGCAAACCATGACAATGGTACCCCGATGCCGGTGCGTACCGATCACGCCGCCCGACTTGATCCATAAAATGTTGCTGGCAATGTTATTGCGAACGTCGAAGGCAAGGTGACGAATGGCTGCATTCTCCCCGAATGGGACCCACGGGCTCTCCTGTGAATTGACGAATTTGCCGTCTACGCCATGACGCTGGATGACATCCGCGTATGGCTCTGGAATGTTGACAATCTTATAGGCCGACGGCGGTGTCACCATCTTTGTGTTGGGCGTTCCAGACATGTTTGGGATCCTCCTTATTTTGATACTTTTCTAATGATTATTTACAATTTGATAGTATCTTTTGACTACAATATTGAAAACAATCAAATCAGCCAAAATTCAGCGTGATAATTGGCCGATATTCATATTTACACAGGTGATCTTCCGCTCTGTGACAAAACGTTGTCCCACCCGTTCAACTCCGGTCTTTGCGACGGGTAATCTAGGCGGTAATGCGCACCCCGACTCTCTTTGCGCAACAATGCCGATTGCACAATGCATCGGGCTGTAATCACGCTTGGAGACTGTGGATACCGTTCAGAAAGTATGTTCAGCTGCTCCAATCCTGCCAACAAAGACATTTCATCGCGAACAATGCCGGCCGCCGCCCACATCACGGACTGTACCTCACGAATCACCTCAGGGGCGTCCGGCGTGAACAGCGCGATCGGATCCTCCACATCGAGATGCATATCCGTTTTGCGATATACCATTGTTGAACGCTTCATGCTGTCCGCCAGGGTGAGTGCCATTGTTACGCATTCGAGCAATGAGTTGCTAGCTAGACGGTTCGCCCCGTGGACGCCAGTACTGGCGACTTCTCCAATCGCGTACAACCCTGACACACCTGTTGTTCCATCCATCTCAGCCAGCACACCGCCCATCATAAAATGAGCTGCAGGCGACACCGGCAATAAATCGACAGCGGGATTTCGTCCACGGGAGACACAGTGCCGATAAATCGTCGGGAATAACTCAGCAAAACCCGAAATCCTTCGACAATCGAGGTATACGGGTTGCCGCCTAGTTATGTACTGGTAAATCACACGAGCGACCACGTCACGCGGTGCTAAATCACGGAGTGGATGATCCTGCATGATTGGGGTGCCATCACCGTCCACCAGGACGCCCCCCGCCCCACGGACAGCCTCGGAGATGAGAAAGCATTGTTGTTCATTGTCATCTAACGCAGTCGGGTGAAACTGTACGAACTCCAAGTTGCGCACGGGGGCACCCGCGCAATACGCAAGGGCTATTCCGTCCCCACTCGCACCAACCGGGTTCGTCGAACGCAGGTATAATTGTCCCACACCACCGGTGGCCAAGATAGTAGCTCGGCGCGCACGGAATAAAATAGGCTGCCCTGGGTGGCAGGCGGATTGTCCCCATGCACCAGCAACCGAACCATCACGTCGTTGAGCGAGCCCTAGTACCTGAATGTTCGTCTCTCTTTGGATGGTGGGAATCTGCTGCAAAGCCGCGAGAATCACTTCCATGACCTTCCGACCCGTTGCATCCCCACCTGCATGCAAAATTCTGCGGTGGCGGTGCGCACCTTCCAGTCCCAAAGCGAATTCCCCCGACAAATGCTGATCAAATGTGACACCAAGTCCGTTGAGCCAGCGGATGACACCAGGCGCCCGCTCCGTAAGCATGGCCACCATATCGGGGCGACACAGCGCCGCGCCGGCAGCGATGGTGTCCGCTGCGTGCAGTGACGGCGAATCCTGTGGGCCAATGGCGGCTGCAATGCCCCCTTGCGCGGCATACGAGTTGCTCTTTGTCGGCGGCGCCTTTGAAAGTAGGGTGACATCGCCGAATTCACTCAATCGGTAAGCAGCGACACTTCCCGCTAAGCCGCCTCCGACAATGACAAAATCCGAGTCAACGACATTCATCGCTCGTCACCTCTCCATCTATCCACTTACTCAAACACGATATCTAACCCCACGTCGACACTCGTGGCCGAGTGCGTTAAGGCGCCCATAGAAATATAGTCGATCCCGCTCTGCGCCACCTTAGCGAGCGTTTCCAGATTGACATTTCCCGAAGCTTCCAGTGGGACGCGCCCAGCAACCAGTTGCACGGCCTCACGCAACACATCGGGCGCCATATTATCCAACAGAATCATGTCAGCGTCTGTGTCTAAAGCTTCCTGGAGCTGACGAAGCGTATCGACTTCCACTTCAATTTTTTGCGCCAAACCAACCTTCGCGCGCGCACGTGCCACGGCTTGCCGGATGCCACCAGAAAGTGCGATGTGATTGTCCTTAATCAAGACCATATCGTCGAGCCCAAAGCGGTGATTGTACCCACCGCCCGTGCGGACGGCGTATTTTTCGAGACTGCGCCATCCCGGCGTGGTCTTGCGCGTATCCAGTAACTTCGCATGCGTTCCTACGAGTTCACGTACAGCCATCCGCGTGAACGTAGCAATCCCCGTCAGCCTCGATAGAAAATTGAGCGCGGTGCGCTCGCCCATGAGGATGTGTCGGGCGGATCCCGTCATCCGGCAAACAGCTGTCTTTCCGCTGATCTCTTGCCCATCCTCTACCAAATGTGCAATACGCACTTGTCCACCGAGTTCTTCGAACACAGCTTCCATAACCGGCAACCCGGCCACGATTGCGGCCTCCTTAACATAAACAGTCGCCATCGCCTGTAATTTAGTTGGAATGATAGCTTCCGTTGTACAATCCCCACGCCCAATGTCCTCTCTAAGTGCCAGCCGAATCAAATCCCGTGTCAGTCCCATATTCATCATCAAGAGTCCCCCCATACGGTAGATGAACGCCCAAATATGTATATACACCTGATTGTACACTCAGTTGCTCCAAAGACAAGATTTGATCGTGTTTGAAATTTAAACTGCCCGGTGTCTCTTGACGACTGCACGTTTCGGTAGTATGTTCAGGTGTATATACACATGAAGTCGTGCAGCTTGCGAAGTATGTGGTCGCGTACGAAGGGAGCGAACAAACATCGACACTCCGACAATTCACCATCACTTAATAGAGGAAATTGAGATGTGGAAGGCTCGCCGAAATGCAGTCATTCTGGCACACAACTACGAACTTCCGGAGATTCAGGACATCGCGGATGTGCTTGGAGACTCCTTGGCACTGGCCCGAGCAGCCGCGCGCACAAATGCCGATGTCATTGTCTTTTGTGGCGTGCATTTTATGGCGGAAACAGCGTCGATTTTGAACCCCGAAAAGACCGTTCTGTTACCAGACCTAGAAGCCGGTTGCTCATTGGCCGACTCCATCACTGCTGAGCAATTGAAGTCTTGGAAAAGAGATCATCCGGAGGCTATCGTTGTGGCATACGTCAACACAACAGCTGAAGTCAAGGCACTGAGCGACTATTGTTGTACCTCGTCGAACGCGGTGGACGTCGTCCAGTCGATTCCCGAAGATAAAGAAATTCTATTCCTGCCCGACATGTTTCTCGGCGCTTACGTCAAGCGCATGACAGGCCGGAACAATATCCATATCTGGATGGGAGAATGTCACGTACATGCCGGCATTCAACCACAACAAGTCGATGCAGTAATCAACCAGCACCCACGTGCCGAACTGCTCGTTCATCCAGAGTGTGGCTGCTCTACCTCAAGTATGCATCTACTGGCTGAAGGGCAATTGCCCACCAACCGGACACACATCCTCTCGACTGGCGGCATGCTCGATTTTACAACGCACTCCACAGCAACCGAGTTCATCATCGCCACAGAGACCGGAATTCTGCATCAAATGGAGAAGGCAAATCCCCAAAAGCGTTTTGTCGCGGCGAACCCCAATGCCGTGTGTCCGTTCATGAAAAAAATTACCCTGCAAAAAGTACTCGACGCACTGCGCAACATGCAACACGTCATACAAGTACAGGACGAACTGCGCGCACGTGCAAAAACGCCAATTGACCGGATGATAGCCATTGGTTAAATCCAACCGCAACACGGACAAGGGGCCACCACTCAGTAGGTGGTCCCCCATCCGGAGCACTTGGTGACCGAAGAGACGTTTTCGAAAGAACGGTTATCGATGAACTACCCCTCGGCAGGTGCCTCATGCTCATCCAACAATCCCTCTCCATTCCTTACGCCACTTACGACATAATACTTTCCCTTCGTCGCCATAGCTAAGGCGATGTGCAGGACGAAGGCTATCCCACCGGCGATAAATGCCGAAATGGAAGACGCAATCGTCCCTACATAAGAGATTGCCAAGATGAGACCAACAGCCGACCCCACAAGCAACGCAATCGGGCCCACGGGGTTCCAATCCCTAAGATATCCTCGCCGATACTCCACATGTGATGGACCGATTTTGAAAACCTTCTTCACGACGAGTAAATCCGCCAGCATCGAAGCGGTCCACGCAAACATGCTGACACCCTGGAATGTAAGGACGACACCAATATGCGCAATGATATTGGACAGCATGGACACCACCGCAATGCCCGCCGTAACAATCACCCAAAAGACGCGTCCCGGCGTGAATTTAAAAATCCGACCAAAGAAATTGGCTAAACCGAGCGATCCACTGTAGATGTTTATCAAATTAATACGAAGCTGCGTGAGAACTGTGTACAGTGTGCCGCCGACGCCGAGGACGAAAACCATGTAGACACCGGGATCGGATTGTGCGAACCGAACAGCAAACCAGATTCCAACCATGCCCATGATGAGGTAGGAGCCCAACTGCGGGACAAACCCAATGATAAAGGGTGCAAATCGAATTTCCTTCGGCTTGATAAAGCGGGCGTAGTCAGCCGTCAACAACGTTTGTCCCCCAATGATGCCATTGAAAATCCCAATGCATGTTAATAGCGCCGCTCCCCCTACCATCTGCCCGTGTGGCGAGAACGTAAGCCAGTTATCTGGGGTGGACACCTTCTTGTGCAGCGCCACAACTATGCCGCTAATTAAAAGAACGATATAGACAGGCAGAGAATACCTCTGGAATTTATTGATTTGCTTCATGCCATAGAGGCTCAGTGGAATAATTCCGGCACCAAGAATGAGCATTATCAGCCAAAGGGGGATGGAAGGAAGATACGTATGAACCGCGTGAGACATAATACTTCCTTCCGTGGCCGCAAGCACGATAAAATTCGACGCATAGAGCAGTGACGTAAGTGCCGCACCGACAAATCCATAGCCGGTTCCTCTTGTCAACAGACCCGCATTGAGACCCGTCTTTGCAGCAAAAAATGCTAGGATGATGGCTAAAACTGCATTCATCGCCGTCGCGTATACCATGGCCAGAATCGCATTGACACTGCCGTACGTGAGGGCCATCTCTCCCCCAAGCTGCATAAAAATCATCGCACCCACGATGCCCATCGTTACGTTCAGGATACTGCTCCACGGCATCCTCGCTTGCTCAGGGATGGCCTCCAGAGCGAAATCGTCTTCCCCTCCTATTTTCGAGTTCGACATCAGTTCGGCCATTGAAATTGCCCCCTTAGTCTGCGCTACGCCTTTTGCAGTGCGCGTCCTTCTCACACGACTATGATCTTTTCATCCTGGAAAATAGGGTGCTATATCCGTGCAAAATGATTTGACTAAAATACTAAGAACAGTGTCATTGCGAACGGCCATCCACGATAATTGACTCCCCCGCAGTTGGAACCGCAGTCCCCCGCCGCCCCCGAGCCGTACAGATAAAATACAATCCCCCGGCGACAATAGCACTCACAAAATAACTCAAATCTGCACCCTTCAACGCATGACCTATGGGGCCTGTGTACAACGCCGAAGCCATAAACGGAATAGACACGGCGATACCCACTAGAAAACTTCCAAGCCCTGCCCAGCGAATTCCACCCATTGCTCCTCGCGGCCGATAGAAATCAAGTACATCATCAACACGGTTTCGACCATTTACATAAAATTCAACCAATTGAATGCCGAACCAAGGCATAACCCAGTACACGAGGAATAGCAAGAAGTTTTGGAGGAAGTCAACGGCCTTTGTCTCACTCGCCAAACACAGCGAAATGACAATACTCACGCCGCCAATCAACAATGCGGACGCCCAGCGCTTAAGAGGAACATCAAAGGTTAACGCCGCTAGCGAGCCACTATATATATTTGAGCGTTTTGCAGAATTCGATTTTTCACCGTTTCTCGCACATATATAGTGTACGAACTATCAATGGAACACTATATATAGTGTCAAATGCGTTGTGAACGTTAATTCTGCAAAACGCTCTATATTTAATACATTGGAGCTCATGGAACCTAGCGCCAAACCGATGTACGCCACAATTGCAAAACCACCCATCGTCTTCCCAATCAAATCGATTGGCTGCACAGAGGCAAACTGTGTAGCTAGGGCCGCACCTACTGTAGACACCCATCCCACAGATACAAAGAATGCAAGAAATGTCGTCCAGAATGGCCCTCGGACGCCCGTCCCTTTCGGCAAATACCGTCCGTAGTCGGCACCATACGCAGACCACCTCGGCGTATCACCTAGTACGCTTCGGCGATTAGAGAAGGACGGCGTTGTCAAGGGGTACGGGCTGAAAGTTGTATACACGCCCGGTGGGCAGCGTCGATATATTTTCGACGAAGTGCAGCTATTGTATACACAGGAAGGATTCTCCGGACAATTGGGCTTTGGCAAGCGTCCGCTGTTAATGATTCGAGATCTCGTGGCCGCGTTTACGGACCCGAATTCCCGGCTCGCCATCGAGATTGACAAGCAAATTGAAACGACAAAGGCGCTTATTGAACTGTGTATGTCGAAACATATTCCGGTCACCTTTACGCGCACAATTTATGATCCGGCTAATCTCAGTTCACAATTGTGGGGGCAGAAGTTTCCATCGATTTGCGCGCTGGAGGATAAAAAATGGACCCGGATACATCCAGAACTCACGGACTATTCCTATAGCGTCATTAGCGATACGCCTTACATCACCAACTTTCATAAATCGCCCATCGAGCGTTTCATTGAGGAAAATGAAATCGACACCGTAATTCTCGTCGGAGCGACGACCAGTGGCAGCATTCGAGCCACCGCTGTAGACGGCATCCAACGTGGGTTACGCGTGATTATCCCGAAAGAGGCTGTGGGTGACCGCAACCAAACGATACAAGCCAGCGCCCTGACAGATCTCAACGCGCGCTACGCAGACGTGATGAACGTGCCTCGCGTGCTGCAAACATTGGAGGTTATCGCTTCATCACAGTAAGTGCGGCCATTCCATGTATCGTCACCCGATGAACGATAGGTCGTGCCATCGGCCCCTCCACCGTATACCTGGCGGAGGGGCCGATGGTCATATGATGTATGCGAATCACACCAAATTGCGCAAATATACTTTCTGTCCAATTCGCGCACTCTCAATCGCACCGAACACCATGGCGACACTGTAGATGTTATCGGTGCACTCAGTTTCCGCGGGGCGGCCTTCGTTCAGTGCGTCAAACATCTCGTCCAGACAGCCCCAGTGTCCTTCACGGCCGCTCCAAGCGACTGGAATTTCCACAGTCCGCGTCTCGCGGTGGAGTCCTGTCGGTTCGCGGTCGAGCAAAGCGACTTCACAAGTCGGATCATTGCGACCATCCCACAGAATGGTTCCTTCACTACCCGTGATCCGCCAGTTGGATTCCCAGGAAGTTGGGAATCCTTCTGTGCACCATGCACCCCGATAACAGAACACCGTTCCGTCACTCATCTCAAAAATGCAGATTGCCGCGGCGTTTCCTTGGTACCAGGACCCCGGAGGATTAAACTCCTGGCAGTATACAGAAACCGGCTTTGCGCCGGAAATGAAGCGGGCCTGATCGAACGTGTGAATCGCCATATCGAGAATCAATGGATTGTCCATTGCATCCCGAAAGCCTCCAAAGTGAGCGCCGATGAAAAAATCGGCGTAGAGTGCGCCGAGGCGGCCAATTGCACCATAGTTGACGGCTGCGCGCACCGCACGAATTTGTCTGAGGTAACGCCTGTTTTGCATCACTGCATAACGCTTGCCGGATGCGCGGGCAACCCGTACCATATCGGCGGCATCTGCCATGGACGTCCCCATCGGCTTCTCGCCGAACACGTGGCAGCCTGCATGGAGCGCCGTCATCACCACCTGCTTGTGACTGTCCGGAATGGTGATGTCGAACACCAAGTTGGCGTCGGTGGCCGAGAGTGCATCTTCGATATCCTGAAACGTGGGAACATCGAGACCTCGCCGTTCTGCCATCGCGATGGCCGTCTCTTCATAGACGTCAACGAGTCCGACAACTTCTGCGTCCGATCGCTGCTCTACATAGTCAAGCCAGGTGTTCGACATGCTCCCGCATCCGACGACAAGCACCTTGTGTTTTGCCATACACATTTCTCCTCCTCTGCTCTACGGATACCCAATTAAGCCCACCACATGTCTTTGACGCGCTCGTCAATCAACAATTCCTGAAGAAAGCTGACTGCTTTCTGAAATCCTTCGTCAATCGACATGAAGCCATCCTCGTGCTCAATGCTGATGGCTCCATCGTACTGCACCAGTTGTAGTGCGCTGATGATGTCGCGCCACATCTGTTCACCGTGGCCATAGCCTACCGTACGAAAGACCCACGACCTGTCCGCCAAATTGCGGTACGATTTCGTATCTAACACACCGTTGAGCGCTGTATTGCGCCCGTCCACTGCGGTGTCCTTCGCGTGGAAGTGATAAATCGCGCCCGCGCGCCCAAGTGTTTTGATGCATTCGACGGGATCCATCCCCTGCCAGAACAAATGGCTGGGGTCAAAATTGGCGCCAATTGACTCGCCACAAGCGTCTCGCAATCGCAAGAGCGTTTCCGTGTTATACACGCAGAAACCCGGATGTGGTTCAATGGCAGCGCGAACCCCGTGGTTCGCAAGAAAGCTTGCTTGCTCCTGCCAATACGGGATAACCTTTTCTGCCCATTGCCACTCCACGACGCGCGAAAGGTCGTCAGGCCACGGGCACGTGACCCAAACAGGGTTCAAAGAGTAATCGGACTCCCCTGGACAACCGGAGAATGTCACGACATTCTGTACCTCAAGTTGTTCTGCCAAACGAACTGCATTCTGAAATTCCTCGTGAAACTGCTTCGCCAATTCCGGATTCGGATGCAGCGGGTTGCCATGACAACTCAGCGCGCTAATCTCCAACCCTCTCGCTTCAATTTGATGCCGGAAGTCGCGCAGTGCTTGTGCATCGGACAACAGCTGTGGCGCGTCACAATGTGGTTTGCCGACGTAACCGCCGACCCCGATTTCTATCGCCTTTAGGCCACTTGCCGCAACATAGTCCAACATTTCCTCAAATGAACGGTTTCGGAACAATACCTGGAAGACGCCTAATTTCATCACGATGCACTCCCTTTATTGTAGTTGGTGGCAACCATCGAAAATTACCCTTTTAAACCTGTACTCGAAATTCCCGCAGTAATGTATCGCTGCGAAACAATCAAAAAAATGGCTGCTGGAATAGATGCAATTACAGCAAACGCCATCAGTTGGTTCCAATTTGATCCATACGTTCCGATGTACTGATAAATCGCGACAGTCACAGGCTCAATGCGGGTGCTGGTCGTCATGGTGACGGCAAATAGAAAATCCGACCACGTGAACAAAAAGGAGAATAGCGACGCAGTGACGAGCGCGGGTTTGATAATGGGCAGCACCACGCGGATAAATGCGCCTGTATCACCGGTGCCGTCCACCTTTGCTGCCTCTATCAACTCTTTGGGAATGGACATCATGAAAGCGCGCAAAATCAAAACGGAAAATGGCACCGCGTACGTGGTATCGGCCAGCATCAACCCAAAGTAGTTGTTCAACAAGTGAACTTTGTGAAAGATAATGAACAGGGCATTCGCCAGGGAAATACCTGGAATCATTTGAACAATCAACAGGACCAATAAAAAGACCGGCACCGCTTTTGTTCGAAACTGAGCCAAGGCATACGCGGCCGGGACGGATATCAAGAGCGCCAAGATGAGAGCGCCGAACGCGACGATGAGACTCGTAATTAAGTGCGGCCACTGCTGTAGAAACACTCTCGCATAAATCCCCCACTGCGGGGTCTGCGGGATGATAGACGGATGACTAGAGAAGAGCTGCATCTGCGTCTTCAGGGAAGACACGACCGTCCAATATAATGGAAAGATGAGGATGGCCACACACACAATTGCGATCGCCAGATACCCCACTTGCCCGAATGCCCTTCGATTCGTGCTCACAACTTCACCTCCCTCAATCGAGTGCGCGCTTGTTAAACCAGAGATACACGGCAGTGAAACACAGCGCGATGACAATTAATCCATTGGCAATCGCGGCGCCTTGGCCAAAGTCGAAGTTGGTAAAGGACAGCGTGTAGGACCAAGTAGATAAGAGTTGCGTCGCGTTCTCTGGACCCCCACCAGTCAATGTCATCACGATGTCAAAGACCTTTAGGGTATAAATGAGCCCCAACATCAAGACAATGGCGAAGACCGTACGCACACTCGGCACCGTGATATGGAGAAACGACTTCCACTTGCCTGCGCCATCGATTTGCGCAGCTTCATAAAGCTCTTGCGGCACATCCTTCAGTCCGCTGTAAATCAACACCATATTGAAGGGGATGCCAATCCAGATATTTGTGATGACGATGACAATCAGCGCCGATTGCGGATGTAATAGCCAGGAGATGGGGTGATGGATAATGTGTAAACCAAGAAGAGCTTCGTTGACGATACCGTCCGTTGAATCGAACATCCATTTGAAAATGGTTCCAGAAACCAACTGGGGAATTAACCACGGAACCAGGATGAGGGCGCGGAGAAACCCATTCGCCGGAAACTTCCGATTGAATAGCAAGGCAAGCAGCAACCCGATGACAAATTGAAAGATGATGGACAATACGGTGAACTCAATCGTATTGGCGACGATATGCCAAATACCAGAGCCGGACCAGGCTGCGATGTAGTTGACGACGCCATTGAAGGGCGCATGCCCGCGAATGACGGTGATTTGATTCAAATGCTGAAAGCTGATGACGATGCTGTAGTACAACGGGTAACCGAACATGACGAGCAGATACACGGCGAGTGGCACCAGGAACCACGCTCGCTTGTACCGCGCCATGCGAAACGCGCGTGACGGCGTACTTGATGTAGAGAGCATTTGTCTCCCTCCTCTTCCAGGCAAATCAGGCGTTCATCATGGACACACAATCCTTCACTGGCCGTCAATCGCTTGATTGAAGCATTTGCTGTGTTTCCTGCTTCGCTTTTCGAAGTGCTGCGTCGACGGAAGAGGCCCCCGTCAGCACACTTTGCACCGCGCTGCCCCAGATATCCACCGCCTTCGGGTAGTGAACGCCTAAATCTGCCGTTCGCGCCCGCGCGTGCTCGACTTCTGTCGCAAAGCTCTGCAGGTATGGGTACTTTTTCACCACCTGCTGGGCCACAGGTGTGTACGCCGGCACTTCTTGGGATTCTTCTGCCCACGTGATCTGCTGGGCCTTTGTGTCATCCAACCATTTGAGGAACGCAAACGCCGCCTGTTCTGAAGCCGTGTTCGTCTTTGGAATGGTCCATTCTTCCCCTCCCAATGGCGCAATGACCTGGTCCCCTAATTTGGGCACTGGAACGGTCGCAATGCCATACTCGAGTCCCTTCATCGACTGCAAAGTCGGGACAATCCACGGACCGTTGATCATCATCGCCACTTTGCCCTCTTGAAACTGGTTTTGGACGTCCTGCTGGTCCCAATTGACAACCGCCTGTGGCATCGATCCGTCGTCCACCAAGGACTTCAAGAAATTGAGTGTATCGCGGGAGCCCTGTGAATCGATGTGGGCGTCAAGATCGCCACCTACAGTCCACAAAAAGGGTTCAGTTTGCCACGCGACATTGCCAAGGCCACTTGCTCCTGAAAACGCGAACCCGTACACGGAACCGTGCGTTAACTTTTTCGCATCAGCGCGCAACTGTGCCCAGGTCTTTGGAGGCGACTGAATGCCCGCCTGTTGAAACATTTGTTTGTTGTAAAACAGTGCGATGGTATTGTTCGCGTTCGCCAGCCCGTATAACGTGTTGTCGTAGGTTCCTTCGCTGATAGAGCCTTTCGCGAAATTCTCCGTGTCGATGTGGCCGAGTTGCTGCAGCGGCACTAAAACGCCTGTGCTCGCAATTTCTGGTAGATTGGGATTGTCGAGCATCAGTAAGTCTGGCATGTCATCGGCCATGGCCTGCTGAATCACTTTTTGCAAATACGTGGCGTTTGGAACGAGTTCCCGCTGGATTTTAATATTGGGGTGAAGTTTTTCATACTTGTCAATCAACGTTTGCATCAGTGCGCCTTGCGTGGACGTATAGTAATCCATCTCGGTAATCGTGATGGTGCCGGACTTGTGATTACCCGCATTTGGCCCTTGTCCACAACCGGACACCCCTGCAACCGTCCCGGCGATCAAGGCACAACATGCAAAGGTCGACCATCTTCGCATCCCATAACCCCTCTTTCCCTCGCAAGCGGTTTCATCGTGAAGCTGTGTCATCACCATTTGTTCGTCCATTTGACTGACGATAGATGATATGAGAAGGCATGGACAATGATGACTACTGACAAAAAAGCCCTATCAGGCAGAGACTGTGCCTGATAGGGCTTTCGTAGACGCCACATTTTTATTCAGTCATAGTAGGAAGTTAGTTATGCGCTTCCTTTGCGGGTACATCTACGTGGGACTGTTGCTCCGCTTCCTGCTGCACGGACGTTTCACCCCGCGTCAACCCCGACCGTTTTGCAAAAAATGCCGTGATAATCGGTACACAAATCGAGGTGACAATAACCGCTGCAGCAACCTGCACGGTCGCTTGCCCAGCTACCGACTGGTAGCCGGTATAGACCGCCGCCACAGCCATCGGAACCGCCGCTGCGTTGCCTGCGGTCGATGCAGCAGCAACACCAGCCAAGCCTGTACCACCAACCAACCTGTCGACCAAGTACAGCACTACGCCAGTTACGACGACAACGCCAAAGCCCAAAATGATGCCTGCGAACCCGGCTTGAAAGACGTCCTTTAAATTGATGCCAAAGCCAAGGCCGATAGCGAACAGCGGAATGAGTACGTCTTTCCCCTTGCTGAGGAACTCCCGCATATTCTTATCGAGATTCCCTAACACCATACCAATGATGAGCGGTAATAGTGCAAAAATGAATGCGCGCAACGGAAAGGCTGCCAGTCCCGCAACACCGAGAATCAGCATGGTAAAGAACGGCCCAGATTCGAGAGACATGATAGAGTAAGCTGCGACATCTTCCTGTCGTTTGCCGAGTTGCCCCATCAGCGCCATGTACAAGCCACCGTTGGAATCCGAGAACGCAGCGACGATGGCCAAGGCAGACAGCCCTAAGAACATGTGATTCTGATCTGGCGCTAGGAACTTGATAAGAAATCCAATGATGGCAGCGGTTACAATTTTACTCAACCAAAGAGATACACCCTTCTTCAGGACGTAACCTGCTGCGCGAAACTCAATGGTTGATCCCAGACAAATATAGAATGCCGCTAACAGAGACGTGGAACCTGTAAGCAAACCGCCGGTAAACGAACTCTTGAACACCGTATCGTCGGGCAACCCCGGCCAAATGGTTCGGATAATCGCACCAATGAGAAGTGGAAAAATCATCATGCCGCCTGGAACTTTATCGACCACTGCTTTAATCTTCATGCTGATGCCTCCCGTCGCGTTAAACGCTTACTTGAACGCCGGGGGATAGCGCATTATTGCGCAGCCCCGGCAGCTTTCCCTTGTAAGAAATCAATGGCCACCTGCAGCGATTGGACCATACTCTGTTCGCGGGCAATGCCCTTGCCGGCGATGTCGAAGGCGGTGCCGTGATCGACAGAAGTCCGCAAAATCGGAAGTCCCAGCGTGACATTGATACCCGTGTCGAAACCGAGCATTTTGATGGCGATGTGACCTTGGTCGTGATACATGGCAATGACGGCGTCGAACTCGCCACCCGCCGCGCGCGCGTAAATCGAATCTGGCGGCCACGGACCACTGACATCCATTCCGGCTTGTTTCGCCTGTTCGATAGCTGGCGCGATTTGTTCGATGTCCTCTCGCCCAAACAGGCCACCCTCGCCTGCGTGTGGGTTGATACCCGCCACAGCAATGCGCGGCCGCTTCATCCCGAACTGCTCTAATGAGCGGACCGTCAGTTGAATTCGTTCAAACACGCGATTTGTCGTCGCCATGGCAATCGCGTCCTTCAGACTCACATGCGTGGTCACGTGAACGACGCGAAGTCCGTGATTGACGAGCATCATGGCTGACTTGTCCGATCCCGACAACGCCGCCAACGCCTCCGTATGCCCGGGATACGGCACGTGCGCGAGTTTCCACGCCTCCTTGTTGATTGGAGCGGTGCAGATGGCGTCCACTTGTTTCGCCACGGCGAGCTCGACCGATTTCTTGACGTAGTCAAACGCCGCGGCCCCCGCTTCAGCGGACACCTTTCCCCAAGGCAGATCACTTGGGACGTTGTTTTGGTCTAATACATCCATGACGCCTGGTTGATACGCCGCTTCCGACACATCGCCAATCGGCCGAAGCGTCACTTGATTCGCTGACAACCGGCCAGTCTTGACCAGCGCTGCCTTCGCGACCTCCAGTCGGTTCACGTCCCCGACGACGACCGCTTCTACCTGCTCTGCAATCGCCTTGTCCTGCAGGCCCATCAGCGTAATTTCGGGACCAATGCCGGCAGGGTCACCCATCGTTACTGCGATACGCGTTTTTTTCGTCATCCTGATTCATCTCCAGTTTGTGTTCAAGCTTCGTGACACAAGCGATTTACGACACTGCAAAGCGTCTGCGCGTCGCCAAAGCCACCAGCCTTTGATACAAGCGTCAACTGCCCATCGTGCCCGCCGACGAAGCTCCATGGAATACCTGGGAGCAGTTCGCCTTCGGTCCAAATCTCCGTATGTCCGACCGCCTTGCAACAGGCCAACGCCGTGTCACCACCCGTGGCAAACACAGCCAAGTGCGGTTGTTCCGAACGCCCGAAATCGGCACTTGAACGGTGTACCCATGCCTTGGCCACTTGGGCCAACGCGTCGACCAGTCGCGTTCGGTCGACGGTCGACACGCGCTCCGGCGATAACGTCAGAACCGTAATGTCTGCGTCATCTGCCTCAATCCGCGCGATGGCTGCCGCTATCTCATCAGCCGCCGTGACATCATCGACAACCTTTGTCGCAGACAACTCGAGGGTGCGCACCACTCGCTGCTTTTGCAGCTCCTGCACCTGCTCCCGCGCCAACTGGTTCGCACTGCCGATGACATAAAGTTGTCTCTGCGCACGCGGCGTTCGCGAAACCACTGCGTCGCATGCGCCCACGGACTGTGTCCAGACCTTTGCTAGCTGTCGGGCTAAGCCGGCGGATCCACACGGCAAATACGTCGTGTTCCGGCTGAACACCTCGGCCAACACGGCCAAATCTTCATCCACCTCGGCATCGGCCACAATGAGGACCGGCCCATCTCCTTGATCCGCCAAGAAGTGTTCGACCACATCGGCCCCTTGGCGAATGAGCGACAAGCCGAGTTGAACCGTCGGCCACGCTGCTTTCGTGCGAACGTGCTCTGCAACATTCGCGGACAGAATCGGATGATGCGGGTCGTTCGCAAATGCTGTTTCGTTCACGGGTACGCCGTGAACGTACAGCACGCCGCCAACCACCGTCCGCCCACCAGCCGGGAAAGCCGGCGCCAGTACGGCGATGTTCCGGTTCAACCCGCGCACGGCCGCCTCGATCTCCGCCCCAATATTGCCCCGCAACGTCGAATCGACCTTCTTGTACACAAGCGCCTCAGGGCTCGCTTGTGTAATATGCGCACAAGCACGGAGCACCTTCCCGAAGGAATCCTCCAGCGACAGATGCCGGGTTTCTACGTCAAATACCTGAACCGTTTCGTGCGTTAACCTAAAATCCCACGGCATAGCCGAATCGAAACCGATTCTCACGCGACGTTCTGGCGTTCGAAAGTAATTTGCCGCATCTGCAGCCCCTGTCAGGTCGTCCGCTAGAATAAAAATCGGCGTGCTCTGGTCAGTCACCGCGGCCACCCCCTTTACCTAGACGGCGCTCCAACCTCCACCACATGAATACCGCTTTCAAACAAACGGTCTCGAAATTCTTCTGGTACATAATCGGTAATGAGCAAGTCCACCTGCTGAAGCGATGCATATGTGCTAAGCGACGCATCACAAAACTTGTCGTGGTCCGCTAAGAGAATCACTTCCTTCGCGCACTCAATGGCCGCCCGTTTAACGGAAGACGTCACTTGATTTACGTTCCACAACCCATTTTTGACATCGACGCGGGCGCTGGACAGAAAGTACTTTGTCGCTTGGCGGTTCCGAAAGTAAGCCTCTGTCTCTTCCCCGAACACCGCCGCCATTTCTGGCACATACAGCCCAGGCGCCAGGTGAACGTGCAAATTTCGCCGCGCGGCCGATTGTAGGATTGCGAGTGAATTCGTATACAACAGCGTGCCTTCATTCAAATAGGGAACCATACCAGCGACAGTCGATCCCGAATCCAGCACCACAACATCCGAAGGCCTGATCAACTCTGCGGCCTTCGCAGCAATTTGCTGTTTGGCTTTCCAGTTGTGCTGGCTTCGCAACTCGAAATCCGGCCCCAACTGGGTGTCCGTTTTCCGCCGCAGATTGCGCCCCGCTTCGTTCGGACGATAATTGAGCTCCTGTATCGCTTTTCTGACTCTCTCAGCGATTTCAGGATTCACAGTAGAAACGCCATTCAAAACCCGTGAAACCGTTGCGGGTGATGTCCCTGCGGCTTTCGCCACATCTTTCACCTTCACCACGAATTCCAGCCCCTATCTTGAACACTGCCCTACGATTCCCGATACACTTCGTGTCTCTTTTTCATATCAACCTCGATTTCATAAAACCCACGCTTCGTGAAACGCCTAGAGATTCGTGAAATCGATTTCTGAAATCGGATTCTGAGATTAGTATGATACGGCGCGAAGAAGTTGTCAAGTGTGATGATGGGTGACCGAGGGGAAGCTTTGGGCGGGCTGCCGCAATTGAAGGAGGGCGCTATTCGATGGGCTGCTGGGCTGGGGCTGCGGCCGGCGGGTGAGTGTCTTATTAAGACATTCGCGTGCCAATCTGCGCTGATAAGGCATGAAATCTGCACTATCCACTGATTTTTCTGGTTTATCCGCCGGCTTTTGAGTAGATAAGGCATTTCACGTGTCTTAAATCTGCCGAACCTAGCGAAAATCCGGCAATAGG
This sequence comes from Alicyclobacillus acidoterrestris, assembly GCF_022674245.1. Classification (GTDB taxonomy): domain Bacteria; phylum Bacillota; class Bacilli; order Alicyclobacillales; family Alicyclobacillaceae; genus Alicyclobacillus; species Alicyclobacillus acidoterrestris. The sequence goes on from NZ_CP080467.1 coordinate 3,636,304, forward strand.
GCGTATATCATGCCCTATTTCAAAGGGGGCTGACATTCCGCCGCCGATCCTGTCGTAATTTCACCGGTCGGCGTAGTACCGGAGAATTGTCTCGACCGCGTCGCAAGTGTCCTAGTATGTAAAAAGGCCACCCGAGGTGGCCTTTCAAAACTTAATATACGCCGTAACCGCCGGTTGCACAGCTACAGCTGCAACTACCTGCAGTAATTCCAACAGCTGGTACCAGCAAGAAGAACAGCACAAAGATGATAAGGAACACGACTGCCCATTGCGTATATCCACCGAACGTACCCATTTAAAACGCCTCCATTGCTTTCAGGATGGTGTATGGTACGTGCGGAGGAGACGGATGTACACGGACATATGGCCGAACCGTTACCACCACGCCGAGCGTATATGCGAACCTGCGAAGCATTGTGACGCAGAGCTGCGTGATCGTGACAGGTGACGCAGGATTTACGCTTCTGCAGCCGCCCACGCCAGCCCCTGTCGGGTCAAGCGAAGGACTTCCGGCATCCGTACCACATCCGGGTGGTGACCCAGTGAGTGGTAAAACACCTTACCGGATCCGTAGCGTTTCGTCCACGCGACCGGCATCACCGTGTCGCCAAATCGGGTGGTGGCTAGGGTGTGGATGGCGGGATCGATATGCATGTAATACTGCTCAGAAGTCACGGTGAAGTTCGGAACGCCCTGTGTGATGGGGTGGTTCAGGTCCGTGACGGTGACGTCATATGTGACCCCATCATTCCCTGGGTGGGCGACCCATTGGCCGCCGACCATGTACTGGAACTCCGGGATATTGCGAAAGGCGTCCCCGAGTCCACCGTGGATCCCGGCCAACCCAACGCCCCCGTGCACCGCTTCGCGCAGTGCCGCGAACTGATTGGGCGCGATGTCGCCCTGCGTCCAGTGCAACACAATCAGTTGAAACGCCCGCAAGTCATCTGCGCTCGTAAAGCTGTCCAGGCGGTCACTCATCGTCACGCCAAAGCCAATCTCACCGAGCAACTCGGCAAAAATATCGGCGATTTCGCCGGGATAGTGCCCCTCCCATCCTCCATAGACGACTAATGCCTGACTCATGTGTATCCCTCCAGATGTGATTGGTTTCACTGTCCCAGACTATCTGCCATTACCCGTAACCACGCGTGCGGTTACGCCTGTACGCTTCCGAGAGATACGGCACGAACAGGAGTCGTAAAGATTTTCTGCGACGCCACATCGCTCACCTCTCCCGTGATGGAGAAGCTGCCGGTCAGTCGAATGTCGTTGGAAGCGGCGCCTATCCCAATGTCGATCACGCCAGGTTCCACCACATAGCGCATCTGACGGTTGTAAAAGCCAAGCTGATGGGCCGACAGCGTGAAAGTTACCTGCATCTGTTCACCCGGTTGCAGGAAAATCCGTGTATAGCCGCGCAGTTCCTGCAGCGGGCGCGTGACGTCGGCCTCGACGTCATGCACATATAGTTGCACAACTTCCTCGCCGCCGACGTCCGACGTGTTCGTCACGACACACGAGATATCGACAGAACCGTGAACGTCAATGGTGTCTGCAGACAACGTCAAATTGCTGTATTCAAACGTCGAATAGCTCAACCCGTAGCCAAATGCGTACAAAGGTTCATTGCTCTCGTCAACGTATGTGCCTTTCCAGTGTGATCGGCCGCCGGACGGTTTGTGCGCATAATAAATTGGAACTTGACCCACCGAACGGGGCACCGTCACTGGCAGGCGACCACTTGGGTTATAATCGCCGAACAACACGTCCGCGACTGCGGCGCCCCCCTCTTCACCTGGCAACCACGCCTCGACAATCGCCGGGACGTGATTCGCAATCCACGGCGTCGCGAGCGGACGCCCGCTGACAAACACGACGACGGTCGGCGTGCCTGTGGCGACAATCGACTGCACAAGCCGCTCTTGAACGCCAAGCAGCCCTAACGTCGCCCTATCCCGCGATTCCCCAGTGGTGCACTCGTCGGTCAAACCAGCGCGATCACCAACCACCACAACAGCCACATCCGCACCGCTCGCAACTTCCACCGCTTCGGCGAATCCTGCGTCATCCTGACTAAACACATCGCACCCTTGCGCGTATGCGATCTCTACACCGTCGCCGACTTTCGCGGTAATCGCCTCGAGAATCGACTGCATCGGCACAAATTCCTGAACGCGCTCCACATCCTCCGGCATCGGCGTCGCAAACACGTTGTCCTCGTCGCGCATTTCGAGCAGCGACTCGATGTGACACGGGTACGCGTAATCGCCAACCATGTTGCGCGTGTTGTGCGCATTTGGCCCAATGACCGCCAACTTTTTCAATGCACTCGCCCGAAGTGGCAATAACTGTGCCTCGTTTTTCAGCAAGATAATAGATTTTTGCGCAGCCGTCCTAGCGAGATGCCGCTGCTCTTGGTTGTCAAAGACTTCAAGCGTGCGCGACGTGTCCACATATGGATTTTCGAACAGGCCCAAACGGAATTTCATCGCGAGAATCCGCCGCACCAGTTCGTTTACCTCGTCTACCGTCACAAGTCCCGCGGTAATGGCCTGTAGCAGAGATTCGCCATACACGTCACGACTTGGCAATTCCACGTCAACACCGGCCTGCACGGCAAATTGGGCCGCTTGTACCTTATCGCGTGCAACATGGTGATATTCGTGCAGCATGTTCACCGCAAAATAATCGGACACCACAATTCCATCAAATCCCCACGTGTCGCGCAGGACGTCAACTAATAATTGCTTGTTGTGATGGCACGGAATGCCGTCGAGCTCGTGATAGCCGGGCATAATCGACCCTAGATTTGCCGCTCGAACGACCGCCTCGAATGGGTAAAGGTACACTTCGCGCAATTCCCGCTGAGGAATGTGTGCCGGCGCCCAGTTCATGCCTCCCTCCGAGATACCGTAACCGACAAAGTGTTTGCCGGTAGCAATAACGCCCTCGGATAACTGTTCACCTTGCAGCCCTTGGACATAGCCAATCCCCATTTGTGCGACAAGATACGGGTCTTCTCCAAAAGTCTCTTCGATGCGCCCCCACCGCGGATCCCGCGTGACATCGAGCAGTGGCGCCAACGCCTGATGGGCCCCCGCCGCGCGCATTTGCTGGCGGATGACTTCACCAACGCGCCGAGCAATGGTGTCATCCCACGTGCTGGCGATGCCGATGGACTGTGGGAAACAAGTCGCACCCTTGGCCATGTATCCACTGCACGATTCCTCGTGAACGATGGCGGGAATTTTGAGCCTCGTATGCTGCATGAGAAACGCTTGGATCTCGTTGGCTATCTGCCCCGTCCCCACGGCATCGTGATTGGTCGCACCACCAATGCGCGTGATTTGACCAATTCCGTGTTGAAAGTGACGCTTTGCTTTTTCTTCCGAAAAGGTCAGACCGTCAAGTACTTCGTACGCCCAAACAGCCGACAACTGGGCAATTTTTTCGTCGATGGTCATCTCGGAAAGCAACGAATCCACTCTGTCCTCGAGAGACATTTTCGTGTCTTGGTACTTTGCAGTCATAGCGCTTTCCCTCCGTAAGCTTATTTTCCAAACCCTGCCAGCATACCCCGAAGCAAATAACGCCGTCCGAAGATATACGCCAAGATGAGCGGCAACGCAGACAGGATGACCGCCGCCATTGTGACAGGTACGTTCATCGTGTACTGCCCCTGGAAACTGACAAT